>DXIX01000017.1 GCA_019112635.1 Candidatus Blautia intestinigallinarum | reverse complement strand
TGCCTGAATAGCCAGTCTGTCATCATAGGTAAGGTGTTTCTTGCTCATAAATGCCTCCAATCTGAAGGCAGAACAGGAACCACTATACAGGAAGATAGCATAAAAGAAAACCATGAAGTTACAAATGCAACCCCATGGCTCCTACCTTATGCAATTCTAAGCGCAACAGACTATGTTGCATTTAAATTTTCAATTAACCTATACTGAATACTGAATACTGAATAGCAGGAGACGATTTCGATGGAATTTCGGTTATTGGAATACTTTTTGGCAGTGGCCAGAGAACAGAATATCACCGCAGCGGCAGAGTCTTTGCACATCTCTCAGCCAGCTTTATCCACACAGCTTAAGGCGCTGGAAACAGAACTTGGTAAACAGCTCCTCATTCGCGGTGTCAAAGGATCTCGCAAAGTCATTTTGACGGAAGAAGGGATGATTCTGCGTAAACGGGCGGAGGAAATGATTTCGCTGATGCGACGCACAGAAGAAGAAATCACAGGCGCGGGCGAAACCATTGCGGGGAATGTTTTTATCGGAGCCGGCGAAACAGAAACCGTCCGTTTGTTTGCACAGGTTGCTAAAAAATTGCAGCAAAAATATCCAGATATCCGGTATCACATCTCCAGCGGCAATGCGGAGCATGTTCTTGAATATCTGGATAAAGGACTCATTGATTTTGGACTTCTTTTTACTGAGATTGATTCACAGAAATATGAGGCCGTTCCGGTCCCGATCAAAGATACCTGGGGTGTTTTAATGCGCAAAGATTCCCCATTGGCAGAAAAAGAAAATATCTGCCCGGAAGATTTGTGGGATAAGCCGCTGATCGTATCCCACCAAAAGGGGGATGACATATATCTGCATCAATGGCTTCAGCGGGAAGAGGCGGAACTGCATATTGTGGCTACTTACAACCTGCTTTTTAACGCTTCGTTATTGGTAAGTGAAGGGCTTGGGTACGCTCTGTGTTTCGATAGGCTCATTAACACGCAGGGAAGCAACCTTTGTTTCCGGCCATTTTCTCCACGATTGGAGGCGCGTGGTTATATAGTTTGGAAAAAATATCAAGTGTTTTCCAAAGCGGCAAAACACTTTTTAGATTGCCTAATAGAATTCATTGAGGATTAAAGCGTATCCGAGCGGAGGATTTTTCTCCACTGCGCTTTTTCGGATTGGGATCATTCCATCCGCTTTCAATACGAGCAGAAATAATAGCCCTCATTTCCTCTACTATGATGCCACGTTCACGAGCCATCCGCTCAAAAATATATGCTCCACCATAATTTAGCCTCTTGACATCCTGAATATCATTCCCTGATGGCTACCAAGCTATTACTGCGTAAGTTCCTGTTGGGTTTTTAGTAGCTACTGATTGCGACTATTATACCACCATTTTGGGGCTTAGAATGGATACAGTACAAGCAGAATGGTAGGTGTTTTATGGATACGCAGAAACAGATTCTTCTGGATTTGATGGATTCCATCTGAAGCACATTGGCCATCGATGGCATGGTTCAAATGGGCGCAGGAGGGTTCAACCCAGATCGGAGTTACGCTTGATGTTTTGAAATTGCAAAAAGAAAAGGCTTCCAACAAGTCATTAGACCTGCCAAAAGCCTTTATTTCAAGCGTTTTTACATTTTTCCCTGGGGTGGATTGTATCAAAATGCGGTTTTACACATATTTTGTTGCCCAAAATCAAAAAAGTCGTTATAATAATCTTGTTTTCGCATAGTTCCATTATAACATGGAACGGAGAGGAAGATGGTTGTCGTTAGCCATCTTTTTCTCTTTTCATGAGATAAATTTCAGGGGCAGGCGTAACTCATGCAAGTCACGCCTGCCCCTGTTTCGGACTATCTATTTCCCGACAGCCCCCTTTTTTGACCGTCTTGCAATTCTTATGCTTCTTTGATTTCCAGGACTTCCATTGGACAGGCTTTCGCACAGATTCCACATGCAATACATTTGCTTGCGTACTCTTTGTCTTCTGCCTTCACAACCAGGCCAAACGGACAAGCCTCCACACATTTGCCGCAGCCCACACATTTTTTCTTGTTGATGATGTACACACCTTTTGCATTCTGTGTAATCGCGCCTTCCGGACAGGCTTTTGCACATTTTCCGCACTGTACACAAACCATAGGCTTCGGAGTCACTCCATCTTTTTTCACTCCGATCTGAATGCAGGATTTCCGATCATCAAATTCCTTGTAGAAAGCCTCTGAACAAGCAATCTCACACTCTTTGCATGCCATGCATGCGTCTTTGTTTGCCACAACAAGTTTCTTCATCTTATATCCTCCTGTTTTTTGTTTTTCTTTCCCGAACTTGTTTGTTCCTGAAAAGTGAATAGGAAACTTTCAGGATACAGACAGAAAATCCGTATCCTGACATTATCTTCATTATATCGTTATTTCTTCTACCCTTCAACAAATATTTCACAAAAACAACAAATAAAGTCACTTCTGTCCTTCACATGACAGATATAAGATTATGCCTTGGGCAGTTTGAAAGAACTCTTCAGAGAAACAATTCTGTTAAACACTGGCTCTCCCTCTTTGGAATCCTTGGAATCCGCACAGAAGTATCCGTTTCTCACAAACTGGAAGCTGTCGTACGCTTTTGCCTTCATCAGTTCAGGCTCCACATAAGCGGTCACTTCCTGCAGGGAATTGGGATTCAGATTCAAAGAACCATCCTCATTGTAGACGCCCTTCGACTCATCAATGATATTTTCATAGAGACGAACCTTAACCGGTCTGCCTTCCTCTGCGGAAACCCAGTGAATGGTTCCTTTTACTTTACGTCCATCCGGCGCATTTCCTCCCTTGGTAGAAGGATCATAGGTACAGTGAACTTCAATCACCTTGCCGTTTTCATCTTTTACAAAGCTCTCGCACTTCACAAAATATGCATGCATCAGGCGGACTTCATTTCCAGGGAACAGGCGGAAATATTTTCTCGGAGGAACTTCCATGAAATCTTCCCGCTCGATGTACAACTCTCTGCTAAATGGAACTTTCCGATGTCCCAGCTCCTCATTCTCCAGGTTGTTCACCACATCAAGGTATTCAATCTGATCCTTCGGATAATTGTCAATGACCAGCTTAATCGGATCCAAAACTGCCATCATACGAGGACGCTTCATCTTCAGGTCCTCACGGATACAGTACTCCAGCATCGCATAGTCCACAGAACTGTTCGCTTTGGATACACCGCACAGTTCCACAAACATCTTAATAGACTCAGGCGTAAAACCTCTGCGGCGCAGTGCCGCAATGGACACCAGACGGGGATCATCCCATCCGTCCACAATGCCTTCCTCTACTAATTTCTTAATATAACGCTTTCCTGTCACCACATTGGTCAGGTACAGCTTCGCGAACTCAATCTGCTTCGGCGGGTGAGGATACTCCAGTTCCCGCACGACCCAGTCATACAGCGGACGATGATCTTCAAACTCCAATGTACAGATGGAATGAGTAATTCCCTCAATGGCATCCTCAATGGGATGGGCAAAATCATACATCGGATAAATACACCATTTGTCACCAGTATTGTGATGTGTCATATGAGCCACACGATAGATCACAGGATCTCTCATATTCATATTCGGAGAAGCCATGTCAATCTTCGCACGGAGAACTTTCTCTCCGTCTGCGTATTTCCCATCTTTCATCTCCTGGAACAGCTTCAGATTCTCCTCCACACTTCTGTCTCTGTATGGGCTCTCTTTTCCAGGCTCTTTCAGCGTTCCACGATACTCGCGGATCTGCTCCGCATTCAAATCATCTACATAGGCCTTGCCCTTCTTAATCAGCTTCACCGCGTTCTCATACATCTGATCAAAATAATCAGACGCAAAATACAGACGGTCTTCCCAGTCTGCTCCAAGCCACTTAATATCTTCCTTAATTGACTCCACGAATTCTATTTTTTCCTTGGTAGGGTTCGTATCGTCAAAACGCATATTGAATTTTCCATGATATTCCTGAGCCAAACCATAATTCAGGAGAATAGATTTTGCATGTCCAATATGCAAATAACCATTCGGTTCCGGGGGAAAACGTGTGTGTACGGTATCGTAAACCCCTTCCGCCAGATCTTTATCTATAATCTGCTCGATAAAATTTTTGGATACTGTCTCGTTCTCCATATCTTGCCTCCTCGATCTTTCTAGTTCTTAATCTTATCATAAATACAGACTTTGTGGAAGCTTTTTTCGTCCAGACCTGGTCAAAATATCAAAAATGTTCACATTTATATCAAAAATTAAACACAGAATACTCACAATCCTTCGCTATGATATAGAACATAAACATAAAACTTTTTCATTAACTTTTCTTTTTCATATGCCGGCATCTCAAGATGCTGGCATCTCCTTTTTCCTGTCAAAAAAATTTTTATTTTTTTCAAAAAAAGTGTTGACAGATACCCCATGTTCTGGTAGAATCTTTTCTTGTGAGACGCAGTTGCTGCCTTGGCTCAGTTGGTAGAGCGTCGCCTTGGTAAGGCGGAGGTCGGCGGTTCAAATCCGCTAGGCAGCTCTGAGAAAGAACCTTTGAGAGATCAAAGGTTCTTTTGTTTTTTGAAGAATTTCATATTTACTTATTAAACTCTTCCAAAAGCTCTTCCACACGCTGCTGCCTCATCTCTTCCACTCTGTTCTCATGCCTTCGTTCTGCCAGATTCATTGGAATTCCAAAAAGTATCAAAATGATAAATCCTCCGATGCACATAATCACAAGCCAGCGCAGCCCCGTTCTCAGAGCCGCCGGGCTAGTCATTGCCTGTAATTCTTCCAGGTTTAATATCTGAGCATATCTTCGTTTTCCGCAGTGAGGGCATCTGAATTTTTTGGCGTAATAGAGATACCTCCGCCTGCGAACCAAGATTCCATGATGCAGCTCTGTCTTCGTCACACTTTGGGATTTCGACATCCCGCTACGGGAGAGCTCCTCTTTGCTTACTTCATATTCCATCTGGCATTTCTCACATTTTACACGCGTCTTTAGGTTCGCATCTACGATGATCTGTCTTCCGCTGCGCACAAATTGAACACCGCAGAAAATCACCCACCCTATTAAAACAATCATCATAATAAACAGAATCACAAACCGGATATCCATACCTTCTCTTCCTCCATTTTCTCCGATATACCAAAAATAGCCATCCCATTCTCCTGTCGAGAAAAGGATGACTAATTTCAGCCGTTATGTTTCCAGATTTTCTTTCTCTCTCACTTTACGATTCTGTATGTCATCCACACACAGACGCACTTTTCCCTTGATTCTCTGCAGAGCATTGTCCACAGATTTCTTGGTTTTTCCAAGAGTTTTGGATATCTGACTGTAATCCTCTCCGAGAAGATACAACTCCAGAACCTGATTTTCCAGCGGGCTCAGACACCTTCTGATCTGCGTTTCCAAATCATCCACATTTTCTCTCGCAATCACAATCGTCTCCGGACTCTGCTCCCACAATTCCTCCAGATGATCTGTTCCCTCTTCCTGGCTCAAAGACACGTAAGTGTTCAAAGGTTGATGTTTCTGCCGGTTCGAACCAGAGACAGCCTTATACAGCTGCCTGTCGATACACAGGCGGGCGAATGTCTGAAAGGATGCCTCTTTCCCGGAATCATAATTTTGGACCGCCTTAAATAAACCGATCATTCCCTCCTGAATCAGATCATCGGTTTCTCCGCCAATCAAATACATAGTACGGGCTTTCTGCCGGACAAGTCCCTTATATTTTTCCATCAGATAATCGGCCACGTCTCTTCGCCCGGCTCTCAACTTTCCAATCAGTTCTTCATCCGTCATCTTATCGTAGAGTTCCATAATCTCTCCATCATTTCTCACTTGCACATTCTCTGCCGGACAATCTCATAAGCAAGAACTCCCGCTGCCACTGAAGCATTCAAAGAGTCAATATCTCCCTTCATGGGAATGGAAGCAACAAAATCACAATTTTCTTTCACAAGGCGGCTGGCACCTTCTCCCTCACTTCCAATCACCAGACCAATCGGCCCTCGCAAATCCAGATCATACATCGTCTGTCCGCCCATATCCGCACACACAAACCACATTCCCTCTTTTTTCAGAGCTTCCATGGTTTTCACGAGATTAGACACCCTTGCCACCGGTGTGTAATTCAAAGCGCCCGCTGAAGTCTTCGCAACGACCGAGGTCAGCCCCACTGCTCTTCTCTTTGGAATGATGACACCATGGGCTCCCGCAAGATTCGCAGTTCTGATAATAGCTCCCAGATTATGCGGATCCTCAATTCCGTCCAGGAGAACCAGAAACGGGTCCTCTCCCTTATCTTTTGCTCTCTGAAGAATCTCTTCCACCGTGGAATAATCAAAGGCCGCCATCTGAGCAATCACACCCTGGTGTGCCCCTGTCTGGGACATCTGATTCAGACCTTCTTTCGGCACATACTGTATCAGCGTGCCCTTTTTCTTAGCTTCCCGTACAATGGACTGTACCGGTCCGTCGTGACAGCCATCCTGCAGATATAATTTATCCACAAACTGCCCTGCGCGAAATGCCTCAAGCACTGCATTTCTTCCTTCAATCTGCTCACTCATATTCTTCCTCCAATCAGGATTTTCTTCCTTCCAGACCTGCCCGGATCAGATCCAGCATGCGTTCCCAGTCTTCTTTCAGGTACAGATAGCCAATCAATGCCTCAAACCCCGTCGCGCGACGATAATCTGCCATGGACGCATGCTTTGCCATTGTGGGGGAATGTGCATTCCTTCCCCTTTTGTAAATCCTATACTCTTCTTCTGTCAGCAAAGGCTCCAGAATGTCCATCATGGCAGACTGCGTCTGCGCCTTCACCAGCTGACTTGCCTTTTTGTGGAGCTGATTCACCGGACAGTTCCCCTGTTTTACCAAAACCGTGCGAATCACAATCTCATACGCCCCGTCACCAATGTAGGCAAGCGTCAGGGGCGAAAAGGTTCTGAGGTCCTGATCCGGAAGATCAAAGACCTCTGACAGGTGTGCTAAGCCCTTTTCCATTTTACACCCTCTCTGGTATCTTCAAGAATGATTCCCATATCACTGAGCTGATCGCGAATCTTATCGGCCCTTGCGAAATTCTTTGCTTTTCTGGCTGCCTGACGCTCCGCAATCAGATTCTCCACATCTTCATCCAGCAATTCTTCTTCCTTCTCGATAATCAATCCAAGAACATCGCACAGTTCCTTCAAAATTCCATACACGCCCTGAACATACTCCCTGGAACTGCTCTCTGTCACCTGTGTGTTGGCATATTTGACCAGCTCAAAAACTGCCGCAATCGCATCTGCAGTATTGAAATCATCGTCCATAGCCTCTTCAAATTTGCCAATGTAAAGCTTCCTTGCCTCCTGAAGGCTTTCCTTCTCAGACGCTGTCATTTCCGCGTCAGAAGCATTTTTCTCCAGGAATTTGAGGCGTTGTGCCCCATTACAGATTCTCTCCAGTGAATTCTTAGACGCTTCCATCAGATCACGGCTGAAGTTCAGAGGACTGCGATAATGAGCATTCAACATAAAGAATCTCAGAACCTGCAAGTCATACTGCTCGCCGATCTCTCGTACTGTGAAGAAGTTGCCAAGAGATTTTGACATTTTCTTATTGTCAATATTCAAAAAAGCATTGTGCATCCAATATCTGGCAAACTGCTTGCCGTTGCAACACTCACTCTGTGCAATCTCATTCTCATGATGCGGGAAGATAAGATCCTCTCCGCCTGCGTGAATATCAATCTCTTCTCCAAGATATTTTTTAGACATCTCCGAACACTCAATATGCCATCCCGGACGTCCCTCACACCAGGGTGACGGCCATGCCGGCTCTCCTTCTTTTTTTGGCTTCCAGAGGACAAAATCCAGGGGATCTTCTTTCTGATCCTCTCCAGACACCTGCAGCGCCCGGAAACCGGACTGGAGATCTTCCAGATTCTTATGTGAAAGTTTTCCGTATTCCGGAAATTTTTTCACACGGAAATAAACGGTTCCATCTGCCACCGGGTAGGCATATCCTTTGTCAATCAGAGTCTGAATCATCTCCACCATTCCTCCGATTTCTTCTGTCGCCAGAGGATGTGTGGTGGCTGGTTTCACATTCATAGCCGCCATATCTTTTTTACACTCTGCAATATAGCGTTTGGAAATTTCTTCCGCAGTGACACCTTCTTCATTGGCTTTTGCTATAATTTTATCGTCCACATCTGTAAAATTCGATACATAATTGACTTCGTAACCTTTGTATTCCATATAACGGCGCACAGTATCAAAAACAATCATGGGCCGCGCATTTCCAATATGAATCAGATTATACACAGTAGGCCCGCAGACATACATTCTTACTTTTCCTTCTTCCAGAGGAATAAACTCCTCTTTTCTTTTTGACAAGGTATTATAGATTTTCACTTTTTTTGATTCCTTTCCTGATAGTAATAAAAGACTTCGTCCCCTGACAGAAACGAAGTCCTGATTCTCTCTTACAGTTTCTCCAGTAAACAAACCGCATGGGAAGAAATTCCTTCCAATGTACCGGTAAATCCTAATTTTTCTTCCGTTGTCGCTTTCACACTGACCTGATCTACACCGATTCCAAGAGAACGGGCAATATTCTCTCTCATCTTTGGAATGTGAGGCGCCATCTTCGGCTTCTGCGCAACAATAATTGCATCCAGGTTCTCCACCCGCCATCCATGTTTCCGGAGAAGCTCGCCTACCCGTTCCAACAGGGAAATACTGGATATTCCCTCATAAGCCGGGTCCGTGTCTGGAAAATGCTGCCCGATATCGCCCAGTGCCGCTGCCCCCAAAAGAGCATCCATCACCGCATGTACCAGCACATCTGCATCTGAGTGACCCAGAAGTCCCATTTCCCAGAAAATTTTTACTCCCCCGAGAATCAAATCTCTGCCCGGTACCAGTCTGTGTACATCGTATCCCATTCCCACACGCATTTGATTTTTTCCTTTCTTCATTTATGCTCTGTCAATTTCCAGCATTTTCAAGAAGCGCATCAGCGTCAAGCGGTTTCTCATATAAGGGGAAACCTGTATCGTCTCCTGGATCATCCGATCTGTCAGACCGATCCTTCTGGCATCTGTGATACATCCTCCTTTTTCCATCAGCCTTTGAAGATCATCCACATCCGGCAAATCTTCAATCATATCCGCAATCTGGGGCAGACACTTCTCAAGGTGCTCCGGAACAACTCCAATCAACGGATCCGGTGTATTCTCCTCAATCACTTTCTGAAGCTGATTCTTATTCTGGAAGGTATGCTCCAACAGGACATTTTCCATCCCTTCATATTCCACCACATGGCAATCGCCCTCCCGTATTGCCTGGGCGATCTGCTTATATTTCTGCAGACAGATCAAGGCGGCGATTCCCACTTTCTCCCCGTGATATACATTCAGATGCGGATTGACCACTTCCATTCTCCACAGATGGGACATATGATGCTCTGCACCGCAGGCCGGTCTGGAACTGCCCACAATCTGCATCGCGAGGCCTGATAAAATCAATGCCTTCATCAAATCCTCACAGTCATCCTCATCCCCGTCTGGAATGCCGCGGATACAGGATTTCACAATCCGAATTGCCTGTTCTTCCATGGAACAAGCCCTCTCACACAGATATTCGCCTGAAACCAACTGTGAGATTCTCCAGTCCAGAAGGCTGATATAATTTCCCATAATATTGGCGGCGCCTGAAGCGTTCAGCCTCCAGGGCGCTTTGGATATAATATCAATATCAGCAATCACACACAAAGGTGATACTGAGGGGATTGTCTTCTTAAATCCATCCCACAGAACGGTCGCCACGGAACTGACAAAACCATCCATGCTTGCTGCCGTCGGCACCGACACAAACGGAACTCCATATTCATGGGCAATGCATCTGCAGATATCATGGATCGTCCCTGTTCCCACAGCGATAATCAAATCCATCTCTTCATCTATATTCTGAATGGCAACTTCCACACTTCTGCGGTCTGCCTGCAGACCCTCCGCATCCAGAATAACTGTCTCACAGCGATCATAGATATTCTCCATGATTTCTTCTGTGGCCTCAAAGGTATTGGTGTCACAGATGATGACGGGAAGAAAATATTCTCTTAGCATACCATCATCCAACATCACTTCCAGTTTCTCAATTGCCCCTGGTTCTATGATAATTTCTTTAACGTCTATGTGGTGTTCTTTTCCGCAACTACACGGTCGGGCAAAATCGTCCGTATCGACTCGCATATATTTATCTCCTCCTGATACTCAAATTACTCCTGACAAATGCCGTACACGTCACAAAATGTCTCAGTACTATTATACATAAATCCATTGAAAAATCAAGGAAAAGGGGGGTTCTTGCAAAGCTCTCATAAAGCAGAGAAAACGCTCTCAAAAAGTAAGCTGTGTCAGTTGTTCAAATTTTTTAAATTTTTTTCAAAAAAGGTGTTGACAAACTCTTACTTTCCGGTATATAATAGCAGAGCAGTCGACGGGAAACAAACAAAGCAAGCACCTGCGGCAGCAACTGACTATGGGATCTTAGCTCAGCTGGGAGAGCATCTGCCTTACAAGCAGAGGGTCATAGGTTCGAGCCCTATAGGTCCCATATCATATGGCGAGATAGCTCAGTTGGCTAGAGCATACGGTTCATACCCGTAGTGTCGAGGGTTCGACTCCCCCTCTCGCTACTATCTTTAAATCCTGAATTTTTGAAGAATCAAGAATTCAGGATTTTTTTCACCTTAATATAAAAAATAAAAGGAAACTTTGCCATGAATAACTTCAAAAAAACATGGGATAAAATTTATCTCAAATTCAAAAAACTAAACAAACCCTCTCTTATTTTAGGAATTATTTCTTTCATATTTTTATGTACCACCCTCTATTTTTATCAGAATAATTACCAGTATCAAAATGAAATACAAGGTTTAAACAGCCATATTGCTGGATTAGATTCTTCCTATGAAGAACTTCAAACAGAATACCAGAATTATATACAAGATACGAAATCAGAAATAGAGACGCTGAATACAACCATAGAAGAACAGCAATCCATCTCAGATAAATATGATAAGTTGGCAAAAAAGCACGATAAGTGCCAGGAAACAATTGATGGCTTAAATGTTCAAATTGCAGATTTGCAGTCACAAATTCAAAATCTGAACTCGCAGATTAATACATTAAAAACACAAAACGTATCGGCTGCATCAGCAGGTAACAGCGCCAGCAATTCTGATTCAAATGACACGACATCTGCTGCAGAAAATACTTCAAATAATGCAACTGCCTGGCTCTCAGCTACAGGAAGTAAATATCATAGCATCCCAGATTGCGGTAATATGAATCCAAACAACGCCAGACAGACAACAGTATCTCAAGCCCAGGCAATGGGATATGGTGCTTGTAGTAAATGTTGGTAATAAACAAAATCAAATTAATAAAACAGCAGGAGATTAAATTCTCCTGTTTTTTTATTCTCACCAGCTGATATATTGATTTCTTTTTGGAATTTCATCAATTACGTTTTTGTAATATCAAAGCCTCTTCTTTTTCTCTTTGATATCTGAAAAAGAAAATTAACAATATAAAAAAACTATATATAAATACACTACCATTAATGCATTTATATATAGCTCCTTAAGGCCATATGTCCAAGATTTCCTCCTATGCTAGTTATACTTCATAAAAAGTAATCAAGGTAATTTTTAAAACTCCAAAAATACTTTATTTAAAAGCAAAAATCGGGGCAACAGGATTTGAACCTGCGACCTCACGGCCCCCAGCCGTGCGCGCTACCAAGCTACGCCATACCCCGTCGAACTATTCCATTATATCATACTTTGTCTGAATTTCAACTACTTTTTTCATAAAATCTGGGAAAGTTTTGCAAGAGGAAGCTTTCCTCTCACTTCACCCTTTCCCAGATCTTTTCTCTCTTATGATTCAGCCTTGCTGTTAATATAATTGATCAGGCCTTCTGCCTTGATGATCTTCTGCATAAACTCTGGAAAAGCCTGTCCCTTAAACTGTGTTCCCCGGGTTCGGTTATAGATGATTCCTGTGTCAAAATCCACTTCCACTTCATCTCCATCCTCAATTCCCTTGGAAGCCTCCGGACACTCAATAATCGGAAGACCGATATTGATGGCATTGCGATAAAAAATTCTGGCAAAAGTCTGCGCAATCACACAGCTCACTCCAGCTGCCTTGATCGCAATCGGAGCATGTTCTCTGGAAGAACCACAACCAAAATTTTTGTCTGCCACGATCAGATCTCCCTTATGAACTTTTTTCACAAAATCTTTGTCAATATCTTCCATACAATGTGTGGCCAGCTCAGCCGGATCTGAAGAATTCAGATAACGGGCCGGGATAATGACATCCGTATCCACATTGTCGCCGTATTTAAAAACTCTTCCGCTTGCTTTCATCGAATTTCCCTCCTATAAACCTAATTCTGCCGGTGCTGAAATCTTACCGGTCACGGCACTGGCCGCGGCCACAGCCGGGCTTGCCAGATATACTTCTGAATCCACATGTCCCATTCGTCCCACGAAATTCCGGTTCGTTGTGGAGATACATCTCTCTTCCTCGGCAAGGATTCCCATATAACCTCCCAGGCAAGGTCCGCAGGTTGGTGTGCTGACCACTGCTCCCGCCTCAATGAAAATCTCCAGCAATCCTTCCTTGAGTGCCTGAAGATAGATAGCCTGTGTCGCCGGAATTACGATACAACGGATTCCTTTCTTCACTTTACGCCCCTTCAGGATCTCGGCTGCTATTCTCAGATCTTCAATTCTTCCATTTGTACAGGAACCAATCACGGACTGATCAATCTTCACATCCTCTGTGATCTCATCAATGGTCTTAGTGTTTTCCGGAAGATGCGGAAATGCAATGGTCGGCTTCAGTTCACTCAGATCAATGGTATATTCCTCATCATAGACCGCATCTTCATCTGCCTCGTAGATCTTGAATTCTCTCTTGGAGTGCTCTTTCATGTAAGCAATCGCCTTATCATCCACCGGGAAAATTCCATTTTTTCCGCCGGCTTCAATCGCCATGTTTGCGATGGTAAAACGGTCATCCATGGACAGATGCGCGATTCCTTCTCCCACAAACTCCATGGATTTATACAGAGCGCCATCCACTCCGATCATACCGATGATATGGAGAATCACATCTTTTCCGCTGACCCACTTGGAAGGTTTTCCAACCAGGTTGAATTTGATCGCAGAGGGAACTTTAAACCATGCCTTTCCTGTTGCCATTCCCGCTGCCATATCGGTACTTCCCACTCCGGTAGAAAACGCTCCCAGCGCGCCGTAAGTACAGGTATGAGAGTCTGCTCCAATGATCACATCCCCTGCCACAGTCAGACCTTTCTCCGGCAGCAGCGCATGTTCAATTCCCATCTCTCCCACATCAAAATAATTTGTGATATCATGGCGGCACGCAAACTCTCGCACACATTTACAGTGTTCCGCAGATTTAATATCTTTGTTCGGTATAAAATGATCCATGACAAGGGCAATCTTATCTTTGTCAAAGACCTCTTTCACTGTCATCTTATCCATCTCATGAATCGCCACCGGTGAGGTAATATCATTTCCCAGCACCAGATCCAAATCCGCTTCAATCAATTGGCCAGCCTCCACATGGTCCAGTCCTGCATGAGCCGCCAGAATTTTCTGCGTCATCGTCATTCCCATCTTCTCATTCCTCCAATACTTCCATTTTATTTTTCACTCAGGTATTATCTTTCGTTTCTTCTTACTGTAGACATTATAGCACCCCTGATGCTATAATACAAATACATATTACGAATAGTTACCATAACTTATAGATATATTTAGCTTTTACCTGAACCAGTTTTCTTTCAGGCCCCCATAAGCAGAAAAAGGAGCAGACTATGGCTGAAAATCTATCTCTTTACAAAATTTTTCATACTGTCGCCAAAACCGGCAACATCTCCAAGGCTTCCAAGGAATTATACATCAGTCAGCCGGGAGTGAGTAAGGCAATCCACCGTCTGGAGGATCACCTGCAGACGGTGCTCTTCACCCGTTCTTCCCGGGGTGTGTCGCTGACGCAGGACGGCACGCTTCTTTTCCAGTATGTGGACAGTGCTTTGCATGCCCTGGAGACCGGCGAGGATCTGCTGCTGAGGAACCATTCTTTAGGTATTTCCCAGATGCGGATCGGCGTCAGCACAACCTTGTGCAAATATCTTCTTCTGCCTTATCTGCAGCAATATGTCCAGCAGTATCCCCATGTGCGTCTGACCATCTCCTGTCAGTCCACCTATCAGACCCTTTCGCTTCTGGAGGAAGACCGGATTGACATCGGCCTTGTGGGAAAAACCCAGAATCTGAAGTCCTTCTCCTTCCAGCCCTTGTGTCCGATCCAGGATACCTTTGTGGCAACGGAGAGCTATCTGAACAACCTGTCTCTTCGTTCCGGCAGTTCTGATCTATTCTCCAACGCGGCATTCATGATGCTGGATGAAGAAAATATCACCCGTCAGTATGTGGACAGTGCTTTCCGCAAACATAACATTGTGTTGGAAAATGTACTGGAAATCACCACGATGGATCTTCTCATCGAGTTCGCCAAGATCGGGCTTGGAATCGCCTGTGTGATCCGTGAATTTGTTCAGAACGAGCTTCAGACCGGACTCCTAAAAGAAGTGGACCTGGGAGTCTCTTTTCCAAGCCGTACCGTGGGATTTGTCTTTCGAAAATCCGCTCTCCAGCTTCCTTGCGTCAGCCATTTTCTGAGATTATTTGACTGACATGATTATACTTTGCCGGCAAAATTGTTTCATCCAGACAATTTCCCGTGACGCTAAATGAGCCCGCCAAATGGCGGGCTTATCTCATATCATTTACTGTATTCTTTTAACAGAGCCACCGTGATATCTTTTGCGATACTCGAAGCTTTCGCGCAATTCTCCTCAAAGTTTTCAACTCCACTGTGCTGAGGAGTATCCGTGATACATCGAACGGAAAGAAACGGTATCTGATTCACGTAACACACATGGGCCACGCTCGCTGTCTCCACATTGATAATTTCGTTTACCTTGAAAAAAATCAATCAGTATCTGTGAAGTAATCACTGCATTCACCTTACACACTCCGGAAAACAAGGCAGCCCCCTCCACACCGGCAATCTGCTCCTCCTTTATTGATAATACTGAAAATTACTGTCACGGTGATAATTATTCAATTCGTTCTGGATAATCGCATAGATCACAATCTGAAGTCCGATGATGGAGACCAGCAGATAGAGAAGTCCGGAATTGTCAGTGTGACGGCCATATCTTTCGTTCAGACGATCCACTCTTTTCCCCATCTGATAAATCCAGTAGAGACCGTAAATTCCACAGGTGATAAGGCTGAACAAGAATACCATTCCCCCGCTGGTGCCGTCCTCCCCCAGAGCATCTAAAAGCTCATCGTTGAGAACGATCATCCAGTAAATCCCATAGATTCCACAGGTGATGATACAAAACACAATGCACAAAGCAATATTTCTCTCTTTCATTACTCGCCCTTTCTTTTGTTACAAAAAGGGATGTTGGCGGACCAACATCCCCTCTTATCTCCTTGTTTAGTTGTCCAGAAGTTTGTCTTCGTTGTTCCAGCTGTAAAGCTTACGAAGCTCTGCTCCTACTTCCTCAAGCTGATGAGCAGCCTCTCTCTTTCTCATAGCCAGGAAATGTGTACAGCCGGACTGGTTCTCCAGCAGCCAGTCTTTTGCGAAAGTACCATCCTGAATATCGGAAAGAATCTGTTTCATCGCTTTCTTTGTCTCATCTGTGATGATTTTCGGTCCGGTGATGTAATCGCCATACTCAGCTGTGTTGGAAATAGAATATCTCATTCCTGCGAAACCGCTCTGATAGATCAGGTCTACGATCAGTTTCATCTCATGGATACACTCGAAGTATGCGTTCTCCGGTGCGTAACCAGCCTCAACAAGAGTCTCAAAGCCAGCTTTCATCAGTGCACACACACCGCCGCAGAGTACTGCCTGCTCACCGAACAGGTCGGTCTCAGTCTCAATCTTGAATGTGGTCTCCAGAACACCAGCTCTTGCTCCGCCCAGTGCGCAGGCATATGCCAGTGCTTTGTCTTTTGCTTTTCCTGTGTAATCCTGCTCAACAGCGATCAGACAAGGAGTTCCTCTTCCGATCTGGTACTCACTTCTTACAGTATGTCCCGGAGCCTTCGGAGCGATCATGGTAACATCCACATTCTTCGGAGGTCTGATCTGACCAAAGTGGATGGAGAAGCCATGTGCAAACATCAGCATATTTCCCTCTTCCAGGTTCGGCTCGATGGACTCTTTGTACAGCTGTGCCTGTTTCTCATCATTGATCAGAATCATAATGATGTCTGCCTGTTTTGCAGCTTCTGCTGCTGTATAAACTTTAAAGCCCTGTTTCTCAGCTTTCGCCCAGGATTTACTTCCCTCATACAGACCTACGATCACATTGCATCCAGAATCTCTCAGATTCTGTGCATGTGCATGTCCCTGGCTGCCATAGCCGATAATGGCGATGGTTTTTCCTTCCAAAAGGCTCATGTTACAGTCTTCTTGATAATAGATTTTTACTGCCATTTCTAATTCCTCCTATATGTATTGTGATATATCGTTAAGGGTAAGCTTTGTAAAAAGTAATGCCCTTAGCTAGCTTTTATAAAAAGGTTACATTCTCAGCTCCCCGGGACAATCCAGTGATTCCTGTGCGTGCCAGCTCCAGAATCTCATAGGGCTCCAGAAGTTCCAGGAATGCTTCCAGCTTATTCTTGCTTCCGGTCAGCTCAATGACCAGGGAGTCCTTGCTCACATCCACTACTTTCGCGCGGAAAATATCTGCAACTGCGAAAACACTCTCCCTCTGCTCTACCGTAGTAGAAATCTTTACCAGAATCATCTCTCTGCACACACTGTCTTCCGGATCCAGAACTTTGATATCCCGCACATCCACCAGCTTAGCCAGCTGCTTGGTAATCTGCTCCAGAATCAGTTCCTCTCCCGTGCAGACCACAGTCATACGGGAAAATCTGGGATCCGCGGTCTCACCCACGGAAAGACTGTCTATATTATATCCTCTGCGGCTGAACAGACCGGCAATACGGCTTAACGTACCTGAGACGTTGTCCACCAACAAAGATAAAACCCTTTTATTCTCTCTCATCAAATTCCCTTCCTTTATCTGCCTGTAATAATCTACCAGACTAACGTACCACAATTATCTTAAAAAAACAAGATTAAATTTCCACCAAAGACAGAAAATCCTTCCAAAACTCCAGAATATTTCTGTCCATGCCATTCATATGAGATATTTATTGCGAAGTTGTTCCAAAGCTTTTGGCGACAGATACATCTTCTTCCGCAAGAATATCTCCATAGAACCATACTGTTCCTCGATCACCTGGAAGACACCCTCAAGATAAGAACGGCGTACACTGAACGCAGCCTGCACATTCGAATAAATCTGTGGACTCACAATCATCCTGGTCTCCAGAAGCTGAATCATGTACTCTGCCTCCTCTTCCAGATACGCATTGGTTCTTAAGTAATCTTCCATGATCACCGGTCTGGGAATTCCCAGAGCACTCAATAACAGAGCGGTTCCCACTCCCACCCGGTCTTTCCCGGCAGAACAGTGATACAGAACTGCTCCCTCTCTCTGGCGGAGAAGTTCATCCATAAACTGCGCATACTGATCCAACGCATAGGGATCTTTGATCAGCTGCCGGTATACTTTCTCCAGAAAATCTCCCATATCCACCTTCGCAAAAGTCAAATCCTCCTCCATACTACTCTCTCTTGTAATGCCGAAGGTAGCCTCATCCAGAATCGGATTGAATACATAGGTTACCCCCTCAAGCTTGGTATCCGGTTTGCGCTCCTTCTCCTGCATGGTCCGAAAGTCAATCACCTTACTCAACTCATATTTTTTCCGCAGAGTCTTCTGATCTTCATGAGACAGATGATACAGGTCTCCGCTGCGAATCAGTTTTTTCGGAAGAATCAATCTTCCATCCTCGGATTTCAGTCCTCCCAGATCACGGGTGTTGGAAAGCCCCTGGAAGGGGATTCTGCTTCCTTTTGGAAGTCCTGTGGTCATAGAAGGATTCAGCTTCTGCAATTCCCGGATACAGGCGGTGACCTCCTCGCCGCTCATCTCAAACTGATATTTTTTATGATAACGTGTCACCACGCAGACGGACTCGGAATACTCCTGGTTTTTTCCATTTTCTTCTCTTCTTCGATAGGCCCACAGGATCTCGGAACAAGGAAGTGTGTTTGTCTTGACTCTCTTTGTAAAAATAATATTTCCATCTTCGATTCGAATTTTGCCAAATTTCATAATCCCTGTCCTTCCTTCTGACTTACTTCTCTCATCATACCACAAAACTTTCTCTTTTCCCAGTTTATCCGTAATTTCCTATCAAAGCGAAAGGCTTCCTTTCCGACGCAGTACGTTTTCACGAAACATCTTGGTTTCACAGGAACAAAATTTTCCACAAAAAAGACACTGCCCTACACAGTGTCCTCTCTGGAGCATACGGGACTTGAACCCGTGACCTCCACACTGCCAGTGTGGCGCGCTCCCAGCTGCGCTAATGCCCCTCTCCTTATGTCTCTGTTTGAAAACCGCAGTCTCCCTTGGGAACCCTGCGGTTTTCTCTATGGACCTGGCGGGAATCGAACCCGCGTCCGAAAGCCTATCCCTTGCGGCATCTCCCATCACAGTCACTGTTTTGACATTTCCTCCATCTCACGCCCGGTGACAGGCTTAAGACTTCAGTAGCTTCATCATACATCTGCCGGCGCAAAGCTTAACCGGCAAGGTTTCTCACATAGTCGACGCCAGATTCTTAAAGTGTGAGTGCTCTAAGGCTGACGAGCTGCAATTAGGCAGCTGCTAACGCGTAATCTTCGTCTGCGTTTATATTTAAGTTCCGGCTTGATGCGCAGTTCCGGAGTCTGCGAATGGCTTCCGCAACTTCAAAACCCCCGTCGAAACCAGTACAAGCCCTCAATAAGACTTCTGGCTGACAGACGAATCTTCCTTGCTCAGAGATAGTATATGACAGACAAACCATCTTTGTCAACTACAGATTTTTCACTTTGAATTCCCTCAATGCCTCACGTCTCTGGTCTTTTTTGGCAATGTCCTGACGTTTGTCATACAGCTTCTTGCCCCGGGCCAGTCCAATCTCCACTTTCACAAGGCTTCCCTTAAAATATACCCTGAGAGGAACCAGAGTATACCCTTTCTCCGCAATTTTACTCTCCAACCGGTTAATCTCATAACGATGGAGCAAAAGTTTTCTCACACGCAGGGGATCTTTGTTAAAAATGTTCCCCTTCTCATAAGGACTGACATGCATACCGTATACGAAAACTTCTCCTCTCTCAATCCGGATAAAAGACTCTTTGATACTGCACTTGCCGCTGCGCAGGGATTTCACTTCTGTTCCGAACAGTTCAATCCCTGCCTCATAAGTGTCATCAATAAAATAGTCATGGTATGCCTTCTTATTGTTGGCCACCAGCCGGACACTTTCTTTCTTACTCATAAGACCCTACCTCAACTTCATTTTCTTCTTTTCTCTGCTGTCTTGTCCGCCCTGCCAGGATGAAATCCACGGTTTTGGTCACCGGATCTGCATCCGCAGCTTTCACCAGAACAGAATCTCCCAGGGTATAACGCCTGTGCGTGATCTCCCCTTCCAGCTCCTGGCTCTCTGCATGGTAGACATAGTAATCATCCCTCAGAGAGTTCACGTGCACCAGCCCTTCAATGGTGTCTGGCAGTTCCACATAAAAACCCCAGGCAGTCACGCCGCTGATGACACCCTCAAACACCTCTCCTATGTGATACATCATGTACTCTGCTTTCTTCATCTTCTCCACTTCGCGCTCCGCCTCATCTGCCCGGCGCTCTGTGACACTGGACTGTCTGGCCACATCCTCAAGGATTGTCTGGTAATGTTCCTTTCTCTTTTCATCCATCCGGCCCCGGAGATAATCCTTAATAATACGGTGTATCTGCAGATCCGGATATCTCCTGATCGGTGAAGTGAAATGGCAGTAATACTGTGCAGCCAGGCCAAAGTGTCCGGTACACTCTGTAGTGTACTGTGCCTGTTTCATACTGCGCAGAATCATGCGGCTTATCTGCGCCTCCTGGGGCATCCCCTGGATAGACTTCAGAATCTTCTGAATTTCTTTTGGGCTCACCTGCTCCCTGGCCTTCTGAAATGGAATGCCATGGCCGTGCAGCAAAGTCAGAAGTGCCTCCATTTTCTCCGAATCCGGCCGCTCATGGGTCCGGTATACGAAAGGAAGTTTCATCTGGCTGAAAGTCTGCGCAACGGTCTCATTGGCCAAAAGCATGAAATCCTCAATTAATCTGGTCGCCACATTTGACTCATGGGGCACGATTCCCACAGGTCTTCCCACTTTATTCAGCAAAATTCTGCACTCCGGGAAATCAAAATCGATGGCTCCCCGCTTCTGTCTTGCTTGCCGGATCTTGGCGGAGACTTCTGCCATTTTTTGGAACATGGGAACCAGCCCCCGATACCTCGCCAGCAGCTCCTCATCACTGCCCTCCAAAATTTTTTTCACATCTGTGTAGGTCATCCGCTCATTGACACAAATCACGGTCTCCGCGATTCTGTGATGGATAACCCGGCCGTCCAAATCCAAATCCATCAGACAGCTTAACGCCAGGCGGTCCTCCCCCTGATTCAGAGAACAGATTCCGTTGGACAGTCTGGTGGGAAGCATGGGAATAACCCGGTCTGCCAGATACACACTGGTTCCCCTTTTCAGGGCCTCCCGGTCCAAAGCACTGCCCTCCTGGACATAATTCGTCACATCCGCAATGTGCACACCCAGATGGTATCCCTTCTCATCCCAGGTAAGGGAGACTCCATCGTCCAGATCTTTGGCATCTTCTCCATCGATGGTCACCACTGTCCAGTCTCTCAGATCCACCCTTCCATAAAAATCGCCTTCCAGAAGCTGATCCGGAACTTTCTGTGCCTGATTTTTCACTTTATTGGGAAACTCTGACGGAATTCCATAACTTTTGACAACTGCCAGGATATCCATACCCGGATCATGAATGCTACCAAGAACTTCCGTCACTTTGCCCTCCGGACTTTTTTTCTTGCTTCCGTAATGGGTAATCTGTACCACAACTTTATCCCCATGTCTGGCATGATTGATTCTTTCCTGGGGAATGAAAATATCTCTGAAATATCTGGCATTGTCGGGCACCACAAATCCATATTTTTTGCTTTTCTCAAAGGTTCCCACAACCTCTGTCACGGAATGCTCCAGTATTTTTACAATTTTTCCCTGGGCCCGCCTGCCTTCCCCTGCCGCTTTCTCAATCTGTACCTTTACCTTGTCCAGATGCATGGCCTGTCCGGTGTCTTCCTCCGGAATGTAAATGTCATCCTGGGCGCCTTCCACTTCCACAAATCCAAAACCTTTCGAATTACCGATAAACGTTCCTTCCACATAGATCTGTGTATTCTCTTTTTTCTTCTTCGCCACACGGTCCGCAGCCTCGTATCTGCCTCTGCGGTCCACCACTGCCAGACCTTCCTCCACAAGGGCATCCAAAACCGGATACAGTTCTTTTCTTCTCCCTTTGGGAAGATCAAAAACCATGGCAATTTCCTTCATCCGCATAGGTTTGTACTGTGGATGACGAAACAGACTTAGCACCACTTTTTTTCTCTTTTCTAATTTTTCTTTCTTCACAAATCTCTCCTATACGTCGAAAAACACCCTTGCATTATTGAATACAAGAGTGTTTTGCTTTCTACCAAAATTTTAAGTTCAAAACGAGAGCAAGCACAAAGAACAGTGCTCCTAAAATTCTAGTCGCTTTTAATAAGCCGCCTTCCATAGAACGGCCTCTATTTCTTCCCCAGTATGTGTCGGAAGCTCCTGCGATAGCTCCCAGACCCTGCTGCTTGCCTTCTTGCATCAAAACGATCACTGTCAGAACGATACAGTCGATCACAAATATCACTGTTAAAATTGCCTTGAGAATCTCCACCTTGACACCTCCTAACCAATCGTTTCCCATTGTAACATAAAGGCATCAGCTTTTCAACCGGATTTTATGATTTTATTCCAGAGTTTCCCCTTCTTGCCAAAAAGGATTCCCGTAATCGGCAAGATCTCCCAAATAGTCGCCGATACGCAGCAATTGATTATATTTCGCGTTCCGGTCTGACCGGCAGGGAGCTCCGGTCTTGATCTGGCCGGCTCCCGTCGCCACAGCCAGATCCGCAATGAAAGGATCTTCCGTCTCACCGGACCGATGCGAGATCACTGCCCGATAGCCGGCGCGGTGGGCCATCTCCACTGTATCCAGAGCTTCTGTGAGAGTTCCGATCTGATTGACTTTCACCAGAACCGCATTGGCAACACCAAGCTTAATTCCGCAATGCAGCCTCTTAATATTGGTCACGAACAGATCGTCCCCCACCAGCTGTATCTTGTCTCCCAGCTCCCGGGTGAGCAGCTTCCATCCCTCCCAGTCATCTTCATGGAGTCCATCCTCAATGGAGACGATGGGATATCTCTCAGCCAGATCCCCATAATATTCCACCATCTCTTTGCAGTCTCTGAGGATCTCCTCACCTTTCATCTTGCTCTCCCCCGGAAAATAGTAGACATTTCTCTTCTCATCGTAGAGTTCGCTGGCAGCCGCATCCAGGGCAATCCCGATCTCCCTGCCAGGCTCATATCCTGCCCTTTGTACAGCCTCCACAATCAGATCCAGCACCTCTTTTGTGGATGCAAGGTCCGGGGCAAATCCTCCCTCATCGCCAACCCCGGTGGAGAGTCCCTTCTCTTTCAGAAGAATCTTCAGAAACTGGTAAATCTCCGCGCACATGCGAAGCCCTTCTGAAAAACAGCAGGCCCCCACAGGCATAATCATGAATTCCTGAAAATCCACCGTATTGTCAGCGTGTACTCCTCCGTTGAGTATATTCATCATCGGCACAGGCATCCTGTGGACATGAATTCCGCCCAGATACTGGAAGAGAGGAAGACGAAGGGCCAGAGCTGCTGCCCGGGCTACGGCCATGGATACTCCCAGCATGGCGTTTGCTCCCACATTACTCTTATTCTCCGTTCCGTCCACTTCCAAAAGCAGATGGTCGATGTACTCCTGATTCAGAGCATTTTCTCCCACAACTGCCTCAGCCAGTTTCGTGTTCACATGATTGACCGCTTTTTGCACACCTAATCCCAGGTATTTTTCTTTTTCTTTATCCCGCAGTTCCACTGCTTCGAATTTTCCGGTGGAAGCCCCGGACGGCACCATTGCTCTTCCTGTATATCCATTCACACCTATGACTCCCTCTCCCACCGTCACTTCCACTTCCACCGTGGGATTTCCCCGGGAGTCCAGGACTTGTCTTGCGTATACTCTACGTATTGGCAGATAACGAAACATTTCAAACCTCCTACTGCTTGTTGTTATGGTGCTAGTGTGTCCGGATTTGAAAATAAGTATACAAAAAAAGAAGCGGCCTTCGCCGCTTCTCTTGTTCAAATTACCACAAGCTTCCATCCTGGAATCCCTGGAAGTTTCTCAGAAAACTTTCATTCTGCAGATTCTGAGAATCTGTGGAATCCAATTTGTCTGCGGAATCCAAGGTAATCTCCAGATCCTGCTCTTTGTATTCCCCGTTGTCAGCCACAGCCACCGTGATCGTCACGGTCTCACCTGCCGCATAGTAACTCAGCTGATCTTTCAGATCACTCATGGAATCCACACTGGTACCATCGAATTTTGTGATGATCATACCGGATTTCAGACCAGCCTTCTCAGCTGCACTTCCTTCATTTACGTTTGCCACATAGGCTCCCTGCGGCATTCCATATGTCTGAGCAGTCTCGCTGTCCACATCCACACCTTCAATACCGATGGATGCCGCCTGATCTTCGGACACTTTTTCACGAGTCTCACGATTCATCAGATTTTCCATAATTGGCTGTGCCACCGATACAGGAATCGCGTATCCCATTCCTTCTACCTCTGTAGATGCCAGTTTCGCGGAATTAATTCCCACCAGCTCTCCACTCATGTTAATCAGAGCGCCGCCGCTGTTGCCAGGATTGATCGCCGCATCTGTCTGAATCAGCGGAGTGGAAGAATCTTCGATCTCACGGTCCACAGCGCTCACCACGCCTGTGGTCACTGACTGTCCGTATCCCAGAGCGTTTCCGATTGCCACAACCTGTTCTCCTACTTTCAGATTATCTGAATCTCCAATCTGAATTGCCTTGATCTGAGACATGGTATCATCGGAGATGTCATCAAGTTTCACTGCGACTACCGCAAGGTCGTTGTCAGAATCTGTTCCCTTCACCTGTGCCTCACATACAGAGTTATCAATGAAGCTGACTGACAGAGTATCCGCATCTTCCACCACATGATTATTGGTCACAATCAGAAGCTCTGTGTCATTCTGTCCCACAATGATACCGGAACCTGCGCTCTCAATCTCTTCTTCCTGGGTTCCGCCGCCCATGCCGAACATGCTGAAATAATTCTGTACTTCCTGAACCGACTTGTTTGTGATGGATACAATGGATGGCATAGCCGCTGCAGCCACGTCAGACACATCAATGGTACCTGAGGAGCTTCCGGAAGAAGTCGTCGAGGTCTGAAGCGTTGGTGTGCTGGAGACCACTTTCGTGTCATTCATATTGCCGGCCGCATAATTGACACCCACGAAAGCTGCGCCTGCTGCCGCTCCGACAATGATTCCACTCAGTGCCAGAGCAGCCACTCTCTTGGCAATTCTTTTATTTTTTTCTGAACCAAAGATTGGTTTTTTCTTCGTTGGTTCCGTGAATCCCGCTGGCTGTCCAGGTGTTGAATTCATATTCTGCCAGGAATGATTCTCCGTCTTCTTTGCCGGACCTGTGTAAAGATTCTCATTTGTCCTGTTTTCTTCAAATGGCCCGTTGTTTTGGTCAAATGAATTTTCTGTCCTGTCTGTATGATTTTCATTTGCCTGAAAATGGTTATTTTCCTGATTCTTATTTTCCTGATTATTTATTCCAGTTCCGTCATTCTTCATTTCAGAACCTGTCATCTGTAATTCATAATTTTCATCTCTCATTTTGATTTCCTCCAATCCTTTTCTTTTCCTCTCTTGTTTGATTTTGAGTATATAGAAAAGTTGTGATAAAACCGTTATCAAAATATGTTTATTTGGTGAAATAGTTTCCTCTGTTTGTGGCTTTTCTTTTCTCACAACTCAAGGTATACTATTGACTGACAGGAGGTTTATTATGAATACATCGATACAGCTTCGAAGCCATCTGGCTTCTTTAAACAGAAAGAGTTACCCTGCTTACAAATCGCTGCGGGGAAGTTATGATTTTCAGCAATACATTCTGCATATTGAGCATGTACAGGGTGACCCCTTTGCTTCTCCTTCCAATGTGAGAATCTTTGTCTCCCACAGAAAAGCTGGATTTCCACAGGAATATTATCAGGAGAATCACACCAGGATCGCTCTGGAAGATTATCTCACCCGGCGTATGGAACAGGAACTGACTCCGCACAGTTTTCAGGCTAAGGGCTCCGGAAAAAGCGGAATTCTGCGCATCACTCACTGCGGCCAGGAAATTCTTGAACGTACAGCCTGCAGCATCGACGCGGATGGGATTCATGTCCGCTTTGAGATTGGATTCCCCGCGAACGGACGTACCATCAATGCCCCGGAGCTGGACAAAATTCTCTTTCAGATTCTGCCCGGCTGCGTCACCCGTGCCCTGTATTACAAAAATCAGAACCCAGACAAAGTAAGACAGGTCTTCGAACTGGCTGAGGATCAGCATTTTATCCGTCTGGAACTGTCCCGGCTTCACTTGTCTGCTTTCATCGCGGATGGTTCTATCCTTCCAAGACAGAGCGGTGTCAGTGATTTTCCCATGAAAAACGGAATCTCCTTTTCATCCCCGGATTCCCTTCGTGTCTCTTTGAATCTTCCCCACAAAGGCACGCTGTCCGGAATGGGAATCCCGCAGGGAGTCACTCTGATCGTGGGCGGCGGATACCATGGAAAATCCACTCTGCTGCAGGCCCTGGAAATGGGCGTCTACAATCATATTGCAGGGGATGGACGGGAATACGTGATCACCGATTCCTCTGCCCTGAAAATCCGCGCGGAGGATGGCCGTCATATCCAGGAGATTGATATCTCTTTGTTTATCAATGACCTTCCGAATAAAAAAGATACCCACTGCTTCACTTCTCTGGATGCCAGTGGAAGTACCTCCCAGGCTGCCAACATCGTGGAAGGTCTCTACGGCGCAAGCCGGCTGTTCCTGATTGATGAGGACACCTCTGCCACCAACTTTATGGTCCGGGACGAGATGATGCAGACCCTGATCAGCCGCAAAAAAGAACCTATCACACCGTTTCTGGAGAGAATCCGGGAAATTTATGAGCAGGCCGGCTGTTCCACCATCCTGGTGGCAGGAAGCTCCGGCGCTTTCTTCCATAAAGCAGACACCATCATCCAGATGGACTCTTACCGTCCCTATGATATCACAGAGAAGGCCAAGCAGCTTTGTGCGAAATACCCACTG
The DNA here is from genome assembly GCA_019112635.1 of Candidatus Blautia intestinigallinarum. Classification (GTDB taxonomy): domain Bacteria; phylum Bacillota; class Clostridia; order Lachnospirales; family Lachnospiraceae; genus Blautia_A; species Blautia_A intestinigallinarum. The sequence continues at coordinate 162,303 of DXIX01000017.1, read as the reverse complement.
CCCAAGACGGAAAAAAATCCATATGTTCAGCCTAAAGATCTGCGGACACCAGTCTTAGCCCCTTCCGCCCGTTCGGGCCAAAGAGGCAGAAACCAAGACCGCATGAAGCTGAAAGTTCTGTCCCGGGATTCCTTCTCCTTGAACCGTGAGACTGTGGATCTGCGTTACGTGGAGCAACTGGCTGACATGGAACAGACTAACGCCCTGGGCCATATCCTTCGCTACACTCTGGAAAATCTTGCGGATGGAAAGCGTTCTTTCCCGTCGATCATTCAGGCTTTGGAAAATCTTCTCAGCAAAAAAGGCTTGGAAGGTCTTTTCGATACCTCCGTGGTGCCAGGAAATCTGGCCATGCCAAGAGTGGAAGAAATCCGCTGTTGTCTGAATCGTTACCGCGGCTGGAAGCTCCCGCGTTGATATGAGTTGATATGACATGAAAAAATGGAAGTAATCCAAGTGATTTTGCGGATTACTTCCATTTTTTGTATCTCTATAAAGAAATTCTTTTTTAATACCTGTTACTGTCCACAGTGGTGACCGCACTCATGCTGTCCGTGATCCTGACAATTTCCCTCACCATGCTCGTGGTGACTGCATACGGTATCCGGATCATAATTCAGATTTCCGTTCAGATAAGACTCGACCTGGGCATCTGCATCTCCGCAGGCACCTGGAAAGAGCTGGATACCTGCCTCAGCGAGAGCATTTCTGGCTCCTCCTCCGATTCCGCCGCAAATCAAGACTTCCACATCCATATTTTTCAGAAATCCTGCCAGAGCGCCATGGCCGCTTCCGTTGGTATCAATCACCTGGCTGCCAATGACTTTGCCGTCCTCAATATCATAAATTTTAAACTGCTCAGTGTGTCCGAAATGCTGAAATACCTGTCCATTTTCGTATGTTACTGCTAATCTCATTTTAAGATCCTCCTTCTTTACCTTTCCTTTTTCTGTGTCTGCACAACAGGAATGACGCCCTGCCACAATAAAATTTCCTCCCTGAATCTCCAGAACAGAAGCTTCCACCAGAAAACGCGCAAGTTTTTTGCGGGCATCTGTGTAGAGACTCTGTACGGTAGCCCTTCCCACATCCATGGAAGCCGCACATTCAGCCTGCGTCATTCCCATATAGTCAATCAGCCGTATCGTCTCGTATTCTTCCACTGACATCTGAATCCGATGGCTATGGCCATTTCCCCGGGCAGCCACAAATTCAGCGCACAACGGCATTCTGCAGACTCTCTTTTCTTTATTCGGCCGTGGCATCTTGCACCTCCTGTTATTGACATATGTTAATAACATAATACCTCTGTTATTAACATATGTCAATAAAAATTTCCTTTTTCACTTTATCTTGTATTTTCCGGACAACGTGATAGAATACCAATGACTGCAAATTCAAGGCCCGGATTTTCGAACATTTCAGCCTGCACATCAAGGAGTTTTTTATGGGAAAAGAAAAAGAAAGAGAATATCTATTTGACAATTATCGTTTTTTTCTAATTTTTCTGGTAGTAGTCGGCCATTTTGTGGAGCCCTGTTTTAAAAATAGTCTCATAATCTCAGCCATGAGAGGGTTTATTTTTTCCTTTCACATGCCGGCTTTCATTTTTATTTCCGGCTATTTTTCCAAATCTGTGGAATCACTGCGAAAATTGATTCAAAAACTTTTGATTCCCTATTTTGTATACGAGATTCTCTATTATCTGCTGTATACCTATGTCATTCATAAGGAAACAAAATTATATCTGGCATACCCGAAATTCACGCTGTGGTACCTGGCCGCTCTCTTTGTGTGGCGGTTTCTGACCCCCTGGATTCGGAAAATCCCCTACTACCTGCCTTTATCATTTCTGGCCGGTCTTCTGATTGGTTTCAGTGAGCTGGATAATTTTCTCACGATTCCCAGAATCGTGTATTTCTATCCGTTTTTCCTGGCCGGAACCTGTTTTACAACCGAATATGTCACTCAGATCCGGCATCGGTTTCGCCGGGCTTCCTGCATAGCTGTTGGCGGTCTGTCTCTTGGAACCCTCCTTGCCCTTCTGTGTATCTACACTTCCACCATACGTATTTTCCACGGAAGATATTCCTATGCAAGTATGGGGTTAAACGCCACAGAGGGAATCCTGACACGCATCCTCTGTTACCTGGTCTCGTTTGGCTTTCTGTTTTTCTTCATGATTCTTCTGCCAAAAACGCAGACCGCTTTCTCTTACATAGGACAACGGACCTTGCCTGTCTACATTTTCCATGGCCTTCTGTTTCAGACTATGAACAAGATGACCCCCATCCTCTCAACGGTCCGGACATTCCCGCAGATACTGGGGCTTTTGCTTTTCTGCCTGTTCCTGGTGTGGTTTTTCTCCAGGAAACCTTTCTTGGTTATCACAGGAAAGATTGCAAGTGTTCCCCTGGGACCTTTCCGCCGCAGTTCTTTACCGCTTTAAAGTAACTCTTGTTTTTTTTCAAAGCAGAGAGTATAATGGTGGCGTTAAATCAATATAGGAGGGTTATTTACATGAAATTTGAAGTTTATCCTGAACTTTTCGAGGCATTGCCGAATGCCTGCTTCGGTGTTGTCACCGTCAAAGGTGTGGACAACACGAAAGAAGCGCCGGAAATCGAAGCCTTGCTGGCAGAAAATATTAAGAAATGTGAAGCAAAATATGAGGGCAAGAAAGTCAAAGAGCAGCCGGAGATCGTCCCTTACAGGGAAGCATTCCGCACACTGGGCATCAATCCCAATAAATTTATGTGTTCCATTGAGGCTTTACTGACCAGAATTGCCAAAGGCAAAGGTTTTCCCCACATCAACGCTGTTGTGGATCTGGGAAATGCAGTCTCCATCCAGTATGATCTTCCCATAGGAGCTCACGATACAGACACCATTCCGGAAGCGCTCTGTGTCCGCGCAGCCAAAGAAGGAGATCATTTCACACCATTTGGTTCCGATCAGGCAGAAACTCCGGATGTGGGAGAGATGATCTATGCTTCCGGACAGGAAGTCCGTACCCGCCGCTGGACCTGGCGTCAGAGCGAAATCGGCAAGATCACAGAAGAGACTAAGAATCTTTTCTTCCCCATCGATGGATTCACAGACATTAACAAGGACAAAGTGCTGGAAGCCCGGGACGCTCTGGCTGACCTTCTCAAAAAGACCTTCGACTGCCAGGTGGAAGTAGGATTTGTAGATAAGGAACACCCTGTATTCTCCTGCGACCTCTAATTGAAATAATAAAAAAAGACAGATATGACTTCCCTTTTGGAAATATATCTGTCTTTTTTACTCTCTTAGGGACAAGCAGAACGATAAGCCGGGTTATGTCGTTGGGTGATCATCTATCTAGCCCTGCCGTTGCCGACAGGATCCAGCGACCCACCTGAAAGCGCGACGGGCAGCCGCATAGCTTTCTGTTCGGTCTTGCTTCGAATGGAGTTTACATGTGCCCTGTCTGTTACCAGACAGGCGGTAGTCTCTTACACTGCCTTTCCACCCTTACCGGGAGATCCCGGCGGTTTATTTCTGTTGCACTGGTCTGGGAGTCACCTCCACCGGACGTTATCCGGCATCCTGCCCTGTGAAGCCCGGACTTTCCTCACCTGGCCCCTTTCGTCTGGCCAGCCGCGATCACCTGTCCTGCTTGCCGAAGGTAATTCTAACACAAAAGTTTTCTTCTGTAAATCATAAAATCACACATTAAAACAGCTTTCCCCGATAAATTCCCTCAAAATGGAGTTCTTAGGAACTGCCTCGCTGGGCACTCCAATAAAATAATCGAAGAATTTCAACAGACGTTTTGCTTCCAGGTACTCTGGTGTATCTCTTGGAATTCCGAACAGCAAAGGTTCCGCATACACTTTCAGACAGGCAAGCTCATAAATCAGGGCAGAGTTAAACATCACATCCGCCCCCTCCTGGAAGGGAAAAATGTTCTCTTCCTCACCTCTGCGGACAGAAGGCCACATGGCAATCGTCTCTCTGGCAGAAGTTCCTCTGGTTCTGGCATCCCGCACAATTCTTCGGATTAGTCTCCCATCCGTCGTAGGAATACGGTTATGTTCATCCACATTTAATTGCGTGAGCGCACTGATATAGATCCGAAACTTACTCTCCTGGGGCAGAGCATAACTCAGCCGATCATTCAGGCCATGTATCCCTTCAATCACCAACACATCGTCCCTTCCCAGTTTCATATAATTTCCCCGGTACTCCCGGTGTCCGGTCTTAAAGTTAAACTCTGGAAGTTCCACCCGTTTTCCATCCAGAAGATCCTTCATATCCCGGTTGAACAATTCCACATCGATGGCTTCCAGACATTCATAGTTTCGTTTGCCAAATTCATCCAGAGGTGTATCCTCCCGGTTGACAAAGTAATTGTCCACTGCAATTGTGTGCGGACGCAGACCGTGGACAGCCAGCTGAATGGATAACCTGTGAGAGAACGTTGTCTTTCCTGAGGAAGAGGGACCTGCAATCATGATAAACTTCTTATGTCCGCTTTGAAGAATCTGCTGGGCAATATCCGCCATCTTACTCTCCTGAAGTGCCTCCTGCATAAGCACCACATGCTCGATTCCTTCCCTCACAATGGTCTGATTCAGCTCTCCCACTGTGGAAATATTCATCATATCCGCCCATTCCTCTGTCCCCATCTGTACACGGAAAATCTTCGGTGAAGCCACAAAAGGCGGAACCACATCGGGAGCTTCTCTGTCCGGAAGCTGAAGGACAAATCCCTGGTCATACAAAAACAGATCAAAGTATGGAATATAACCGGTGTCATAGGCCATGAATCCGTAATAATAATCCTGATAATCACCAAGACTGTAGAGATTCACCCGGGATACACGGCGGAATTCGAACAGATCCACTTTATCCTGCATCCGCTGCTGTCGGAAAATTTCAATCGCATCATCTGTGCGCACACTCTTTTTGTAGAAAGGAATTCTCGCTCTCACAATCTCCTGCATCCGCTCTTTGACCTGCTCCAGAAATTCTTCATCCAGCTTTACTTTTCCTTTCAGAGTAAAATAGTATCCGCTTCCGATGGAAAAATGCAGCATAACCTGATCCAGATTCTTCCTTCCCACCACGTCATAGAGTGCTTTCATCAGAATCATACAGGCACTGCGCTTGTACGTTTTGTGTCCCACCTCATCTGCAACTGTCACAAACTCCAATTCACAGTCCTTGTGAAGATGCTTATGTAATTCCCGCAGCTTCCCATTGACCATCACCAGCATGATCGTCTGTTTTTGTGTCGTCTGATATTCTCTCACAATGTCGATATAGCAGATTCCATCCGGGTATTCCCGAAGTTCTCCGTCGATGGTCACCTTCACAGTCTTCAGATCCATAGAGTCCTCCTAAAAGTTCTGATAGGGGAAGCGGACACGGGCCCCTTGAATCTTGAGCTGTTCAAATTTTCTGCCCAGCTTTTCCCGCATCGCCTCCACGAAAATATATTCAGTTCCATAATGTCCCGCGTCAATCACAGCCAGACCGTCCGCCACCGCGTCGATCCCTGTGTGGTGATCCACATCCCCAGTCACGTAGACGTCCGCGCCGGATGCAAGCACGTCAGACATCAGGCTCTTGCCTGATCCTGTACACACCGCCACCTTCTGAATCTGCCGGTCCACATCTCCGTAAACCCGCACATCCATCAGCCGCAAGCTCTCTTTCACCGAACGGGCGAAGGCACCCAAACTCATTGGACGTTCCAGTTCTCCCACACGTCCCAGGCCTTCCGGCTGTCCGTTTCTCTGTGCTGTCTCTGTCAGGACCTGTCTCTTCTGAAGTCCCAGATAATCCGCACTCAGATCAGCCATGCCCAGAATGTCATAGTTGGTATGCATGGCATAATAAGCCATATGGTGTTCCAGCAATTTCAGGATTCTGCGCCCTGTAAAACTATGGTTGTTAATTTTTTTCAAACCGGAAAAAATCATGGGGTGATGGGTGATCACCAAATCTGCCCCGAAGGATACTGCCTGATCCAGAGTATCCTCTGTCAGATCCAGCGCCAGAAACACTTTGCTGACTTCTCTTTGATCATCCCCCACCAGAAGTCCCACATTATCCCATTCCTCTGCAAAAGAAGCGGGATACTCACTTTCCAGCCAGTCTGTCACTTCACTGATTTTCATATTCTCTCATGGCAGATAAAATTCTCTGCCTTTCCTCCCGTAATTCTTTTTGACGAACCTGGGCCGCCTGATTGGCATTCCTGGCCAACTGTCCGCTGATTGTCTCATTTTTTCTCAATTCTCTCTCCAGAAATTGAAGGAGCACGGGATTTTTATGCTGAAGCAGAAATCTCCCGTAATGATAATCTATGTCACGGTAATGGTTCCAAGAACCCCGGGATGCGGGAACCGCTCTCAAAATAAAATAATATTTTCCGTCCTCAAGCACCATATCCTCCTCTTTCAGATCAAATCCATTGGAAAGAAGAAACTTGCGGAAATGACAGATTTCAGACTGAGGCTGCAAAATCAATTCCCGAAAACTTTTGCTGACCTCCCAGTCTTTTGTGAGAATTCTCTCCATCAACGGTCCGCCCATTCCCGCAATACTTAAGGTGTCTCCCTCTCCCGGCTCCAGGGCTTCCAGACCGTCAGAAAGCCTGGTTTCTATGTATGGATTCAGGCCATATGCGTCAATATTCTCTTTCGCCCTCGCAAGAGGACCAGGACGAACATCCATAGCTATGGCACTGGGAATGACCTGTCTAAGTGTCAGGGCAATTGGCAGATATCCGTGATCACATCCCACATCCACCAGACGGTTCCCAGGTGAAACCATTCTGGCAATTGCTTCCAGTCTCTTTGATAACTGCATCTTCATTCTCTCAATCCAGATAATCTTTTAATTTGCGGCTGCGGCTTGGGTGGCGCAGCTTGCGGAGGGCTTTCGCCTCTATCTGACGGATACGTTCTCTGGTGACATTGAACTCTTTTCCCACTTCCTCCAGAGTTCTCGCGCGCCCGTCATCCAGACCAAAACGAAGTCTCAATACTTTCTGTTCCCGGTCAGTCAGCGTGCTCAATACTTCCACCAACTGCTCCTTCAGCAGTGTAAACGCCGCCGCATCTGCCGGAACCGGAACATTGTCATCCTGAATAAAATCTCCGAGATGGCTGTCTTCCTCCTCACCGATGGGTGTCTCCAGAGATACCGGTTCCTGTGAAATCTTCAGGATCTCACGGACACGATCTACAGACATATCCATCTCTTTCGCGATTTCCTCCGGGGTAGGTTCACGCCCCAGCTCCTGAAGCAGCTGTCTGGACACACGGATCAGTTTGTTGATCGTCTCAACCATGTGAACCGGTATTCGGATGGTTCTTGCCTGGTCCGCAATCGCCCTTGTGATTGCCTGGCGGATCCACCATGTGGCATAGGTACTGAACTTATATCCCTTCCGGTAATCAAACTTCTCAACAGCCTTGATAAGTCCCAGATTACCTTCCTGAATCAGATCCAGGAACAGCATTCCACGGCCCACATACCGCTTCGCGATGCTGACTACCAGACGAAGGTTCGCCTCGGCGAGACGCTTTTTCGCGTTCTCATCCCCCTGTTCCATTCTCTTTGCCAGCTCGATCTCTTCATCCGCCGTCAGAAGATTCACCTTACCGATCTCCTTCAGATACATTCTAACCGGATCTTCAATGCTCACGCCTTCCGGCACAGACAGATCAATCTTGTCCAGCTCCACCTCTTCTTCCTCTGCGATCTTGTCCAAATCATCATCCAGAAGAAGAGCCTCATCTGCGTCACTGTCTGAGATCCGCAGGACATCCACTCCGCTGGCCTCAAGGAAATCAAATACTTTTTCCATCTGTTCCGCATTCAGCGGTGTGTCTTTGAAAAAATTATTGATTTCCTGGTACTCCAGAACATTTTTCTTTTTCTTGGCGAACTCCAGAAGTTCCACCAGTTTCTCACTGAATTTACCCATATTCATTTCCATAGGTGTCCATTCCCTCCATATATTGTTTATATTTTATCCTTATTAAAAAGAAATATGCAGCTCTCCTTTTCTTCTGCTCATTTCTTCCAGTTTCTTCTTTTCCTGAATCAGCCGCTGCAATCCTGCCATATCCGAAGGCTCCAGCGTCTCTGTCTGCCTCCTCAGGCTATTCTCCTTAATCCGTATCAGTGCATCGGCGAAGGCTCTGTCTTTCTCCTCCGGCCCATCCAGATGAATATCCGCATGGAACAAAGAAGCGGCCTCCGACTGTTCCTGACTGTCTGTGAACTGATTCAGAATTCTGGCCGGACTTACCTCCCCGTTTTCCAGCTGTTCAAACAGAAGTTTCGCCGTTTTCTCATAAAATTTCTCTGTAAAATCTTCCGGCGACAGATATTTCTTCACCACCTTATAGATACCTGGCTCGTTCACCAGCCAGGTCAGCATCAGTTTCTGGGCTTTCTGTACCCCGCTTTCCCGCTTTTCTTTCTCTTTCCGGATGGGTTTGGGAACCACTCTTTTCTCCGCAGCCGTCCCCCTCATTGCCTGGGACGCCACAGCCTTGCGCAGTTCCTCCGGCGCAATCCGGTATCGCCTTGATATGGCATCAATATAATTGCTTCTCTCCAGTTCTTCCGGAAATTCCAGCAGCATCACCGCCACCTGCCGGAAGAATTCCGTCTTTCCTTGCGGATCTCCAAGATCGTGGCTCTTTTCTTCCTCCCGGACCCGAAACAGAAATCCATTCTCGGCCTGATCCAGCCGCTCCTGGAATGCCTCAGCACCCATGGCCTTGATAAATTCATCCGGGTCCTTATAGGGTGCCAGATTCACCACCCTGGTTGCCACTCCTGCATCTCTGAGAATCGGGATTCCCCGAAGAGCTGCCCGGATTCCCGCCTCATCACTGTCATACAAAAGGAGCACTTCCTGTGTGTACCGTTTCAGAAGGCTGGCATGGCCGGAAGTAAGAGCTGTCCCCAGTGAGGCCACCGCATTGGTAAATCCCGCCTGGTGCATGGTAATCACATCCATGTAGCCTTCACACACAATCAGATATTTTTGGCGTGTGGTACGGGCAATGTGAAGTCCGTACAAGTTCCGGCTCTTATCAAAAATCTTCGTCTCCGGTGAGTTCAGATATTTGGGCTTTCCGTCCCCCATCACTCTCCCTCCGAAGCCGATCACACGGCTGTTCACATCCATGATCGGAAAAATAACCCGGTTCCAGAACTTATCATACATTCCCCGTCTCTCATCCGCCTGAAATAACCCGCTCTCCCGGAGAAGATCATCCTTGTATCCTTTGCTTTTCAGATACCGATACAAATCATTGCTGTATTTATCGGAATATCCAAGACCGAATTTCTTCATCGTCTCTTCTGTGAGTCCGCGCCCGGTCAGATAATTCCACGCTGTCTGCCCGTTCTTTCCCCGGAGTTTATAGTAAAAATACTGCGCTGCCCGCTTATTGACCTCCAACAGTGCGGCTCTTCGGTCAGCCGCCTCTTTCGCCTCCTGGGAGTATTCCAGTTTGGGCAGCTCCACACCGGCCCTCTGCGCCAGATACTGCAAAGCCTCCACAAAAGTAAAATTCTCATATTCCATGATGAATGTAAAGACATTGCCTCCTGCTCCGCATCCAAAGCAGTAATACATCTGCTTGGCCGGGCTCACGGAGAATGAAGGACTTTTCTCGTTGTGAAACGGGCACAGTCCGAAATAAGAACTTCCCCTGCGCTGCAGTTTTACATACTGGGAAATCACTTCCACAATATCATTTTTCATCCGCACTTCTTCGATGATGTCATCGGAATACCGCATCTGGTCTCCTCCTTAATACACTTCCCACGCTTTCGGAATGAAAATCTCCTGAAATTTCTGCATTGAATACTGATCTGTCATCCCCGACAGATAGTCACAGACTGCCTGATTCAGGCTGGTCCCTGTGGCAATCAGGTTCACATACTCTTTGGACATTTTCTGCGGATGATCCATATAATATCCATAGAGCATACTCAACATCTCAATTGCCTTAGATTCCTCTTTTTTGGCTTTTGGATTCAGATATACATTCTGGAACATAATCTTTCTCAAATCCATCATTGCCTCATAGACCTCATCCGACATCTGAATTGAGTCTTTTCCCTGACTGTTCTCCACAATGTTATGTATCAGCGTATTCAGCCTCTCACGGATGTTGTACCCTAACAGCATCCGTATAGTAATCGGAATATCATCCTCTGAGATCAGTCCGGCCCGCTGGGCATCGTCCATGTCATGGTGAATATAGGAAATCTTGTCACAAAGGCGTACAACCTGGCCTTCTAAAGTCGCCGGCCTGCCGCTGGTGCGATGGTTCAAAATGCCGTCGATCACTTCCCAGGTCAGATTCAGTCCCCGCCCTTTCTTCTCCAGCACCTGTGCCACACGGACACTCTGCTTGTAGTGGGCAAACCCTGTGGGATTCAGCTTGTTCAACGCCCCTTCGCCTGCATGTCCAAAAGGTGTATGCCCCAGATCATGCCCCAGGGCAATGGCCTCCACCAAATCTTCATTCAAATGAAGGGCTTTCGCCACCGTTCTCGCTGTCTGAGAGACTTCCAGCGTATGCGTCAGCCGGTTTCGGTAGTGATCTCCATGCGGTGCCAGAAACACCTGGGTCTTATCCTTCAGACGCCGGAATGCCTTGCTGTGCAGAATCCGGTCCCGGTCTCTCTGGTAGACTGTGCGGATATCACATTCCTCCTCTGGGCGTTCCCGTCCCCGCGAGTCTCTGCTGTGTGCCGCGTAAGGGCTTAGATATTTTGATTCCCGTTCTTCTAAACTTTCCCGTATATTCATAGACACCCTCCAAAGCCTGACAATAACCTCTATATATTATATTCCACATAAAATGAAAATTTCCTTTTTTTCGATCTTATTTAACGAAAATCCCACAAAAATTTTTTTAAATTTCTTATTGACTCCTGCCACATAGAGTGCTATAATACATTTTGTCGCGAGCGATAGCGATATGCGGAAGTGTCGGAACTGGCAGACGAGCAAGACTAAGGATCTTGTGGCATTCGTGCCGTGTGGGTTCAAGTCCCATCTTCCGCAGTTCAAGATTAGATGCGTATTTATAAGGAGTTCCTTATAGATACGCTATTTTTTTGCACTTCATAAAGTTTGAATTCATTTTTCCAAGCAAAACTCTCTTTCAAGTCTTTGACTGGATTCGGATCGGCATCCGCCGCCATAATACTTATACAAGGGGAAAGCCGATATCTTTGGAAGATACCGGCTTATGAAAAAGAAAAAGATTTAAAAAAGGTCTTTGGCCTTTGTGCAATTATAATATACTAATTAATTGTGTTCTTTTTGTGAAATAAAATCGGAAAAAATGTGAATTTTTTTTGTTTTTCTATCATTTCAACTTAATTCCGCAATTCTTGTCACAGCTACATAGATCTCCTGAATCTTATACCAGGTAGGATAATCCACAACTCCAGTCTGTGGAAGCCCAAAGACTCCTTGAAACTGACGCACCGCATCCTTGGTTTTTTCTCCGTAGATGCCATCCACAGCAATCTTGGGCAGTGCCGGATAAGACTGGGCAATTGCATTCAGCTGCTCCTGAATCTGCCGGACTTTGGATCCGCTTGCCCCGACATCCAGATTATATCCCGGCCAGGATGCCGGAATTCCAGATATCGCCTCTGCCGTATTGATATACATATCCTCCCCGTAGAAATGCCGAAGAATCTCAATGGCAGAATACCCCCGGTCTCCAAGGTCTTTAGAGCCCCACTGTGTCATCCAGTTGGGGCAGGAGACTTTCTGGCCGTCACAGTACTGCGTCAGAATGGGCTGGCGCACATTTGGCCTGGAGAGATAATTGGAAAACAATTCATCCACAATGTTAGCCACGTTTGAGAAAATATTTCTGCCCGGGATCCATTTGTGATCATACGCCGTGGAAGATGTGATGGTAAAATCATATCCTTTATTCCGGTACCACTCCGTGTAGACCCGGTTCAGTGTAAAGGACATGATAGCCAGCACGTTCGCCCGGATCGTGCTGTCCGGCCAGGTGGCATAGATCTCGCTGCAGGCCACATTTTTGATGTAATCTTTGTAGCGCACATAGTAATCCTCCACCTCCTGGTCCGCAATGGGGCCATCGTGTACGATGACAAACTCCGGCACCACCACACGGCTCAGCACAATCTCTCCCGTCTCATTCACCGGCTTGATCTCATCCTCCGGAATCTTGGGCGGATACTCCCCGAACAATGTGTGGGCAGGAATCACAATTCTCTCAAAATCTGATCCCTGTCTAGGCTGCATTTTTACCGGCTGAATGGCTGTGACCTCCGGCAAAATCTCCGTTCCGGTGATATCCACCGGCTCAAACCCTTCCGCTTCCACATGCAGCGTATACTCTGAGTAAGGCTGATATTCTCCTGGCTGCATACTGTATTCCAGCGGCGGGGCAGCCAATTCCAAAACCGGGCTGTTCCCCGAAGAATCCGTCTGAATCTTCTCCAGCGGCCGATCCGGCTCCCCTGTGTAAGAGATCGTGATCTCTGCCTGATTAATTGGCCGGCTCCCCTCTGCTGTCTGCACAGCAATTTGAAGCCGGCCTTTATCTGCCTGATTTTCCTGCATCATGCGCAAATTCAATCCGATAACCTCACATTATCCTATCGGAATATTTTATGCGCACAGTCTGGAATTTTATGCCAGAATACAGTCATCCTATTCTTTTTACAGAATTCTCATCACATCATTATACATTACCACAATCATCAGCAGCATCAAAAGCATCAGCCCAGCAAAATGAATCATCCCTTCCACCTGCCGGTTCACCGGCCGGCGGAAGATCACTTCCAGAATCAAAAACACCAGACGGCCTCCATCCAGGGCCGGCAGCGGCAGAAGATTCATCACACCCAGGTTCGCCGACAGGAGAATGGCCAGATTCAACATATTCATCCACACCATCAAGGTTCCCTGATCCTGTGCCTCCTCATAGGTGTCCCCGATGACATCGACCACACCCACAGGTCCTGTCAGATCCTGAATTCCAAAATGTCCCTTCACCAGCATCTCCACACTGTGAACCGTAGTCCGGATCCAATATTTCACTTCCAATGCCGCATATTTGATCACATTCAGGCCGCCAGTCTTCACACAGCCCAGATTGTAGCTGAATCCCATAAGCACAGTGTCATACTGCTTCGGAGTCACCGTGGTCTCATAAGACTTTCCATTTCTCTCGTAAGTGAGTACCACAGGCTGATCCCCCAAAGGATTTTCTTCGATATATTGATTATAGGCTTCCCCGTCCGGGATTGCCACTCCATTAATCGCTGTAATTACGTCACCAGCCTGGATGCCGGAATCTTCCAGCGGCATTCCTTTAATCAGAGATCCCACTTCCATGGAATCGGTATCTACCCGGTTAAATCCCAGAAGATATCTGGTCAGAACATCTGGTGTATAGGTAAGTGAGTGTTCCTCCCCATCTCTCTCAAATTCAATCGTAATCGGTTTTTGCTGCAGTTCATACAGTGTCGTGTAGGTATAGATATCATTTCCGATATCCACCTGGTATCCATCAAACTTCTTAATGATGTCCCCTTCTTCGAGACCAGCCTCTTCTGCCGGTGAACCTTTCTCCACCTGCATTACCTCTGCCGGCACATAGCCCACACATCCGACAATAATCACGGCCAGCAAAAATGCCATAATAAAGTTAAAAATAGGCCCTGCCGCCACAATCGCGATTCTCGCCCACGGAGAGGCCGCATTGAAGCTTCCCGGTCCATCACCGTCTTCATCTTCTCCCAGCATCATACACGATCCGCCCAGAGGCAGAAGCTTCAGTGAATATCTGGTACCGCCTTTCACCGTGCTCAGCAGTCTCGGTCCCATTCCCAGTGAGAATTCCGTCACTACCACATGATTCTTTTTCGCAAGAAGAAAATGTCCCAGTTCATGGAATAATATAATCGCGCTGAAAATAATGACTGCAATAACAATCCGCAATTTACCACCTGCTTTCAATCCATTGATATGTCTCCTGTTCCGTCTCCAGAATCTCTTCCAGACTCGGAGACTTCACCACCCGATGGTTTTCCATGGACTGACCAATGATATCGTAAATGTCCAGGAAACCAATTTCTCCTCCCAGAAATTTCGCAACTGCTTTCTCATTTGCCGCGTTGAACACTGTGGGCATGGAACCGCCTATGCGGAGAGCCTGCACCGCCATCGGAAGTCCCAGGAAAGTCTCCGTATCCGGTTCCTCAAAAGTCAGCGTGCCCAACTTTGCAAAATTTAATCTCTCACCGTCCAGATAGCGCCGGTTCGGATAATACAGAGCATATTGGATGGGCAGGCGCATATCCGGTGTTCCCAACTGTGCGATCACCGCTCCATCCTCAAATTCCACCATAGAGTGTATGACGCTTTGAGGCTGAACAATCACCTGAATCTGATCCAGTTCCACCCCAAAAAGCCATTTCGCCTCCATCACTTCGAGGCCCTTATTCACCAGAGTTGCCGAATCCACCGTGATTTTCCTTCCCATCACCCAGTTGGGATGTTTCAGGGTATCCTCCACCGTGACATTTCTCAGCTCCTCTGTCTTCCTTCCCCGGAAAGGACCGCCGGATGCTGTGATCCACAGATTATGGATTCTTTTTCTGTCCTCCCCGTTCAGTGCTTGAAAGACCGCACTGTGTTCACTGTCCACCGGCAGAATTCTCACATGGTATTTCTCCGCCATGGGCATAATCAGATGCCCTGCAGTCACCAGAGTTTCTTTGTTTGCCAGGGCAATGTCTTTTCCTGCTCGGACCGCTTCAATGGTAGGGCGCACACCAATCATCCCCACGATCGCTGTCACCAGAATCTCCGACTCCTGCATAGACGCCAGCTCCAGCAGTCCGTCCATCCCGCTCACCACTTTGGTGGAGGTGTCTGCAATTTTCACCGCCAGTTCCTTCGCCGCTTCCTCACTCCACACCGCAGCCAGCCGGGGATGAAATTCCCGCACCTGCTCTTCCATTTTCTGTATATTTTTCCCCGCGCTGATACCTGTCACCTGGAGGTCACCATTTGCGCGCACCACATCCAGTGTCTGGGTGCCGATGGATCCTGTCGATCCCAATATTGCTATCTTTCTCATAAATACACTTCCTCACATCAACAGGGTTGACAGAAAATAAATGATCGGCGCCGTGAAAATTACGCTGTCAAAGCGATCCAAAATTCCGCCATGTCCCGGTATCAAAGTTCCATAATCTTTAATCTCCTGGTTTCTCTTAATGGCTGAAGCAGCCAGATCTCCCACCATGGAAATCAAAGCTCCCACACCGCAGATAATTCCGTAAGCCGGCAAATCTCCCTTGGTAGCCGCCGCGTAAATCAATCCGAGCAATACCGCGCCGACAACTCCTCCCACTGCGCCTTCCACAGATTTCTTCGGACTTAAGACGGGAGCCATCTTGTGTTTGCCAATCAGAACTCCCACGCAGTAGGCACAGGTATCACATCCCCAAGAACACAGGAAAATCAGCCATACATGGAAAATTCCGCCTTCCAGATTCCTCGTCAGATAGATGAAGGACAGCATCACAGGAACGTAAGCCAATCCAAAAAAAGCAGCCATCACCTGATCTGCCTTGTACTTCGGATACGTGAAAACATAGACAAACATCAAGATAATCAATCCCGCAAGAAGAGCAGCCATCCCGTATTTTTCAAAATCCAGCCAGACTGCCCCGTAATAGACAACTGCGCAGAAGTATCCCGCACCTTCCAGAAGACTGACTGATCCCTTATGAATTTCCATCGCGCGATACAGCTCAAACATGCCAATGACAGATATGCACAGCAATGGAAAGAACAAGATATAGCCTCCGGGAATGATCGTCAAAAGCAGCAGCGCCACCAGGACAATTCCACTCAAAAGCCGTGTCACAAACATGGCTACTCCTCCTTTACTCCTCCGTATCTCCGGTCTCTTTCATTATATTTCTCAATAGCTTTGACCAATTCCTCGCGGTTAAAATCCGGCCATGCCACCGGTGTAAAATAAAACTCTGTATAGGCAAGCTGCCAGAGAAGAAAATTTGACAGTCTCTGTTCTCCGCTGGTACGAATCATCAGATCCGGATCTGGAATACCGGCAGTATCCCAATAGCTTTCCACCAGCTGTTCCGTGATCTCTTCCGGCTGAACTTTGCCGTCCTTGACATCCTGGGCAATTCTGCGAATTCCCCTGGTGATCTCGTCCCGGCTTCCATAATTCAACGCAATCTGAAAATGGAGCTCATCAAAATTTTTAGAATATTCCTCTAACTTTTTGACACTCTCCTGGATATCCGGATCAAATGCGCGGATATCCCCAATCACTTTCACACGCATCTGATTCTGCTGAGAAATCTTGATGCATTTTTTCAGATAATTCCGAAACAGTTTCATCAGTCCATCCACTTCCTCCTTGGAACGCTTCCAGTTCTCCGTGGAAAATGCATAGACTGTCAGATATTTTACCCCCAGTGACTTGGCGACATCACAGATGGTCTCCAGATTTGCACATCCTTTCACGTGCCCGTAACTCCTGGGCATTCCTTTTGCTTTCGCCCACCGTCCGTTCCCATCCAAAATAATGGCGATATGGTTTGGAACCTTCATCTCTTTCTCCTTTCTTTGCACAGGCTGCCCCTGTCCGCTTGCCCTTTTTCGCTCCGTTTAAAAGGGCTGATGCAAAATCATCTGTATTCACAGAAAAATCATGCAGCAGCCCTGATTCTATTTCTTATACAGTTAAGATCTCTTTTGATTTCACATCTACGACTCCATCAATTTCTTTGACCATCTTATCTGTCATCTTCTGGATTTTTTCCTCTAATTCCTTGATTTCATCTTCTGAGACGTCTGCCTTACCAAGCTTTTTGAATGTATCGTTGGCGTCACGACGAATGTTGCGGATTGCCACCTTCGCTGCCTCCCCGCGCTTCTTGACATCCTTTACCAGTTCTTTTCTTCGCTCTTCTGTCAGCTCAGGCAGAACCAGGCGAATGGATTTTCCGTCTGTGTTCGGGTTAATTCCCAAATCTGAAGTGAGAATCGCCTTCGAAATCTCTTTGACCATCTTAGCCTCCCAGGGCTGAATCTGGATCACCCGCGCCTCGGGAACGGTAATATTGGCAACCTGCTGAAGCGGAGTGGGAACTCCATAATAGTCTACCTGAATTTTGTCAAGAATATGCGGATTCGCACGTCCGGCACGAATTGTCGCCAGATCCGCCTCCAGGCTTTTCTTTGTCTTCTTCATTTTGTCGTCATATTTCTGCAGTCTTTCATCCATAAGTGTTTCCCCTCTCTTTTATTCCACGGTCACTTCCGTACCGTTAAATTTCCCATGTACTGTATTGATAATGCTGTCTTCCTCTTCCAGTCCGAATACCAGCATCGGCATCTTCTGCTCCAGACACATAATAGATGCCGTCAGATCCACAGCAGCCAGCTTCTTGTCAATGACTTCCTGAATACTCACTTTGTCATACTTTTTCGCATTCGGATTCAGCTTCGGATCACTGTCGTAGATTCCGTCAATGGCCTTCGCCAGAAGAATGGCATCTGCCTCAATCTCCACGGCGCGCAGTACAGTCGCTGTGTCTGTGGAAAAATAAGGATGTCCGGTACCGCCGGCAAAAAAGATTACCTTATTCTGCGCAAAATCTTCCTCCACACCATCTTTGGAATAAAGCTTCGTAAAAGCTCCGCACACAAACGGTGTGTAAACTTCTGTCTTCAATCCCACATAGCGGCACAGATCCGAGACATAGATACAGTTCATCACCGTGGCAAGCATGCCAATCTGATCTGCCTTGCTCCGGTTAATGGTCTCGCTGGTTCTCCCCCGCCAGAAATTGCCTCCTCCGATCACAATCCCGACCTGGATTCCTTCTTCCGCCACTGCCTTGATCTGACGTGCCACCTTCAGAACAGTCTCCTCGTCAAAACCGCTCTTTTTCTCGCCGGCCAATGCCTCTCCGCTCAATTTCAGCAATACTCTCTTCATTTTTCTTCCTCAACTTATCTCATTTTTTTCTTTTACCACACAGAGGTTACAATCTCCTGACCGTCTTCCCCCACTGTGGTAGCTACGGTGAAATCATCGTACTCATGATAGCCAATCTCTGTTCCTGTCTCCGGGTCAGTCTCATAACTTACGTCATTGGCATTGCCGATCGCCCCTTCCAGAGTATCGAGACTCTTTCCGATATAGCTCTCCGCCTGATCACGGCCGCTGGAATATCCAGGATCTTCATCGCCGTCACCTGAACCATCATCTCCATCGTCTCCGGAATCCGATGAGGTATCATCTCCACTGCTGTAGTCCTCGTCTGACTGCTCCGGTGTCGGTGTGGCAGTGTTCTCTCCCACAGTGCTGTCTGTATCATCTGAAGAATCCGTATCATCACTGTCATCATTTGTCAGACCCATACGCTCCCGTGCATCTTCCAGTGTGCTGACCTCTTTCTTCTGGCTCTCACTGTAGTAGGTCACATAAGGCACCCCATCTTCCATGCACAGTTTGATCTCTGTGGTATCCGAAAAGTCCAGATCACGGAAGAAACAGTTCGCCTCGTCCTCATCTGTATAGAACACCTGAATATCATAGTTGACATCATCTGACTTCTCATAATAATACAGGGCCCGGTCTCCGTCTTTCCACTCATAAGATCCCTGAATCAGATCATCGCCCCACTCATCATCGGAGCTGTCCGCCGCCTCACGGATATAAATCTCCGAGATGTCAAGACCTGTGTCATTGGTCAGAACCACATCAGAGCTGGTACTGGTCTTCTCGCCAAGAATATTCCGGATCGCCGCCTTGTCCGCATCGGAAATCTTCTCCATCTGCACCACGTTGTCTGCCTTAGGCGTCGGTGTCGGTGTCTCTGTCACTGCCTGTGTACTGTCAGCTTCCTTGTTATTTTTATTACATCCGGCCGCCGCTGTCATGCATACCGCAAGCAGAGCGACAAGAACGAAATACCTTTTTTTCATAGACAAATCCCTCCTATGGGTATAAGTTTCTTTCTATCCTAATTATATAGAGTATCTTTTTCTTGTCAACCTCTGGGCTGGATTTCACAGTTTTTTAAGACTTCCCCTGTCAAAGCCAAATTCTTATTTGTCTCTTCTCAGCGCATCCCGGATCACGTCCGCACAGAGCTGGTATCCCATCGTCGTGGTATTCAGACAAAGATCATAGTTCTCCATCACGCCCCACTCTTTTCCCGTGTGGAAATAATAGTAATCCCGTCTTTCTTTGTCTTTTTTCGCGATATAAGAATCTGCCTCTTTCTCAGAGATGTGATCCACTTTGATCGCCCTTTGGCGTCTCTGATCCATGGAGGACGCATAAATAAACACATTGAGCAGATCGTCATAATGATGCTGTCTGAGAATGTGTTCCGCACATCTTCCCACGAATACACAGGGGCCTTCCTCTGCAAGACGTACAATTGTATCTGACTGTGCCTGGTACAGTTTATAGGGTAACATAATCTTCTCCTGATTCAGATACCCATCAGTTACCATCGAAAGGCCGAACAGAAAATTGGACTGTCTCTTCTCGTCATGTTCTGCCATGACACCTGGATTAATCCCGTATTTTTCTGCTGCTACCAGGAGCAAATTACTGTCATAAAATGGAATATTCAATGAATTTGCCAGTAAAGTTCCAACTTCACGTCCACCGCTTCCATATTGTCTTTCAATTGTAATTGTTTTCATAGTCAGCACCCCTTTCCTTTGATTCTTTCAATATTATATCATCCCAAAATATAGATTACAATATATTTGAATTTTTCCATTTCTTATGCTATCCTATTAAGTAATCAAAACAAATGGAGGGATTGCCATTGAAGATTCAGGAATCTGCGGAAAACTATCTGGAAACCATTCTGATCATCAGTCTGCGCCAGGAACATGTGCGCTCGATCGATATTGTCAATGAACTGGATTTTTCAAAACCCAGCGTAAGCGTGGCAATGAAAAATCTTCGTCTGAACGGATATATTAAGATGGATACAAGTGGTTATATCACTCTCACAGAAGCCGGCCGGGAGATTGCGGAAAAGATTTACGAAAGACACACGCTTCTCTCCAAGTGGCTGGTACGTCTGGGTGTTGACCCCGAGATCGCGTCCAAAGATGCCTGCCGTATTGAACATGTGATCAGTTCCGAAAGCTTTGATGCCATCAAGCGTCATACCAAGGACATAAAAGAAGCATAAGATGAGGTAGACAGCTATGAAAAATCTAAAACGTGCAGGGGCACTCATCGTAGTTCTCCTGCTGCTTTTACTGTATGGGGCAACTTTTTTCTTCGCCGTGACAGACTCACCGGACAGCGGAACCTGGTTCCGTATCTCCCTGGCGGGCACAATTTTCGTACCCCTTTTGCTGTACGGCTATTTGCTGGTTGTCCGTTTCTTTCAGAAAAGAACCTCTCCGGAGGAATCTTCCGCCTGCGTGGATTCCATCATTTTTGACGTGGGAATGGTTCTGGTCAACTATGACTGGAAATCTTACCTGGACACCTTTCCCTATCCCCGCGAAGTCAAAGAACGAATCGGGCAGGCCGTGTTCGCCAGCCAGACCTGGAACGAACAGGACCGGGGTGATCTTCCTCCGGACGAATATGTGCGTCAGTTCGTGAAGAATGATCCCCAGCTGGAAAAGGAAATTTTACAGGTTCTCTCCACCAACGAGAGAACAATCTCTGTCTATGATTACGCCGAGACCTGGGTACGTTATCTGAAGGAGAAAGGATTTCATCTCTATATTCTATCCAACTATCCGGAACGTCTTTTGGAAAAGACCCGCCCGGACATGACTTTTCTAAAGTACATGGATGGCATTGTATTTTCCAGCGAGGTCAAACAGATCAAACCAGAACCTGAAATCTATCAGACTCTGCTTCAGACCTACAAGATTCATCCCAGGCGGGCTGTCTTTCTGGACGACCGCCAGGCAAATCTGGACGCAGCCGCCAAGTTTGGCATTCACACAATTCTGTTTCATGACTTCAAACAGGCAGCCGCTGAATTAAAAAAATTAGGTGTGGAATAAATATCCACACCTTTTCTCTTCTCATGGCTGCCCCAGCATTTCCATCGCCATATCATAATACTCATAACCTTCCTGCTGGTATTTCCGGCTCTCGCTGATAAACGAAGAATCTTCAAACGCATTATCCCGAATATCCGCACTGGTGGGATATGACCAACGGAAAGGATTCTCATCTTTATAATAGATACGATGCTGAAGACCACCCTCGTTGTGATATGCAAAAATCAGTTTTCCATCCTGGTAGTCAAAGATTTTCTCATTGGTGTCTGTCACAAGAGAAGAGTTTGTCATCACCACACAAACCTGCTGTCCCGACAGCCAGGCTGTCATTCCATTTCCCAAATCCAAGGGTTGATACACCCCGTTGTCACAGTTCTCCATCTGCTCAGTGAACACTGCCCGCACCGCAAGGACCTCCTCTTCCACCTGGTCATCCGGTACTGTCTTTTGATACTCCCCAATGGCTCTCTTCGATCCGCCCACTCCTGCACGGATCATTCCCTGATACAGGTTCCTGTCATAAGATTCCAGATTTTCCCGAAGTTCTGTATAATCCCCCATGCTTCCTCTGTATTTCAAGATGGATCCTTCCTGGGACTCCCGTGTATTCGTCAGATAACAGATCCCCTGATTCTCAACCAGAGTCTCCGGAAGAAAATCTTTCGATCTCAGTTCCTGACCTTCCAGCTCTTTTTCTGTCTCTTCACTTCCCTGCTCTCCTTCATACTGCCATTCCACCTGCAGAGCTGTTCCGTCAAAACTCAAAATCTGGTAAGATACCACGCCTTCTGCCGCACGGCTCACTCCGTGAAAAGACACGATCTGCATTCCCTTGGAGCCCTCCCGCAGGAAAATGCCCAGACGTTCCTCCAAAACAGAGATATCCGAAAAACATTCTTCATCAAAAAACTGCGATCCAACCACATCGTAGGGGGACTGATTGTCATAAATTTCCAGAACCGGCCGGCTTCCCTTGTCTTCTGATCTGGTCATCCGCACAATCAGCCGGTAATCCCGGCCATCCAGACGGAAATTCTGACTGCTCACAATACCCTCAAGTCCATATTGTCCATCCTTTTCTATCTCGTAATTCAGACTGTTCTCCTCCAGTATCCCCAGCTTCGCGGCCGCATCACTCTCCCAAAACCCCATCTCCTGGTTCTGTTCCTGCAGCTGATACCGAACTGTGAAAGAAGCTTCTTCCTCTTTCCTTGCATTCTTTTCCTCCGCCGCCTCATTGGTCTGGGAGGCCTCTTTCTCTTCCTGGGGAGTACTTTTCCAGACATTCCACATCAGAAAGACTCCCAGGAACGCCAAAAGAATCACCCCAACAGCTAAAATTACATTTTTCTTCTCCATCTGCCATCTCCCCTATGCCCCATATTAAAAATACCGGACACATGAGTGAATTCTCATATGCCCGGCAACCTGTCAGCTATATTTGCGGTAAATGATATCTTTTCTTCCTGGTCCATTGGAAATCATGGTAATCGGGAAGCCAATCTTCTCCTCGATAAACTCCACATATTTTCTGCAGTTCTCCGGAAGATCTTCATATTTCCGAATTCCACGGATATCACACTTCCAGCCTGGCAATACTTCCAGCACCGGTTTTGCTTTCTCCAACTGGTATGTGGTTGGGAATTCTGTAGTCACTTCGCCGTCGATCTCATATCCCACACAAACCGGAATCTCATCCAGATATCCCAGAACATCCAGAACAGTGAAAGCCACGTCCGTGGTTCCCTGCATACGGCATCCGTACTTGGAAGCCACACAGTCAAACCATCCCATTCTTCTGGGACGTCCGGTTGTCGCACCGTACTCGCCGCCGTCTCCGCCTCGTTTTCTCAGCTCCTCTGCCTCATCTCCGAAGATCTCTGACACAAAAGCACCTGCTCCTACAGCACTTGAGTATGCTTTACACACTGTGATGACCTGCTTGATTTCATAGGGCGGAATTCCCGCGCCGATTGCTCCATAGGCAGCCAAAGTGGAAGAAGAAGTCACCATTGGATAGATTCCATGATCCGGATCCTTCAAAGAGCCCAGCTGGCCCTCCAGAAGAATTTCCTTTCCTTCCTGGATGGCATTCCACAGGAACAAAGAGACATTGCACACATACGGCTCTACCATCTCTTTATAGCTCATAAGCTCTTCATAAATCTCGTTTGGATCCAGCAGAGGCTTATGATACAGGTGCTCCAGAAGTACATTTTTTGTCTCGCAGACACGCTGTACCTTATCTCTCAGATATTCTTCCCCTGCGAACAGCTCACTCACCTGAAAACCAATTTTCGCATATTTATCAGAATAAAAAGGCGCAATTCCCGATTTTGTGGAACCGAAAGATTTTCCTGCAAGACGCTCCTCCTCATACTGATCAAACAGTACATGGTAGGACATCACCATCTGCGCACGATCAGAAATTACAATCTTAGGCATCGGAACATTTCTGTCCACAATGCTTTTCACTTCTTTAAAGAAGACTGGAATATTTAACGCCACACCGTTCCCGATCACGCTGGTTGTATGATCGTAGAACACCCCGGACGGCAGGGTATGAAGGGCGAATTTTCCGTAGTCATTGACAATTGTATGGCCTGCATTCGCACCGCCTTGAAATCTCACGATGATATCTGCCTTCTCCGCCAGCATATCTGTGATTTTTCCTTTTCCTTCATCTCCCCAGTTTGCTCCAACTACTGCTTTTACCATATTGTTCCGTTCCTCCTCATAATAGGTTCTTCTCGACCATTTCGCCCGGTCACGGTATCTCAGACATTGATCTGTGCCGTAACTCCCAAAAGATCTTTGTGCTCTTCAATTATTGGATTCACTACTTTCTCAAGGAAAGCCTCCACCTGTTCCTTGGCGCGTCCTGTGTAGCGGGACGGCTCCATAGCTGCCTTCAGCTCATCCAGGCTCAGATTAAAGGCCGGATCCAGAGCAATCAACTCCAAAAGATCGTTATCCTTTCCTTCTGCTTTCACATGTCTGCCTGCCTCCATGGACAGTTCTCGGATTCTCTCGTGCAGCTCCTGGCGGTCTCCGCCTGCCTTCACTGCATCCATCATAATATTCTCTGTCGCCATAAACGGCAATTCCGCCATCATATGCTTTTCGATCACTTTCGGATAGACAACCAGACCATCCACCACATTGAGGCACAGGTCCAGAATTCCGTCAATCGCCAGGAAACCTTCCGGAATGCTCAGACGTTTATTCGCGGAATCATCCAAAGTTCTCTCAAACCACTGAGTTGCCGAAGTAATTGCCGGATTCAGCGCATCGATCATCACATATCTGGACAGAGACGCGATTCTCTCGCTTCTCATCGGATTTCTCTTATATGCCATAGCAGAAGATCCAATCTGATTCTTCTCAAAAGGTTCTTCCACCTCTTTTAAATGCTGAAGCAGACGGATATCATTGGACATCTTATGGGCACTCGCTGCAATTCCTGCCAGAATATTCAATACACGGGTATCCACCTTTCTTGAATATGTCTGCCCGGACACCGGATAGCAGTCTTTGAATCCCATTTTCTTCGCAATCATAGGATCAATCTGATCAATCTTCTCCTGATCTCCGTCAAACAGTTCCAAAAAGCTTGCCTGCGTGCCAGTGGTTCCCTTTGATCCAAGAAGCTTCATGGTTCCCAGAACATACTCCAGATCCTCCAGATCCATCAGGAATTCCTGGGTCCACAGTGTGGCACGTTTTCCCACTGTAGTCGGCTGCGCCGGCTGGAAATGTGTAAATGCCAGTGTTGGCTGCGCCTTATGCTTCTCAGCAAATTTGGCCAGCTCCGCAATCACGTTCACCAGTTTCTTGCGCACCAGCTTCAAAGCTTCTGTCATCACAATAATATCTGTGTTATCTCCCACATAACAGGAGGTTGCTCCAAGGTGAATGATTCCCTTGGCTTTCGGACACTGAACACCGTACGCATACACATGGGACATCACATCATGGCGTACCTGGCGCTCCCGCTCCTTTGCCACATCATAGTTGATATCCTCCGCATGTGCTTTCAGCTCGTCAATCTGTTCCTGGCTGATATTCAGCCCCAGTTCTTTCTCCGTCTCTGCCAGAGCAATCCACAGTTTTCTCCAGGTTTTGAATTTCATATCCGGAGAAAAAATATACTGCATCTCTTTACTCGCGTAACGCTCAGACAACGGACTTACATATCTATCTGTATCCATCTCATTTACCCCGCTTTCCTTTGCACACAATACAGGAAAATTATATAACAGGAAATATGGAAAAGCAAGCATTACCGGAAAACTTCTGCTCTGTGTTTAAGATTCTCCCTGATGAAACTTACCCAGGAACTCCCGCATCCTGTGATGCTCGGAAGAAAATACCTCCTGCGGACTTCCCTCCACAGCAACCACACCCCGGTCCATAAATAAAATATGGTCTGAGATCTCCCGTGCGAAATTCATCTCATGGGTGACAATCACCATGGTGATATGGTCATCTGCCAGCTGCCGGATCACCTTGAGAATCTCTCCGGTCAGCTCCGGGTCCAACGCGGAAGTAGGCTCGTCAAAAAACAGAATGTCTGGATTCATGGCCAACGCCCGGGCTATGGAGACTCGCTGCTGCTGCCCTCCGGACAGCTGAAACGGATAGGACTTTTCTTTGTCGGCCAGCCCCATCTGGGCAAGAAGTTTTCTGGCCTGGGCGTAGACTTCTTCTTTCTTCCGTTTCTGCACCCGCAGAGGAGCATCCACAATATTCTTCATCACAGAATAGTGGGGAAACAGATTGAAATTCTGAAAGACCAGACCTACGGAACCATTCTTGATGATTTCCCCGCCGTCAGCCTTTTCAAGACCTGTGGCAATCCGAAGAAGTGTAGATTTTCCTGAGCCGGAAGGGCCTATGATTCCCAGCACCTGCCCTTTATCCACCGTCAGTGAAATCCCCTTCAAAACTTCCTGTCCCTCAAAACTTTTGGTGATATTTTTCATCTCAAAAAGACTCATGTTCTTCCTCCTAACGGTAATAACTCAGCATCTTCTCGAATTTTCCCATAACCACTGCCACAAGAAGATTGAATACATAATAAAAGATGGCTGCAATCACAAAAGGCATCATGGTGGTCTGTGAGCTGGCAATCTGCTTTGCGATGGTGAACATCTCCGCCACTGCCAGGACAAAGGCCAGAGAAGTGTCTTTGACCAGAGTGATAACCTCATTCGTCACTGCCGGAAGTATCCTCTTGATCACCTGGGGCAGAATAATATGAAGAAACGTCTGCGGCCTTTTGTATCCCAGAACCTGGGCAGCTTCGTACTGGCCCACAGGCATGGACTCAATTCCGCCGCGGTAGATCTCCGCGAAATACGCCGCATAGTTCAAAGCAAAACCAATCAGGACAGCAACCATACTGTATCCCCGTGTTATACTGATTCCAAAAAAGAAATAAGGTCCAAAATAGACCACCATCAGCTGCAGCATCAGCGGCGTTCCTCTCATCACTGATATGTAAGCTGACATCAGCCACCGAAGGAGGCTGAACCTGGACATTCTTCCGAAACAGACCAGAAGGCCCAGGGGGAGTGAAAATAAAAGTGTCAGGAAAAAAATCTCTGTGGAAACCACCATTCCACTTCCCAATTGCTGTATCATTGTCTCCAGTGTCATAATTTCCTCCGATTTTTTATTAGATTTTTCTTATACCGTAAGAAAGAGGTGGCTTCCACATGCCCGCCCGGCGGACGCCATGCTTTGAAGCCCCCTCTGAAATTTTCTCTGTCTAGTTCTCTATACAGATCATGGAAGTATCCACGCCGTACTGTTCAGCCAATTCTTCCACTGTGCCGTTCTCGTTGAGTTTCAGCACTTCTTCCCACACAGCATCTCTGAGCGCGTCGTTTCCTTTCTTAAATCCGATGCCATACTGCTCACTCTGGATGGGCTCATCAAGAATCACATAGGCACCCTGTTCTCTCTGCTCCAGCTGATAATTCGCCACACCGATATCAATGGCAACCGCGTCCGCGGCTCCAGATTCCAGATTCATAAAAGCAGTATTGTAATCCGGATTCTCTGTCAGGGAGCCAAAGCTTGCTGTCAGATCCTTATTATCCTCATTGTTCAAAGCATCCAGTGCCGCGGAAGCCGCCTGAACCACCACTGCCTTTCCTGCCAGATCTTCCAGACTCTCAATTCCTGAATCCGCCTTCACAACAATTACCTGCTCATTGTCCAGATAAGGATCGGACCAGGTATAATCATCCTCTCTTCCGTTGATTGTGAACCCATTCCAGATACAGTCGATTGTTCCGGAATTCAGTTCGGAATCCTTGGCATCCCAGTTCACTGGCTTTGCCTCGAACTCCCATCCCTTGGCATCACAGACAGCCTTTGCCAGATCCAGATCAAATCCCACATACTCTCCTTCATCGTCCATGTAGCCAAACGGAGGATACTCTGCGTCAAACCCTACCGTAAAAACCCCGTCTCCCAAAATATCATCTGTCTCCTCTGATGCCTGGGTATCTTCTCCGGAAGATTCCTCTGCGCCACCACCGCAGCCTGCAAGAGTCCCCATTGCCAGCACTGCCGCCAGCAAAACACTAAGCCATTTCTTTTTCATCACTTTTATCTCCTTTTTGCTTTTTCTTCAATCATGATAACATGCTACTACGCTAAAGTACAAGGGGATTTTATCATATTATCACATCTCTGTCAATAAACTGCAAGACAAAAGGAGCAGATTTCGGATACAGAGGATTCCCGCTCACGCAGATGTACTGCGATGGTATTCCGCAGTCATCCGTTCCAGAATCACATCCATATCCTGCACAGAAAAGGATTTCTTCTCGGACTCTCGCCTCGCCCTGCGGATCTCTTCCGTAATCCGCTCGGCGGTGGAAGGATCCACGCCCAACTCTTCCATTCTTTTCTCATAAGCCTCCATTCCTTTACAGTCGCTGTAGGCGACGAGATATATACGAAGCGTACTCTCCGTATGAACTTTCCCGTAAGCTTTCCAGAAACACTCCACTGCTTCTTCCTTCTGGAACAGATAACTGAACGCACATCCCAGGTTGTGATAAATTCCGGCTGCAAATGCCGGTTTCAGACGCTCTTCGTTTTTCAGAATTTCCTGGTAGCTCTGAATGGCATCCACATACATACCATTTGCCACGAGACAGTCCGCTCTTTTCTTCTTTCTGACTTCCGAGGACTCCTCCGCCATCTGAGTCAGGCGGTTATTCAAAGCCCTGAGTTCTTCGTAATCCAGATAGTTAATTTCTTTCAGGATCGGATAGAGAAATTCCCCCAGAGAGTCCGTCGCCTTCAGATGGGAACGCGTCTTCGCCGCCAGCGCACGCAGCCCCAGCTCTTCCTCCAGCCAGCGGGACAACTCTTCATTCCGTATTGTGTGGTCAATCAGATACAGATTATTGCACAGATAGAAGCATAGTTCTTCAATCGTGTAAATATTGACGCTGACATTTTCTATAAAATAAGGTTTGCCGGCTTTCTTTACCTGGCATAAAATATAACCGCTCAACCTGACTCCTCCTTTACCAATGGGCTGTCTCTGTCCAGACCTTTCTGCTGGACGGATAGAACTCCCCGAAGCCCAGATCCTCCACCCGGATCTGGCAGACCCCGGCCGCTGTATACTCCAGGTGCAGATGCAGTCTGGTGGTCTTGTTGGGACGTTTTGGCAGCCCCGGCAATTTCATCTTTACTTTCTGAGAGGAAGTTTCGTCCATGCGGGCAACCAAAAAGGTAAGGTCCTCCCGGCCGTCTAACAGAATCTCACAGTCAGACTGACAGTCATACCAGTTTTTTCCTGCCTCAATCAGCGCATAATAAGCCGGTGTCCCCATCACCTGCATTTCCATTCCCACGTTGGTCTTTACCAGAGCATCTCCCAGGTAAAGAAATCCTTTTAGTTTTTTATCTTCCAACTGTTCTTTGGCAGCATAGCATGCTCCTTTTACGAACAGATTATTTCCCTCGAAAACCTTTCTCTTCTGCCTGCACAGTATGGGGATGGACTTCGTCTTCGCCCATTCCTGGTCGAATCCATGGCCAGTAATATAGATACTGGAATACAGATCATTGCCCAGCGTGTTAATCAGAAACTGACAGAAATCAAAGTCTTTATCCTCTGCAGACTCTCCCAGCTCCGCATGGACCGGATCACTGAGTCTGACAAAAGTCAGTTTCCCGCCGGCACTGGCATACAGCCTGCGAAAAGTCACCTGATTTTCATCAAATGCATACCAACCGATATTCCGGGTACGAAAGTCCAGCCTCTGACAATACGCATAGTAATAAAAACTCTCTGAGTAATCCGCAAGCAGAAGCTGATCTTTGGAGTATCCGATGCTCTCACAGGCTTTCTGAAGATTTTTTACCATATTTCCATTCAAGTTCGGAACAGTCACCGCCAGACATTTTGTATTTTTCACCGGCTCCCGGCTCCCGAGAAAATGAATCATCCCCTGAATGTAAGCGGCAGCCAGCTCCCAGGGTTCTCTCATCTGCCCGCCAACCGAAATCTTCAGATCCTCCTCGCACAGATGATAAAAATTTTCCACCAGAATCCCGCCCTGTTCCCTGGCAAAGTATTCCGCCTCCAACCCCATGCTCCATTCCTGACTCTTTTCTCTCCAGCACACACAGCTGGGACTCTCGTAGCAGGCGGAGCCCACCTTCATGGTGACCTCCACAGGTTCCTGACGCCGTCGGTCATAATAACAAATCTGAGAAACTTTCTCACCTAAATCAATACCAATCAAGATGTCTCTGATCTCATTCATACTTCTATTCCTTCTCTATCTGGTACATTTTCTTCACAAAATCTTCCTGCTGCAGATATTTCCTCATCTTATCAGCTGCCTCATCTCTTCTTCCCTGCACCCTGGCAGCCAGCATCTGGTTCAGAAGCTGATATTTACTCTGCCCGTCAGATTCCACATTCTGCACAGTCAGCGTTCTCTCCTCCGTGTTTCGCAATCCCTCCTCGGTCTCGATCCCGAAATAGTAGTGAAGAACTTCCCCGTAAAACAGAGTGAAGGTTTTCACGAAAACTCCTTCATATCCTGCTTTGATCGGTTCACTTTTATATTTCAAAGGTCTGTCCAGTCCCTGATCCAGGGCATAGTACAGAGTTACTTTTGCATCTTTATCTGTCCTGCATTCCGCAAACACCTTATCATCCAGCTGATAAGGGCTTCTCATGGATTTCGGAAGCTGTTCAAAGAATTGAAAACGGTACTGGTGTTCCGCACACAGTTTCAGCAAATCTCTCAGCATTGCTTCTTCCTCATCTGTTCTGTCCTCCTTATGCGCATAGAGCTGAAACAGACTCAGCATGCAGACCATATCCAGATTCCATCCCCGGCGGTAAGCGGTGTAGAAGCATTCCGCCAAAAATGGATCCAGTGCCTTTCCCTTCATGAAATATCCATAGGCACAGAAATTCAGATACGCAAGAATCAACCTTTCTTTTCCCCGCTGCGAAATGTAATCCTGCAGCACTTGTGCCCCTTGGGTCCGGTAATCCCACACCAACATCAGAAGCTGGAGAATCTTCTCATCCAGTTCATACGTATCCGCCTGAAAATCCCGCGCGCATGTCCAAAGCTTCAAAAATTCATCCAACGGTCCCATAAAATAATAGATCAGATATGTGAGAATCACCTCATCATATTTTCCCTGCTCAAAGACATAGGAGGCCAGAGAAGTCAACTCATCTTCCTCTTCCATATCCCGCAGCTGAATCATCCGGCTGCATAGTTTTACCAGACTTTCCAGTTGGATTCCTTCGTATCCGTAACTGCACAGTACCTCGTAGGCTCTCGTAAACATACCCCTGGCAATCATGATCTCCATCAGTGTCTTTTTGTCCACACTTGCAAACTTGGGAAGATCCACCTGTCCCAGGTAATCATCCAGATCTTCTCCCTGGGCATGTTCAGAATAGTATTCCAGCATTTTGCGGCGCAGCTGCACCTTATATTCTTCTGTAAACGCCGGGGAATCCAAAAGCTGCTGATAAATGTTCAGATTCTCCCGGTCCACGTTCTCATGCTCTGCCACATGGAGCAAAAATCCCGGCACCTTCACCGGATAAGCTCTGCACTTTTTCACCAGTTCCTTTTCATCCATCAGCCTGGTCAGGTTATATTCCACCGTCTTCGCATATCTTCTCTGTCTGTCATCTTCAAAGAGAATCACCGCATCCTTGGTATAGATTTTCGGGTAAGCCACCCCTTCTGTACAGGGATAGACATCTTCTGTCTTAAACTGGCTATGCCGCACAATCACATTTCGAACTTTCGGATCATCACAGTACAGACGGCAGGTAAAAATCTGCTGCGCCAGGTTCTCTGCCTCCTGCTCGCTCGCAGGATTTGAGAGAAATTCCTGATAAATTGCCGCGTAATCTTCGTTAATCTTTCCCTCAATAATTTTTTCTTTTCCAAAAGAACGGATGATCTTTTCATAATTTTCATAATCCAGAACATCTTTCTCTTTGTTCTGAACAATGTTGGCATAGATATATGCCCGCTTCTGGCTTCCCAGGGTATTATTATAGGAAAAATACATTTTCAGAGTTCTCGGAAGTTCTCTCTGATAAGAACAGTCCATAGTCTCCGCATAGTATTCATACAGACGAGTCAGACGAAGTCCATGTTCCACCGCCAGGGAAAACCAGGGGAAGAACTCTCTCTTTCTGGGATTTCCTTTCATAATATGTTTGCAGACTGCCTCCAGCGTATCATCTGAAGGGAACTGCTCATAAGCCTTGCACAGGGCCATGTAAAGACTTCTGGAAAACCTTTTTTCATAACCAGACAGGTAAGCCAGACGCATGGAAAGTTCCTCCGTCAGAAGACTTCGTTTTCCCGCAAACAAAAATACCTGCACCCAAAATCCACTAAGCCGGCGAAGGAGAGAAATATCTTCTGTCACCATCTGCCAGGCCTCAAGATATAAAAACGGATTCCGGCACCCTCTGTCATACTGCTCTTCCAACATGAACAGCGCCTTTGACGGAGATCTTTTGATTTCCTCATCTGTCTGCAGCAGCGTCCAGAGCAACAGAAAACTGTCCGGTTTCTGATTATAAAAACTGCGGATTTTGGAAGAAATGTTCTTCTTCGCGCCAATCAGACCTGTCATCTTGCTTAAGTACAGATAAATTCCCGCAAACTCCAGGTCCTTTCTCGTAAACGATTTATTCTCATATTTTCGCAAAATCGCCTGTGCCTGCGCCGTCTCCTCATCCTGATAGTGAAGAAATGCCTCGCACATCTGATATTCCGGATAGTCACAGCCAGCTTCCTTTAATTCCCGGAGTATCTGCCTGGTATTTTCTGCCCACTGACGGTAATCCGTCTTCTTTGTCTTCAAATCCAGAAGACCTTTCGCCAGCTCGACTTTCTTTTTCTTTTCCAGTACAGCCACATTGACCTGAATCTCCTGATTTCTGGAAGCCATCACCTGGTAGACGAACGTCCTGTAAGGACTCTTAACCAGAATTTCTCCGAAATTTTTCCCTTTTCCCAGATACGACTCATGAATCACATAGTCAACCTGATAGATACTCCCGATGAAATCTTCCTCCCGGATCACATGTTTGGAGACACTTAGAAAATCTCCCCTGGTCTCCACTTCCAGACGAAGAAATCCCCAGCCGCTTCTCTGAATCTGAAAGGATTCACTTCTGGATTCCTTCACCTGATAAAAGGAGGCCTGATCCTCCTTCCATGTGATCTGCACCGGTTCTTTCTGCCCTGCACCGATCAGAAACTCCTCCAAATGCTGATAAGTTACCGGATTATGAGTCATTCCAAGATAAAGAGCCCTCTCCTTCCTGGGCGCTCCCTGCATAATCGAACGAAAGCCATCTGAAGTAAACAGCCGAAAAGCTTCTCTGAAGTCTTTTCTCGCCAGCTGGGCAAATGCCTCCAGGGATGCAATCTGACCGCTGGTACTTGTCACAGGAACTTTTTCTATTTCAACATAAAACGGAACCTGGTATTCCCCGAAATTAGTCAGGAAACACAGATTTCCCTGAAAACTCTCTCCCGGGTTCATACCTTCCACATCAATTCCACACGAAATTCTGACCGTTGTCCCGGAAAACTGAGATACTTCCGGAATCAGACGGCGGTGAGAAGAGCTGACATAGCCCTGAACCTTCTGGTTTTCCTCTGTTCCCAGATAAATCTCCCTCTGGCAGTTCTTTCCACACAGAGTCTTTACCTGAATTTTATCCACCGACAGGAGCAGTTTGGGCACCTTATATTCAAATTTTCCGTTTATCATTTGTTCTACTCTTCTTTTCAAAGTTTAACCTCTATTGTTCTTGACTATTTTTTTCGAAACACTATAATCGAATTATACACTACAAACGAAAGCTGTGCAACAAAAGGAGTCTGAAAAACCATGTTAACACACAAAGACCATTTTCACGGAAGTGATTTAGAAAAAATAGAGCAAGTCTATGGCATCCGAAAAGAGGAGATCACCAGCTACAGTGCCAATGTCAATCCTCTGGGACTCTCCCCGAATCTGAGAGCCCACCTGGCCTCACACCTGGATGTGATC
Source organism: Candidatus Blautia intestinigallinarum (assembly GCA_019112635.1). Lineage (GTDB taxonomy): Bacteria > Bacillota > Clostridia > Lachnospirales > Lachnospiraceae > Blautia_A > Blautia_A intestinigallinarum. The sequence goes on along the minus strand of DXIX01000017.1, from coordinate 128,570 downwards.
ACCGGATATCCGGATCGTGAATACACCCGGCTTCGCCAGGAAATTGCCCGGTACACAGACACACAGGCGGATCATGTTCTGGTGGGGAATGGCTCTACCGAGCTGATTTCCCATTTTATCCAAACACTCTCTCCGAAGAAAGCTTTGATTCTCGGTCCCACCTACTCAGAATATGAACGGGATATCGCTCTGTGCGGCGGTACCAGTCTGTACTACCCGCTGCGTGAAGACCGCGATTTTCAAATCGACACAGAAGAGCTGTGCGCTCAGCTCCACGATGACCTGGATCTTCTGGTTCTCTGCAATCCCAACAATCCCACCTCGACAGCCATCACTCAAAAGCAGATGCGTAAAATTCTGGATGCCTGCCTTCAATATGGAATCTTCGTCATGGTAGATGAGACTTATGTGGAATTCGCCCCGGAGCCCCAGCAGATCTTTGCGGCTCCTCTCACTACCTATTACACGAATCTGATCATCCTGCGCGGCACTTCAAAGTTCTTCGCCTGCTCGGGGCTGCGCCTGGGTTATGCCATCACAGGAAATCTGGATCTTCTCCAGAAAATCAACCAGAAAAAAGATCCCTGGTCAGTGAACAGCCTGGCAGAACTTGCCGGACATTTTATGTTCCGTGACCAGGAGTATATCCAAAAGACGAAGGCGCTGATTCATGAAGAAAGAGAGCGTCTCTTTTTAGAACTTTCTTCCTGGAAATCACTGAAAGTCTATCCGGGATGCAGCAACTTTCTTCTGGCTAAAATTCTGCAGCCTGGCATGGATGCCCAGAAGCTTTTTGAACATTGTATCCGCCAGAAAATGATGATCCGCAACTGTTCCACCTTCCCGTTCCTGGATGAGTCCTACTTCCGTTTCTGCATCATGCTCCCGGAACAGAACGACCGTCTGCTTGCTGCTTTCCGAGAAATTTTAAATTCATAAATTTCACTCAAAAATTTATGGACAAGCCCCATACCCTGGTGTATTCTGATAGTAAGATTAATTTTTCTTTCGTGGAGGGGAAAAAATATGATGAGGGATATTTCTATCAATCCGCGGCATGAGATTCGCCGAATGAGCTGCGCCATCATCGCAGCGGTTATCTTTGCCGTGAATATCAAGACTTTCGTGCGGGCCGGGAACCTGTACCCCAGTGGATTTAACGGCGTGACCCTATTGATTCAGCAGATCGGATCCCAGTTCTTTGGCGTGGCCATTCCTTTTACTTTAATCAATCTGCCTTTGAACGCCGTGCCCGCCTGCATCAGTTTCAAATATCTTGGTCCGAAATTCACCGTCAGCTCCTGCTGTGTGGTCGTTCTCACCAGTGTACTGACGGACTTGATTCCCAGCCAGCCAATCACTTACGATCCTCTGCTTATCAGTATCTTTGGCGGACTGATTAACGGTCTGGCATGCAGCCTGTGCCTGATCGGCAACACCTCAGGCGGCGGAACCGATTTCATCGCTATCCTGATTTCGGAACGGCGGGGCCGGGATATCTGGAATTATATCTTAATGGGGAACGCAGTGGTGCTGACCATCGCCGGTCTTCTGTTTGGCTGGGATGCAGCTCTTTATTCCATTATTTTCCAGTTTACCTGTACTCAGACCATACAGATGCTTCACCAGAGATACAAAAAGCACACGCTTTTCATTGTCACCAGACATCCGGAAGAGGTCTATGCAGAGATCAAGAATTTCACTCACCACAGCGCCACACAATTTGCCGGAAAAGGCTGCTACAGCCAGGATGATCTGACTCTCCTGTACTCTGTGGTCTCCAGAGAGGAAGCCAAGCTTCTGATCAAAAAAGTGAAAAATGCCGATCCCAGCGCATTCATCAACATCATTAAGACAGATTACATCAATGGCCGTTTCTATCACAAAACCGATTATTAACACAAAAACTGCTGCAGAAATCATCTCCGATTCTGCAGCAGTTTTTCTATCTCTTCTTTTCTGAGAGGACGGCACTCTCCTCTCTTCAAATTTTCATCCAGACGCAGCGGTCCCATGGAAATCCTCCTAAGATAGACAACCTCCTTGCCCACCGCCTGTACCATTCTCTTGATCTGGTGAAATTTTCCCTCCCGGATGGTAATTTCCACCCGTGATATCTCCTGGTCATCCCCGGCACATACGTCCAGAATATTCAAAACCGCAGGAAGTGTGAGCTTCTTCTCTCCGATATCCAGGCCTTCCTGAAATTTTTGTACATCCTCCTGAGTCATACGCCCCCGAACCTCGGCATAATAGGTTTTCTCCACATGGCGCGCCGGGGAGAGCAGCCCGTGGGCCAGTTTTCCGTCGTTGGTGATCAGCAGAAGCCCTTCTGTGTCTTTGTCCAGGCGTCCCACAGGGAATAAATCCCTGCGGGATGAGGGGACATACTCCATCACCGTCTTCTGTCTGGAATCCTCTGTGGCACTGACACAGCCGGAAGGTTTATGCAGCAGATAATACTCGAATTCCGACACCCGAAGTACTTCTTCTCCATATTTCACCACATCCAGGAGTGGATCTATCTTCTGCCCCGGATCTTTGGCCACGGTGCCATTGACCTGCACCTTTCCTTTCTGCACCTCGCGTTTGACCTCTCTGCGTGTTCCCACGCCCGCATCCGCCAGATATTTGTCCAGCCGAACCTGACTCACTGCCTTTTATTCCTTTCCGTTCCAGCAGTAAGTACAGAGCTTGCAGGGAGAAATGCCAATGGACTCTATCATATCATCCAGGCGGTGATAACGCAGGGAAGTAAAGTGAAGTTCCTTGCGGATCTCCTCCAGCATCTCTTTATAATTCTGAGAATCCGGATTTGCGTAATCTTCCAGTTTATCTTCACAGTGAAGCTCGCCTTCCCGTTTCAGAATCACCCGTCTGGTAATCAGATCCATCTCCGATTTGGATCTGGAGAAATTCAGGTATTTACATCCGTACAGAAGCGGCGGACATGCCGGACGGATGTGAACTTCCTTCGCTCCGCTCTGATAGAGGAAATCCGTTGTTCCGCGAAGCTGTGTACCTCTCACGATGGAATCATCGATCAGAAGAAGACTCTTTCCTTTGATCAGCTCATGCACCGGAAGCAGCTTCATCTTGGCAATCAGCTCTCTCTGGCTCTGCTGTGTGGGCATGAAAGATCTCGGCCAGGTTGGGGTATATTTGATAAAAGGTCTCGCAAATGGAATTCCGGAACGGTTTGCGTAGCCAACCGCATGTGCGATACCGGAATCCGGAACTCCAGCCACAATATCCGGATGGACATCTCCGGCATCTCTGCGGGCCAGCATATCTCCACACCGATAACGCATCTCCTCCACGTTCACGCCCTCATAGGTTGCTGTTGGATATCCATAGTATACCCAGAGGAAAGAACAGATCTTCATTTTATCTCTCGGCTGAACCAGTGTCTCATCTCCCTCAGGAGTGATAAATACCACCTCTCCCGGGCCCAGTTCCCGAACCGTCTCATAACCCAGATTTCCGAAAGCAAAACTCTCAAAAGAAGCACAGTACGCATTCTCTTTCTTTCCAAGAATCAGAGGAGTTCTTCCCATAAGGTCTCTGGCTCCATACAGCCCCTTCGGAGTCATAATCAGAATTGTCATAGACCCGTCAATCAATTCCTGCGCGTACTGAATTCCTTCCACCAGCGTCTGTTTCTGATTGATCAGAGAAGCCACCATCTCTGTGGAATTCACACTGCCGCCGCTCATCTCCAGGAAATGTGTACAGCCGTTTTTATAGGAATGCTCAATCAGCTGCTCCATATTGTTAATTTTTCCCACAGTTGTGATCGCAAAACTTCCCAGATGGGACTGAACCATCAATGGCTGCGGCTCATTGTCTGAAATACAGCCGATGCCCAGCGTTCCCTTCAGAGACTCCACATCGCGCTCAAACTTGGTTCGAAATGGAGAATTTTCAATATTGTGAATTGCACGGTTGAATCCTTTTTCCCTGTCATATACTGCCATTCCACCTCTGCGTGTACCCAGATGAGAGTGATAATCAATTCCAAAGAACAAATCTAATGTACAGTCTTCTTTTGAAGCTACTCCAAAAATTCCACCCATGTCTTATCTCCTTATCTATATAATCTGTGTAAACAAATCCATGTCTTATTATATATAAGATAAAAATAGAAGTAAAGCCTTTTCTTTCCTGTAAAAACAGAACATCTCCAAATCCGAAGACTGGAGATGCTCTGTTTTTATATTTTTATGGAATTCAACAAACGAAATCTGCTACTCTAATTATTGGCCTGCTCTCTCCTGATTGATCTGATCAATCACCTTATCGATCTCCTCATACACACCTGGGAAGATAGACTCAGCCAGACCGTAAGTGATACATGGAATGTATCCCGGAAGTCCATCACATGCGTTCACCGCACGGCGAACTTCTTTCTCAACCATTTCCGGAGTCCAGTCTTCAAAATCGAAAGCACCGGCATCCAGACCGCCCATCAGAACCATTCTGCCGTTCAGCTGTTTCAGCAGTGCAGGTACATCATTGGACGGAAGCACACCCTGCCATACATTGATATGACAGTCAACCATATCCTCAATGATGTTCGCCAGATAGCTGTCTGCATGATGGATCACCTGTACTCCTCTGGAGCGGATATAACTGTACAGTCTCTCATAACGAGGTTTGAAAATTTCCACCCAGGTATCTCTGCTCATGAACAGACGGTCTTTTGCTCCCCAGTCATCATGAGACAGAATCGCATCTGGATGAAGATGATCAATCAACTGCTTCGCATATTCGATCTTCCAGTCGCAGATATAATCTGCCAGTTCCTCCATTGCCTCCGGCTCCAGAAGGAGATTCATCAAAGTATCTTCAAATCCCATCAGGAAATGCATTCTCTCGAAAATACCAGTTGCCATCAGGCAGGAAACCATATACTGGCTGCGGTCAATCTTGTTGGCTGTCTCCACTGCCTCTGCCCAGTCTTCCTCCGGGAATTCCAGATTGGAAGCTTTCACATATTTCTTCCACTCTGTGATATCCGGGCATACTTTATTCTCCTCTGTGATGTAAGGCATTCCCGCATGTTCATCAGCCGGCCAGCGGATGATAGTTCCCCATGCGTCCGGAGTATCCTGTCCTTTTACTCGGCACAGATATTCCTGTTTCAGAAGAGGCTCATTCAGTACAAACGCAAAAGGCTCATACTGTTTTACAAGGCGCTCAGATTTACCGGTATTCAAAAGATCCATATAATTTTCACGAATTGTCTTCATATTAAAAAACCTCCCCGTTGGATTTTAAGCTGCTGCCAGTTCTTTTGCTTTCTGAGCTGCACTGGCTGCATCTTCTGTATAAGCATCTGCTCCGATCTCTTTGGCAAATTCCTCTGTGATCGGCGCTCCTCCTACCATAACTTTAATCTGACCGCGGAATGGAGCTGCGTTCAGCGCTGCCACAGTCTCTTTCAGAGCCGGCATAGTCGTTGTCAGAAGTGCAGAGCATCCGACAATCTTTGTATCCGGATTTGCTGCAACGGTATCCAGGAATTTCTGAATCGGAACATCCACACCCAGATCGATCACTTCAAATCCGGCGCTCTCCATCATCATGGCAACAAGATTCTTTCCGATATCATGCATATCCCCTGCAACGGTACCGATGACAACTTTTCCGGCTGCTCCTGTCTCTCCGCTTGCCAGGTGAGGTTTCAGAATTTCAACACCTTTCTTCATACACTTTGCAGCAACCAGCATCTCCGGCACAAAGATCTCTCCCGCTTTGAATTTTGCGCCTACACTGTCCATCGCTGCGATCATACCTTTATTCAGAATATCAAGAGGCGCATCTCCTGCATCCAGCGCTTCCTGAACCAGACCCTGAATTGCTTTTACTTTTCCTTTTTCCACGGTTTCATACACTTCTTGAATCTTTGACATTGTCATATCCTCCTTTTTTGTATTGCACTCTTTTATGACATTTTCTTTTTCATTTCTTCGGTCCGATCAAACCTTCCCGGTATGCGCCGATGTACTCCATACAATAGTCATCATTTCCCAGCAGAGCCTCTGTCGCATAAACCAGCGCCAGAAGATCCCTGTTGGTCGGATCCATAATCGCACTGTCCAGTCCCGCATTCATAGCCAGTACCGCGAATCCCATGTTAATCAGTTTTCTCACCGGAAGGTTGAATGAAATATTGCTGATTGCAGCTGTAATGTGGATGTCCGGATACTGCTTCCGGATTGTGCTTATCACCTTGGTATTCAGCGCGATTCCATCCTCTGAGGTGCAGAGCATCTCAACCAGCGGATCAATGTGGAGACGGCTTGGAGCAATCTTGTATTCCTTTGCCTTTTCCATAATTTTATCAAACACACGGAGACGGTCCTCTGCTGTCTTCGGTATTCCTGTATCATCACTGAGCAGGCAGATCACTTCCCATTTCGTATCCGCGATCAATGGAAAAATGATATCGACTTTGTCGCCCTCCATGGAGACAGAGTTGATCAATCCCGGTTTTTTACAAAATTTAAAGGCCTCCGCCAACACTCTGGGACTTGGACTGTCTACACTGATGGGAACATCTGTCACTTCCTGTATACAGTCAATCATCCATTTCAAGGTCTCCACTTCAATATTCTCCTCCACCGAAGCGCAGCAGTCTATGTAAGTGGCATTGGCATTAGCCTGTGCAATTGCTCTCTGTTTGATGAATTCCGCATCTCTGTTGGCGATCGCTTCCGCCACAGACGGAATGGAGCCGTTAATCTTTTCTCCAATAATAATCATGTCTTTCGCGCACCTCCTTAAAACTGAAATTATTATAACATCTTCTTTTTTTCAGATTCAATCCGCATATCATTGACATTTTTTCCTTGTTTTCCTACAATATGTAGGAAGAACATATAAGGAGGTTTTTACATGAAATTAAGCGCCGCTTACCTGCTGGAGGAGCTGAAAAAGAACTATCCCATCTACACGCCAGAACACCTGTCCCTGCAGCCGGAGCTTGGACGCCCGGTCTTCTGTACCGGTGCTACAGTTCTCGATACAGACCGCATATATATCACAGAGGATCCCTCTCTGATCCCAATCACTGACCCGGGGGCTTTGTTTTTTCTGACCGGCCAGGATCGTCCCCTTTCCCCTCCCCTGCCTTATGTCTGTATCACAGACGGCTCCATCTCCACAGAGACACTTTTCAATGCGATACAGGATATCTTCGACCAGGCTGAACAGTGGTATGAGGCTCTTCTCTCTTCCAGAATCCATGGACAATCCATTCAACAGATTCTTGAACTGAGCTATCCTTTTCTGGGCAACCCGCTGATGGTAATCGGCATGGATTTCGTCATCATCGCCTCTGTCGGATCCAGACACGCCCGCTTTCACGAAAAAGTGATGGGCTCTTCTGAGGATTCCTATCATCAGGTAGTCAAGTTGAAAAAGGATGCCCTCTACAACTCTGTGCGGGAACTGGACGGGTATTTCTTCTATCCGAAGGAAATCACCGGCGACGGCTCTCTGTGCGTGAATCTGAAACGCAGCGGCCGCACCACACACCGTCTGCTATTGCTGGAAGAAGAGGGCCCGCTTCGGGAGTCCCAGGGATTTCTGCTGGAAATTCTGACATCTATGATCGAACACGCTCTGGAGCACAACACCATGCACCGCAGCAACCGGGAACAGGATTTCAAACCAATCTTCACATCCATTCTCAATGACCCCACCGCTGACTACGTGACTATGAGCCAGAAACTGACCGCCCTCGGCTGGTCTTCCTCCAATTACTATTTCTGCTTTATCCTGGAAATCACCGACCTGGACCAGAAGAACCTGACAGCTCTTTCCATCACCACCTATCTGGAAAATCTGCTGCCCCATTCCTGCTCCCTGGTACACCGTTCTTTCATCGTCACCTTCGTGAACCTGACTCTGGGAGAACTGACCATCGATGATATCACTCAGAAGCTTTTCTACTTCGTACATGACAGTTATCTGCAGACCGGATACAGCCGCTCCATGCTGGGACACATGAATCTGCGCCGCCAGTATGTCCAGGCCAAAATCGCCCTGGAACTGGGAAAAAACTACGCTCCCACCCAGTGGATTCATCCCTTTAACGATGTATCTTTTCCCTTTATTCTCCGGGAATGTACTCGCCGTCTTCCCAGTTACATGATCTGCCACGAGAACCTACTGCAGCTGAAATACGTCGATGAAAATCACCACACAGAGTATCTGAAAACCTTAAAGCTCTATCTGGATCATCACATGAACGCGGTGCAGACTGCCAAGGCACTCTATATCCACCGGAGCACTTTTCTGTACCGTCTGGAGAAAATCAAGCAAATCCTGAAATCTGATCTCAGTGACACCGAGGAGCTTCTCTATCTGATGCTCTCCTTCCGTCTCATTGAAATGGAAGAGGACAGTGCCTCTGTCTAAAAGACAAAAGGCACTGCCCTCAAAAAATGCTTAAAATCTCTCATATCCATTAATCAAATGATCCTGATGAAGCAGAGGGAGAACCCGCTCCAGCTGTACACCATCCCTGCGTTCATAGTCATAACCGCTGCTGACTTTGATACACTGGGAGACAAACTGTGCCGCCCAGTCAATCGCTCCCGGAAGACTCTCTCCCTTCAAAAGAGAACCAATCATTACACTGGCAAAGATATCTCCCGTCCCTGGATAATAATCGTGAAGCAGACGGCTGGCCACCTTCCAGTAGGTATCGCTCTCTTTTTCATAGGCGATGACATTCATCATCTCCGGTCTCTCCTCATCCGGCGCACTGGTAATCAGCACCGTATCCGGTCCCAGATCCGACAGTCTTCTCAGCCATTCCTTCAGTTCCTCATTGCCGCGGTATCCTTTCACATCCTCGTCCAGCAAAAGGGCCGCTTCCGTGTAATTGGGGACAATAATGTCTGCCTTATTCACCAGTCTACGCATCTGAGGAACCATGGATTCCGGAATCGAACTGTAAAGCCCGCCATTGTCTCCCATAACCGGATCCACCACCACAAGAGTATTCTCATCCGCGAAATCGTCAAAAATATCTGCCACCATCTGAGTCTGTACCGGAGAACCCAGAAATCCGGAATAAATACAGTCAAAGTGAAGATTCAACTTTTTCCAATGTGCCATGTAAGCCGGAATTGTGTCCGTCAGATCCTCAAATGTGTACTCCCGAAACCCTCCTGAATGTGTGGACAAGATCGCTGTGGGCACCGGACAGACCTGTATTCCCATGGAAGACAGTGTGGGAATGATGGAGCACAAAGATGCTCTGCCAAAACCAGACAGATCATGAATTGCCGCCACCCGTTTCATCGTTGGTTTCATATTTTCTATAATCCTTTCTGTCTAATGTCATTCTTTGTATCGGTAGGTGGATATTCCCTTGTAATGAACCACAGTCAGCGAAGGGTTCTTGTTCAGTCTCTCGAAAAACTCCTGGGAATTTTCCACATTCCGTGAATCCAGAAAACTCTGAATCTCGAACTGATTCATGGGATGACGCCTGCAAATACTTACCACTGCCTCCATGGGATCTTCAATCTCACTGATAAAACTGCCGCTGGTCAGGGTGTCAATACTAATTGCTCCCAGTCTGGCCGCAGCTCTCTCCATCGTCTCCTTGTCCGCCGGCACCACATTATCCTCTGCCGGAGGGCGTACCGCCGTGTTCACATAGACTCTGTCATACCGGATCTCTTTCAGCATCCGGGCAAACTTATCCAGACTTTCATCATCACAGTTCAGTCCTTCCAGAAGCATAATTTCCAGGTACAACTCTCCTTGGTACTCCTTTGAGAAATCGATCAATCCCTGGCAGACCTGATCAAACTTGATTCTTCCATACGGGCGGTCAATCTTGTGAAACATCTCCTCATCCACCGCATCCATAGAAGGCAGCACAATATCCGCATGACACAGATCCTCTCTCACCTTTTTGTCATAGAGCAGTGCTCCGTTTGTGATAACCGCCACCGGTTTGTCTGTCAGCTCTTTCAGTCCAATGAGCAGCCGCCCCAGATCTTCGTACAGAGTCGGCTCTCCTTCTCCTACCACAGTCACCACATCAAAGTTCTGTTCTTTCTGTGTATAGCGGCGGAATTCTTCCAGAATCTCCTCACAGGGGAAGAAGTTCTGGCGTTTGTTTGTCATATGAGTGGTTCTTCCCAACTGACAATACACACAAGTATAATTACAGGTCTGCTCCGGAATCGGGCTCACCCCCAGAGAACGCCCCAGCCTTCTGGAAGGGATGGGGCCGAATAAATATTTGATACTCTCATCCATAATATCTGCCTCCGCTCTTAAATATCCAAAAATTCCGAAAACGCGTAAGCCACTCCGGACTCCTCATTGGTCTTTGTCACCGCAAATGCCGCACTTTTACATTTTTCTGTGGCATTTCCCATGGCAATTCCATATCCGGACATGGCCAGCATTTCCCAGTCATTGTCTCCATCTCCAAACGCCGCTGCCTGAGACGCCGGAACGCCAAGTTCTCCCAGCAGCCAGGCATAGGCTCTGCTCTTTCCCGCGTCCCGGTGAGAGATCTCCAGGCGGTTTTGCATGGAAGAAGTCACATAGATATCTTCAACCTCTTCTTCCAGCAATTTCCAGATTTTCTCCCTCTCCTGCGGGTTTTTCAAAATATAGTCCAGACACTCCAGCTCATTTTCATGCTGCTCAAAAAAAGCATCCACATCCTCCACGGGAATTCTGGTATTTTGGATGTAAGGAACCGCTCCTTTGAAAATTCCATAAGCCTGAGGATTTTCCACATAAGCTGCCGGCGCATAAGGCTGTCCGTCCAGAAAAATTTCCTCTGTCACCTGCATCCCCTGGACAATCCGGCGGATTTTTCGCACGGACTTTGGTGTCATTCTTGTCACACGCAGACATTCATTGGTTGAAATCCGGTAGACCTTCGCCCCGTTGGATGTGATTGCATATTCAATCCCCGGAATCTCCAGCAATTCCCTGGGAAGAGAAGTATAAGCTCTCCCACTTGCAATTACCACATGAACTCCCTGATCCATCGCCCGTCTCAGTGCCCTTTTGTTCTCCTGGGAAACTCCCTTGCCGTCGGACAGAAGCGTCCCGTCCAAGTCCAAGGCAATACATTTTACTTTCTCACTCATTTTCTTCATCCTCAATCCATCTCGCAACTTCCAGAAGTGACGCGGCCTTTCCATCCAAAATTCCGTCCACCGAAGAAGAATCCTTTATGAGGTCCGGAACCATCACGGTCACCATTCCTGCCCGGTGCGCAGAGAGAATCCCATGAAGAGAATCCTCCAACGCCAGCGCTTTTTCCGGTTCCACACTGAGCAGCTCACAGGCCTTTCGATAAATCTCCGGGGAAGGCTTTCCCTCCGTGACCATATTGCCGGTGACCATTCCCTGAAAATACCCGGCAATCCGCTCTTTTTCCACATTTCGTCTGGCATGTTCATAGCTGGAAGATGTGGCAATCGCCATGGGAATCTTCCGCCTCCAGAGCACCTCCAAAAGTTCATGAAGTCCTTCCTTGGCAGGCACCCCATGCCTGTCCACATATTCTGCGTAAGATTTCCGGTATCTCTCCTTAAATTCCTCAAAAGGAAAATCCTGTCCGTATTTTTTATAAAAATATTCCTGCCGGCGGGCCATATTAAATCCAATGGTGTGACACATATTCTCATCTCCCAAAAGACCGTATCCCATCTGCTGACCAGCCTCATTCCAGGAATACTGGACAATTCTCTCACTGTCAAACATCAGCCCGTCCATGTCGAAGACCACGCCCTTGATCCGTTTCAGCTTTCCTATAAGCTCTCTCATTGCCCCTGCTCCTGAAGCTTCGCCCAGAGCTGTTCCATGGTCTGATTGAGCACAGGATGTCTCAGATAAGGTGCAATCTGTGCCATGGGCTTTAAGACGAAATCCCGGTTCTGCAGATCAATGTGCGGAACGTGGAGAGTCTTGGTATCAATCACCTGGTCATCATAGAACAGAATATCAAGATCAAGGGTTCTGGGACCCCAGCGGACAATCCGCTCTCTCTTCGCATCCTGCTCCAGTTCATGCAGCCGGTCCAGAAGTTCGTCCGAAGTCAGAAGTGTGCGCAGACACAGCGCGCCGTTCAGAAATTCTTCCTGCTCCACACCGCCGTAGGGTTCTGTGACAATATAATCCGACACCCGCACGACCTGGCATCCTTTGGTTTTGGACAGCCCCTCAATGGCCTGATCCAGGTAAGCTTTTTTATCTCCAAGATTCGAGCCAAATGCCACATAGGCTGTATGCCATTCTCTCTCGATCTGAATTCCCACAGTGCGCAGGGGAAGCCCCACCGGAGCCCAGGGTTTTTCAATACGAAACTGAACCTTTTGCACCATGGAATAATGAAGCAGAAGGTCCTCCGCTGTCTTTTCCGCAACGGTCTCTATCAGCTGATAGGTGTGATTCTGGATAAAGTCTGTGATTCTCTGGCTGACCTCCCCATAGTTTACAGATTGTTCCAGATCATCACTTTTTCCTGCTCTTCTCGTATCCAGATACAAAACCACAGAGACCACAAATTTCTGTCCCAGACGGTTTTCTTCCGGAAACACCCCGTGATTCGCAAAAATTTCCAATCCATCGATAATAATCTGATCCATCTCATCCTCCTTTGTTTCCGTCTGATAAAAAAACGCTGCACATTCCTGTCCGTGCCTTAAAATATCAGAATCCGGCAGTCGTCCTGTGAATGTGCAGCAGTCTTCATTCCTGTCATTTACCTAAAATAGCTTCTGTCATCATAATGACTCTTTTATTTTCTTTTATATCATGAACCCGAACAAACGCACATCCGCTCATCACGCCCATCACCGTTGTGGCCAGCGTTCCTTCGACTCTCTGATCTGCTGGCAGATCCAAAGTCATACCGATTACTGATTTTCTGGAAGTTCCCAGAAGCACCGGATACCCCAGTTCCCGGAACAGATCCAGACGTCGGATCGTGAGCAGATTCATCTCATAGGTTTTTCCGAATCCCACACCCGGATCCAGAATGATATTTTCCTTTTTCACTCCGGCAGCCACCGCCAGATTCACACATTCCTGTGTCTCATGCAGCATATCCACCAGAAAGTTATCATACACTGCCTCTGACTTATTGTGCATCAGACAGCAGACAGCGTTATACTTTGCCACCACGCCTGCCATATCCGGATCTTTCTTAAATCCCCAGACATCATTCACCAGGCTGGCCCCTGCCTGAATGGCCTGCTCAGCCACCACTGCTTTATAAGTATCCACAGAGATGGGAACATCGAACCTGCTGTGAATCGCCTCGATAACAGGCAGAACTCTTGAAGCCTCTTCCTCTGCCTCCACCTTGGCAAATCCCGGACGGGTGGATTCTCCTCCCACATCGATGATATCCGCGCCTTCCCGGATCATATCCTCCACATGGGCCAGAGCCGCATCCATCTGATTCCATTTTCCTCCGTCTGAAAAAGAATCCGGAGTCACATTCAAAATTCCCATGATGTAAGTCTTATTGTTCACGTCAAATTCCCGATTGCCGATCTTCATTCCTGCTGCCTCCTAATAACGTATCCTCATATTTTTCTTCTCGATAGACCAGTTACACTCTGCAATTGCCGGACAGATCAGACAGTTGCGGGACCCTTTGTCCGCCTTGTAAAACAATTCATTCAGCCGTGCCTTCTGCGCCTTTTTCTTCTTCCGGTGCGTCAGAATAAGATCCAGAATCATCTCACTTTCATCCGCTGCAAACCCACAGTCTCTCAGAATTTTTTCCGCGATTCTGGCACTTGCCTCCTCATGGGGAATCCCCTGGGTGTACTGAAGATCTTTTCCGATATCATGCAGCAGACCTGCCGCATAGATGATCCTTCTGGAAACCTCCAGACCTTCCTCCAGAACATAGATATAAGTCAGCCTGGCCACTGCGAGAAAATGCTCCAGCGTATGGCAGCACAATCTGCGCTCCTTCTCCAGCTCCTGAATTCTCAGGTAATGTTCCTGATACAAGGGGTGCTCCCATATTTTCTGAATCTTGCTCATCAGTCTTTCACCATCTGCAGAAACATTTTCTGCAGCTCATAATTTCCTTTAAATTCACCTCTCGTGACAGTAGTCACTGTCTTGGTTCCCGGTTTCTTGATTCCTCTCATGGTCATACAGGTGTGTTCTGCTTCCAACATCACCATCACACCCTTGGGATCCAGATATTTTTGAAGCGCATCCGCAATCTGTACCGTCATCTTCTCCTGAATCTGCGGTCTTCTCGCGTAAACTTCCACCGTCCTGGCCAGTTTGCTCAGCCCTGTCACCTTCTCATTGGGAATATAGGCAATATGAGCTTTTCCGTAGAACGGAAGCAGATGATGTTCACACATGGAATAGAAGGTAATGTCTTTCTCTATAACCATCTCATTGTTTTCCACGGAAAACTGTTTCTCCAGATAGATCCCCGGGTCCTGATCCAACCCGCCAAAAACTTCCTCGCACATACGGGCAATACGAGATGGGGTATCCAGTAAGCCCTCACGATTCACGTCTTCTCCGATTCCTTCCAGGTACAGACGTATCGCTTGCTCTACTTTTTGTCTGTCAACCAAAAAAACGACCTCCTCTTTCTTAATAGTATACTTTCTCTGGAGACTGCTCTCTGGCTAAAAACTAACTCCTGGGAGCACTTTTGCTTTCCGCTTCATCTTCTAGTAATTTCAGCAAAAAAAAATCTCCATTGTGATAGAACATATGTCGAAAAATATCCCTACACAATATGAGATGTGATCTTATATTGTTGCAACGGGTGCGGATTTTACACCGTAAGACGTACTTTTCGTTTCGGCGGCAACTCCCCATCCACTGAACACTTGACGCGTAAAATCCTATTTTGCATATTATTCATTTCAGGGGATATTATAACACATTCTTTATAAAAAGCAACTATATCTTGCGGTCGTTTTCGTTTCACGGAAACAAAGTTTGCAAAAACAAAAAACAGGCCCCACAGAGTGGGAATTTGAACATTTTCTCCCTTTCTGTGAAAACCTGTCTTTTTTGTCTTTACTTTTCTTTCTGGGGTTCCTCAGCCAGCAGAATCTCCAGCTGTGTATTTCCGCTTTCCTTTTCCTGCATCAGATCACGGTACAGCGGTTCCCAGACCTGCACCTTCTTCAGGCCTGTACAGTGCAATACTTCTTCACAGAGAACATTGGTATCATACAGAACTAACGACTCCAGTGTGTGCACATGTTCCAGGCACTCTCCGTCTTTGAAGCCGATCCCACTGACTTCCAGATGCTGCAGATTGCCAAGTTTCTCCAAAAAACGAAAATCAAAAGTCTCGCCCCTGTCTCCGCGGAAAACCAGTTCTCTGAGCTTTGGATAGTTGCCCCAGAAACGGATATCCCGCTTATACTGGCAGTTTATGATCTCGAACCGTTCATAGACATCCTCCAGTCTCAGTGCATCTGCAAAATAACACTTCTCAAAGATCAAGGTCTTCAGATTCTTCGCTTCGAGCTGACGAATCTGATGCACGTCTCTGGAACAGAATTCCACATCAATAAAATAAATTTTCTCAAGATTCGGAAGAAGCTTTAATTCCTGAAGATACAGGCGCTGTGGTTTCTCCTCCCAGATTCCATGAACGTGTACCTCTTTGACTCTCGCAAAATCCTCCGCTGTAAACTCCCAGGGTTCCTTCCCGATCTGTCCCCTTAAATCTGCCGAGATTGACCTGGTAGCAAAATCCGGCTTCTCCTTCGTAATCCTCGGCGTCTCTTCCAGCTTTTCTTCCTTTGAACCGCCAAATAGATTCTTAAGTATCCCCATATTTTCCTCCTGATGTCCCCTTCCGTGTTTTCTGTATTCTACATAAACATAACACATCTTCTGAGGAAAAAAAAGTGGAACTTCTGCTAACTTCTCAAATATGTTCTCATGGTTTTTAAAGCATTCTTCTCCAGACGGCTCACCTGAGCCTGGGAAATTCCGATTTCCCGGGCCACCTCCATCTGTGTCTTTCCCTCATAAAACCTCAGGTCTATGATATGCTTCTCCCTCTCTCCCAGCCGGTTCATCGCCTCCCGGAGAGACAGCTCCTCCACCCAGTGATCTTCCCGGTTCTTTTTGTCACTGATCTGATCCATCACATACAGAGCATCGCCTCCTTCTGTGTAAACCGGCTCAAACAGACTGACCGGATTTTGAATGGCATCCAATGCATAGACGATCATCTCTTTCTCAATCCCAATTTCCCGGGCGATCTCATCGATGGTAGGTTCTTTCAGCTCCTCTTTCACAATTCTCTCCTTGGCATAGATCGCTTTGTAAGCGATATCCCGCAAGGATCTGCTGACCCGGATGGAATTATTATCTCTTAGATACCTTCGAATTTCTCCTATAATCATGGGCACTGCATAAGTGGAAAATTTCACGTTCAAAGTGGTGTCAAAATTATCAATCGCTTTGATCAATCCGATGCATCCGATCTGAAACAAATCGTCTGCATTCTCATTGCTGTTGGAAAACCTTTTAATCACACTCAGGACAAGTCTCAGATTTCCTTTGATGTAAGTCTCCCTTGCCTGCTGATCGCCCTGCTTAATTCTTCGAAATAGTTCCTCTTTCTCATCATTGCTTAAAATAGGCAGTTTTGCCGTGTTCACTCCGCATATCTCTACTTTATTCAACGCCATCGCAAGAATCCTCCTATCTCGTCGTCTTAATAAAATGATTCTCACAATAAAATAGAAATATACGATTCAAAGAAAAATATAAAAAATATAAGCCCTTGACTTTTTCAGAAGGCTTTTTGCGAACCTTAGTTCAAAGCTTCCTCCAGGCGGCGGATCACGATTTTCAACGCTTTGATTCTCGCATACTTTTTGTCCACAGATTCCAGGATGTACCAAGGGGCATAGGTAGTGCTGGTCTTCTGCAGCATTTCATCCACCGCTTTCTCATAGTCATCCCATTTTTCCCGGTTTCTCCAGTCCTCATCGGTAATCTTCCACTGTTTCTCAGGAGTGTTCTGACGGGCAGTAAAACGCTCCAGCTGCGTATCCTTATCAATCTGCACCCAGAATTTAATAATCACTGCGCCCCAGTCATACAAGTCTTTCTCAAATTCATTCATCTCGTTGTAAGCTCTTTGCCAGTCATTTTCCGTGCAGAATCCTTCCAGGCGTTCCACCATCACCCGCCCATACCAGGTTCTGTCAAAAATCGTAATGTGTCCCGTCTTCGGCAGGCGGTTCCAAAACCTCCACAGATAATGTCTTGCCTTCTCATGGGGCTCCGGACTGGCAATTGGCTGTACCTCAAATCCTCTTGGATCCAGTGCCTCTGTGATTCTCTTGATGTTTCCGCCTTTTCCAGCCGCATCCCAGCCTTCATAGCAGATAATCACTGGAACCTGCTTGCGGTAAAGGCGGTTGTGCAGATCTCGAAGCTGCGCCTGCAGCTCCTTCCGCTGTGCCTGGTACTCTTCCTCACTGATGGTCTTCTCTTCCAGGCTGATCTCACTAAGCTTTGGCATTGTCACCAGCGGAAAGACATTTTGCAGAATCGGCACCGCATGGCTGCTGTTCTGCATGGCAATATCAATTCCGTTGCAAAGCGTCTCCAGCACCTGCAGTTGTGCCCATTTTTTCTTCTCCGCATTGATAATATACCAGGGTGCCGTGGAGATATTGGTATCCTCCATATATTTTCCAAAAATTTTTTCACATTTTTCATAATGCTGATTCTGCCACCGGTCAGACTCACTGACTCTCCACCGGGTATCCTTGTGTGCCAGCAAAGCCTCCATCCGCTTCTTCTGCTCTTCCTGAGTGATGTGACAGAAAAACTTCATGACCAGATATCCATTATCCGTGAGCTGTCTCTCAAAACGCTTGATGCAATGAACTCTCTGCTGATAAGTCTGGGAATCTATCTCCTTTCTCGCCCGCTTCATGCAGACCTCATTCATCCACCCGGAATCGTAGAGCGCAAATTTGCCGGCCTCAGGAATTTCCACAAAATAACGGTGCAAAAAAGGATATCTCCTCTCTTCCTGATCGGACTGTTCCATGGTAACCACCTTGAAAAAACGCGGATCAATGTTCTTGATGATTTTTCCGATCAGGCTTCCTTTTCCTGCCGCACCCCATCCTTCCATGAGAATCAAGACAGGAAGCTTATGTTCTTTCAGTTTCATCTGCAAAGACGCAAGACGCTCCCTGGCTTCTTTCAGCCGCTCTTCAAGTTCTTCTTTCTCTGGCTGAATCGGAATAATCCAATTTTTCAGCATAGTACTCACCCTTCCTCTCATAATCGTACAACCAGTACGGGGATCGGCGGATCATTGGGTCTGTTATAATAAAGCGAACAGATCACCAGATAGCGCCGGTAATCCAGAGTCTTCAGATACTCCATCACCCGATCCCTCTCCTCATAGCCACTGTCTTTTCCACTGTAAATGCAAAGGCTGATGATTCCCCCCTTTCTGAGCAGACGAAGCCCCTGCTCCAGCGCTTCCACACTGCTCTTTGCTTTTGTAGCCATCCGGTGATCTCCTCCCGGGAGATAGCCCAGATTAAACACAATGCAGCTTACACTCTCTTCCTGTACATACTCAGACATATGAACATGAGATCTGCAATACAGCTCATAATTCTTCGGCACTCCTGCGTCCAGAAGTCTCTGCTGTGTGGACACAAGCGCCTCCTCTTGAATATCAAAGGCCAGCACCCGCCCCTTGGGCCCTGCCAGTTCACACAGAAGCTGTGTATCCTGTCCTCTTCCCATCGTGGCGTCAATACACAGGTCTCCCGGTCTTACGTGCTCTCTCAAAAAATGATGGCACCATTTGGTAATCTGATAACTTTCCATCGGTATTCTTCCTCTCTAAAACCATTTTTTCTTCCGAAAATATAAAACTTCTCCCAGGACAAGCAGTATCCCCACTGCCGCCACCACCGGATAGGCATATTTCCATGCCAGCTCCGGCATATTGGCAAAATTCATCCCATACCATCCGGTAATCAGCGTAAGCGGCATAAAAATCGCTGTCACCACCGTCAGAAGCTGCATCACCTCATTTTGATGAACCTCATTCTGTGTCTGATACATCTCACGGATCTGCAGAGCATAATCTCTTAAATTCTGTATATACGCCGTCAGCCTGGAAATTCTCCCTGACAGAAGCTGAAACAGCATCCGGTCGTCCTCATCAAGGAGGTGGTTGTAATTTTCCGCCATGGTATCACTCATATCCACCAACTGGTTATAGTAAGAACTCAATCTGAGCAGTTCCCTGCGGATATGAAGCAGATCTTTCGACAGATTCCTGCTCCGCTGCTTCTCCACAAATTCCTCCAGATCTGTCAGCCTTTCTTCATACTGCTGCAGAAACCGTATCTCATCGTGTATCAGATATTCGATAAATGTGAATAAAAAATGGTGGATTCCCGCCTTCTCCCAGACCTGGTTTTCTTCCAGATACCTGAGAATTTCAAGTACGAACGTCTCATCCCCCACAAAAGTAATTTTGTGTTTATCCAGATAAAATCCGAAACCTTCTTCCCGTCCCAGCAGATTCTTCTTGGACGGGATCACAAATGTTCCTATGATGCAGTCTTTTTGTATATCCACTTTACAGTACTGGAGCACATCCAGACTTTGTATCAGCCGCCGGTCCGCGCTGCTCTTATTTTCCCTGCCGCGATAGGACTCCTCACTGATCAGTTCTACGAAAAGTTCCCCTTCCTGCAGCTCTTCCTCTGACTGCACAGGAATCAATTTTTCCCGCAATCGATATCTCATGTCTGTCTATCTCTCTGTCTTCTGATTTCTTTAACATCATACCATATTTGTCAGAAAAAATATAGGTTTCACTCCCTATATTTCTTATTCATATTTCACAATTTCCTTTTTCAGCCTTTTCATAATCCGCTTCTCCAGTCTGGATATATAAGACTGTGAGATTCCCAGCAAATCCGCCACCTCTTTCTGTGTCTTTTCCTGTCCATCCACAGAATGCAGCCCAAAACGCAACATGACTATCGTCTGTTCTCTGGGACTTAGTTTTTGTATGGCACTCCCCAGAAGATCTTTTTCCACTTCATCTTCGATTCCTCTGGAAATCACATCCTCATCTGTCCCGAGAATGTCTGAGAGCAGCAATTCATTCCCGTCCCAGTCCACATTCAGAGGTTCATCGATGGAAACTTCCATCTTAGTTTTGCTGTTTCTGCGCAAATACATGAGAATCTCATTCTCAATGCACCGGGATGCGTAAGTCGCAAGCTTGATCTTCTTCACCGGATTAAAGGTGTTAATAGCCTTAATCAAACCGATTGTCCCAATGGAAATCAGATCCTCCACCCCGACTCCCGTGTTGTCAAATTTTTTGGCAATGTATACAACCAGACGGAGATTATGTTCGATCAGAACTTCCTTCGCCTCTTTTTCTTTCTCCGTTCCCAGCTGTCCGATCATCTCTTCTTCCTGCTGTGCCCCCAACGGTGCCGGCAGCACATCTGCCCCGCCGATATAATAAACTTCCCTTCCCCTGGGCCATACCACTCCTGAAAACCTGGAAAAAATTGAAACCGGACAGTAACTTGCTGCTAACCTCGTACTCATAGACATGCCCCTCCTAATCTAAGTTCTGATTAATTTAGAATTTATAATCATCTGATATTTTCCTCCCAAAGCAGTCTCTTCCGCCGATATAGCCACCACCGGCTTTGGAACCTGTATCACTTCTCTGGGAGTATGTATGAATAAATTCTCTATGGTGACTGCCAGCATAATTCCCTGGTGGCCCACTCCCTGGTAAGTCAGAAAATGAGGCTTAAGGCCCGGCAGCTTCGTGCTTCCTTCCTCCCCCGAAGTTTCCGATACGTGTTCCAAAAATTCTGTCAGTTCTTCTCCCAGCAATTTCTCCAGACTTTTTCTGTCCACCACACTCACCGGTTTTCCACTCAGAGAATCCTCCAGCTGATTTCCCGTATCGTACAGTCCACAAAGAAAAATCCTGTTCTTTCCCTGTTCCAGTGTCACCGGATAGACATTTCGAATCCGAGTCCGGCAGACCTCATATCCCACACAGACGCCTGTAAGGAGCAGATAGGTAAACAACCCGAAAATCAAAAAAATTTGGGGGCTGATCTCTCGTCTTTTGGACAATACGTCCCAAAAACCGCCACACAAAAACGCTGTAAGATACAGCGTCATCATTGCCCGTACAAGCATACTTCCAGTTTTTACTCTGCAGCCGATCCATGCCATCCCCGCTGCCAGAATTCCCTGGTATAAGATGGCCGCCGGCCGGCAGATATCAGCAGGTAACATCAGATACACACAGGATCCAAGGGCCCCGGCTGCCGCTCCAAGAAAACTTTGCCAGATTTTCGCAGAACTTCTTATCACCCTGCAGGTCAGGCGCAGCAAAATGTAATCCATCACAAGATTGCCAAGAAAAATCACGTCCAAGTAGATTTCGCGGTACACAAAAAACCCCCCGTCACCTGTCTGTCTCCCACTTTGGTAAGTGAGTCCATTATAGGTGATGAGGGGTTCTAAATTTGTCAAAACTACAGTGTCAGTTCAAAAAAATTTTCGACAGCGCAAACTCTATTCTTTTCCCTTTTTCAGAAAATTTTATACAAAGTTATCGTGATAGAAGGTAAGTGCCTCTCTCATTTTCCTGATATCTTCCTGTCCCGGCGCTGATGCCTCCCCGACCGTCGCAAAGGTTACACAGGAGCCAAAAACTTCTCCGGCATACCGGGTGACCCTTCCCATCTCAGACATGGACATGGTCACAACCGGACACTTCGTATACTCCTGCACCATCTCTCGTGTGGCTTTCAACAGGTCACAGACATCGTCCAGATTCTCCGGCATCATGGCAACTTTCAGCACATCTGCCTTCGCCTGATCCATCTGGCGCATTCTTTGGATCAGCTCCTGCTTTGCATAGGTTCCGGCAAAATTATGGTGGGATCCGATTACTTTTTTTCCATCATGGTGAATATCTTCAATCAGTTTTTCCATTCTGGAAGGATTCCTAAAATATTCTATATCAATCAAATCTGCCTGATCACTTTGGGACGCCTGTCTTAAAATCTCCTCATATTGTTCCACTGAAAACTCTCTGCTTCCTCCTTCACTTTCTGTTCGTACAGTGAAGATCAAAGGAATCTCTCCCAAAACCCGGCGCAGCATGGTCAGACATGCCTCAACTTCTTCGGGCTGACAGATATTTTCAAAAAAATCTGCTCTCCACTCAATCAGGTCCGGCTGTTCACGGACGGCTCCTACCGCCTCTTCTTCCAGTGTTTTTTCATCTCTGGCAGTCAGAGGAACACAGATTTTTGGAAATCCCTCCCCCAGTACCACCTGGCGGATCCGTAATGGTTCAGTCATCGTCTCCAACATACTTTTCTCCCCTTTCTCACGGACTATCTACTTTATACGGCCTTTCTTTTTTGTAGAAAAATACCCGCCCCTGCATTTACTGCAAAGGACGGGCTAATCTTCTCTCTTACCTGTCTTATCAATATGTTGTCATCTTCCAGGGTCACCAGTTGCCAATCATTTTATCCTTAATCAGTGCCAGCAGTTCTCTCAGGCTGTAGAAAATCAGCTTCCAGGAAGAATACGGTGCAGAGATTCCCCAGATTCGGGTACATCCCAGTTTCTTGCCGATTGCCACTCCCCGGAAAACGTGAAAATTATTCGTCACAATTCCGATTCTCTGCTGTCTGTCAGGAAGCAGTTCCAGAGAAAAACGAAGATTCTCCGCCGTGCTGGTGGAGCGTTCCTCCAATATCAGGCGTTCTCCGGAAATTCCCCGTTTTATCAGGTAATTTGCCATTGCCTGACCTTCACTGATCCATTCTCCCTGTCCGCGTCCTCCTGATAAAACCGCAATGGTACCAGGATTCTCCTTCATATACTCCCATGCCTTATCCACACGATAGCGCAGGGCTTTTGACAACTGATCACCATTCACATGTGCACCCAAAACAATCAGGTAATCCAATTGTTTCGGCGGTTTTCTCATGATCTTCCGTGACAGAATTTATATTTCTTTCCGCTTCCGCAAGGACATGGGTCATTTCTGCCCACCTTATGTCCCTTCACGATGGTTCCGGATTTTTTCTGCTCACGGTATAACGCCTTTTGTTTCTCCTGATCGAAGATATCATTCCACTCCGGCAGCTCATAAAGCCAGTCTGCCTTGGCATCCACCATGTTTTTATACAGCAGTTCCTTGTCGAATCCCAAATTAACCTCGGTATTCTCATCCATAGTCTCAATTGGATTGGCCACTTTCAGACTGTCATTGATTCCATCCAGAAATCCCACCATGGTCATCAGATCCACATGGTATTTTTCCGCCAGCTCTTTCACTGTGCCTTTGACAACTTCATCCGGATTTTTCAGAAGCTGAGCGTATATCTCTTTTTCTGTGTTGAAATATACAGCCCAAAATTTCTGAAGTTTGCCTCTGTCCGCTTTCTGGTCATAAGCCATTGCTCTCCATTGTTCCAATAAAGTACTCATTTTCTTCTATACCATCCTTTAAATTTTTTATCGATTCGCTTTCCATTGCCGCAGCAAGTGCGGCAAACAATATGTTATACCCTCCGGGCATCCCTTCATTGCCGCAGCAAGTGCGGCAAACAATATGTTATAGTATATCCGAAAATGTCGGCATTTTCAACTCTTACTTGGAATATCAGGCAAATTTCATGAAAAATCCATTCTTTTTGCGAAATGCTTATAGAGAAGAAGTTCGACTTTTTCGTGGTTTCTCTCCTTTACTGCCTGAAAAATCTCTTCATGCTCCTGAAGATTTCCGATATATGCCACTTTGTTGTGACTTTGCTCATAAGTCCCGGCCAGAAACAACTGGTCAAAAATGCTGTCACACAGGGCTTTCATCCTCTCGTTTTCCAGTACTGTCACAAAACACCGGTCAAAGGAAAAGGCCTCATCCACAATCTCATAATCGGTATAAGCGCTGGTGACAATTCTTTGCTTTCTCAGCTGTTCTTCCAAGGTCTCAATCAGAACGGGAATTTTCTTTTTTATAATACACATACGATAGCCGCCGATGAGCAGCCCCACAAATGCCTCTGTCAGATCCTCAAAAGATTTCTGCGTAAAACGTTTCATCTTAAATCCTGAATTCGGGGTGATTTCCACAAGTCCATGTTCTTCCAGCATACTCAAAGCCTCTCGGATCGGAGTGTTGCTGATCTGCAATTCCTCCGTCAGGCTTGCAATGCTGATTTTTTCTCCGGGTATATAAGACTGATTTAAAATTTTCTTTCGGATAATCTCGTAGGCCTGGTTTTTCATCGTATTCTTTTTAATCTTTCTCATTACCACACCTGCTTTCTAACGCAATACACATTTCTTTATTACGTATATTTTAGCACATAAAACTGTTACACTGCACTATTTTTATTATGTACTTATCCAATTCAGCATAATTACCGATAATACTCAGATCTTTTTCTGTAATTTAGCATAAATTTAATTATATTTCTCAATCTTTATTGGCATATTTGTACAACGCAAAACAAAATACAATCACGATCATGCACGAAACATAAAACATATCTTTGCTACGCCAAATTTCAATCCTTCAGCCGGACGCACCCTGTAAAGCAAAAAATATGCTAAACCACAGGCTTTAACTGTGGTTTAGCACTACTTTTTTTGTCTTTATTCCGAATGTCGGGTATTATAACAAGCACCCCACCAAAGAGATACCCCTCTTTTGTCCATACCGACATTGTATCACGTCACTGCCCCCCCACAGCAGGCCTATGCCTCCTCTGACACCGGGTCATCCCAGTGTGGATCCTTGACAAAGAAGCCGATCACGCAGCCGATGACAGCCGGAACAATCCAGCCCAATCCCAGCGAACCAAACGGAACCGCTGCGACCATCTCTGGTGTGAGCACGAAGACTTCCAGAATACTGTAGATCAGTGCCGCATATGCGCCAAAGCCTGCCACGTGCTTGTTCTTGAGCACATTGTCGAAGACTGTCAGAACAACCAGGACAATCATCGGCGGGTACAGCACGCTCAGAATCGGTGCGGAGATGCTGATGATGTTGTTCAGACCAATGTTGGAAATCACGTAGCTGACTCCTACAATCACGATTACGATATACTCCTGTTTTACCTTGCCCTTGAACAACTTGGCAAAGTGATCGGCACCAGCTCCCGTCAGCGAGATCGCCGTCGTCAGACAAGCCATCAGCACGGTGATGGACAGCAGGGTCTGGCCCACAGTTCCCAACAAGGTTTGCGTGATTTTAATCAGGAGAGGAGCCTGATCCAAGCCGGAAAAATCTGATGCCCCGGATGCGGTAGCTCCCAAGAGTGTCAGACCGCCATATATCAGGCCCAGGAGAATGGCGCCCAAAATACTGGACTGACTGAGCAGCTTGGTTGTCTCCTTTTTATCCGTATATCCATAGGATGCAGCTGCACAGACCAGGGCGAACGTAGGAATAAATCCACCTAAGCCGTCCATTGTCTGATATCCCTGCAGAAGTCCTTCTTTCAATGGTACAAGGCCCTCTACCGGCTCACCCATGGAGCTGATCGGGTTTACAATACCAACGATAATAAGAATTACCATCACGATCAGCAAAATCGGTGTCAAAACGTTTCCTACAATATCCACGATCTTGGCCGGACGTATGGTCAGAGCCAGTACGATCAAGAAGAAGATTGCTCCGAAAACCCATGTGTTCATACTGCCGAACAGTGGAAGCACACCAATCTCATATGTAACCGCCGCACATCTTGGAATCGCCAGGCCAGGTCCAATACAAATCATGACCAAGCTGACCATCACGATACCAGGAATCCGGCCCGCCTTCTCCACGACACCCGACACGTTGCCGCGTCTGTTTCCAATCGCCATCAAAGCGCTCAAAAGCGCAAGTCCCACGTCCATGATGAAGAATCCGATAAATCCGATGAACCATTGGTTACCGGCCATATTGCCCAAATAAGGAGGGAAGATCAGGTTCCCTGCCCCAAACCAGGCGGCAAACATGGTGAAGCCCATGGCAATGATATGTCTCATTTTTTTATTTTTCATAATGTCACCTCACTCCTCCCTCGCTACAGCGGTGCGCAGAACTAAAACCTTGATTGTTTTCTGCTTTCCCCATATTGATTGAATCTCCTTTCCCTTCACCTCTTTCCAGTATTTCTACTGGAATTAAATGTCTGTAGCCTGATGTTGTGGTTATCGGGCTGCAGATAAGTTTTGCGTTTCGTGCACGATTATGATTATATTTTATTCTACATTATGCAAATTTGTCAATAAAATTTAAAAAATATAATTAATTTTGTGCTAATTTGTAGAAAAGTTCCATGCATTATCGGTAATTATGCTGAATTGGATAGGTGCATAATAAAAATAATGCAGTGTAACAGTTTAATGTATTAAATTAAATTTAATTCCATTTTCCACACTTTTTTAAAATTTCCAAATCAAGCGACCTATTTTTTGTTTTTGTAAAACTCTTATGCCTTTATAAATGTTGAAAATCCACGATAATGCACCTGTCTTTTCTGTAATTTTGTACAAATTTGATTATATTTTTTAAATTTTATTGACAGATTTGCATAATATATACTAATATATAATTACAATCATGCACGAAATACAAAACATGTTTGTAATCTGTATACCATAACCGCAGATTACACATTTTCCTGTATTTCATTTTGACTGTGTATTCTAATTCTTCTGACAGATAGTCCTTGCAGGCATGCCTCAAGGATCGTCTGTCTTTTTTTGTGCATTTTTAACAATTATTTCATCGCTTTAAGGCGTTAAGTTGTGTATTTTATCCAATTTCAGGTTGATTTTCTTCTGTTTTATGATAAAATAATGGTAGGATACCAAGATCGGTGAAATCGTGAAATGAAAGGAGACGTAGCGTAATGTCACAGTATTACATTCTGGCAATCAATCCTGGATCCACTTCCACTAAGATTGCCGTATACGAAAACGAAAAAGAAATATTCGAAAGTTCTCTGGATCACACTTCGGAAGAATTGGCAAAATGTCATTCTCAGAAAGATCAGTTTTTCATGAGAAAAGAAGTTGTCTTAAACGAATTGAAAAAACATAATTTTCCTCTTGAAAAATTATCTGCAGTTGTGGGACGAGGCGGACAGATCGCTCCTCTTCAGGCGGGCGGATACTATGTAAATGAAGCGATGAAACGTAAAATTATCCAGGGACCTATCATCGCCCATGCATCCAATCTGGGAGCTCTTCTTGCA
This sequence comes from Candidatus Blautia intestinigallinarum, assembly GCA_019112635.1. Lineage (GTDB taxonomy): Bacteria > Bacillota > Clostridia > Lachnospirales > Lachnospiraceae > Blautia_A > Blautia_A intestinigallinarum. The sequence goes on along the minus strand of DXIX01000017.1, from coordinate 101,232 downwards.
GCTGCTGTGGCAGATCCCTTACATATTCCCGCTCTGATCTATGACGCTGTGGGATCCGATGAAATGACTCCGGTGGCAAAAGTCACAGGAATCGCCGGACTGAAAAGAGAAAGCTTCTGCCATGTTCTGAATACCAAAGCTATGGCTCGTAAAGCTGCCGCTGAGAAAGGAAAGACTTATCAGGATATGAATTTCGTAATCGCTCATCTGGGCGGCGGAATTTCCATCAGTGCTCACGAACATGGACGCATCATCGACGTGATTACAGATGACGCCGGTCCATTCTCTCCTGAACGTTCCGGTTCTGTGCCGATCCTGTACATTGTAGATATGTGTTACAGCGGTGAATACAGCAAATCTGAACTAAAAAAGAAACTCCGCGGAATGGGCGGTCTGAAAGCTCTGCTTGGCACTTTCGACTGCCGCGAGATCGAGAAACGTATCAATGCCGGAGATGAAGAAGCGAAATTAGCCTATGAAGCTGAAGCTTATCAAATTGCAAAAGGAATCGGTGAGTTGGCCACAACGATGAGCGGAAATGTGGATGAGATCATCCTCACAGGCGGCGTGGCAAACTCAAAAATGCTCACAGGCATGGTTAGTGAACGTGTGAAATTTATCGCTCCTGTACATGTAATGCCTGGCGAGAATGAACTTGAGGCCCTTTCCTTAGGTGCCCTGCGTATCTTAAGAGGTGAGGAAGAAGCTCACACTTACGTAGAGAAAATCCAAGAAAAGGAAAAACTGTACGTATAATTTCAGACATTTCACATTCTTTCGATGCGTAAGGCATCGCTTCCCCTTATGCCTGCTGCCGCTTTATTGAGTGGTAGCAGGCATAAATATTTTCCGTTAATCTTACGCAAAAGTAAAAGCAGGCCGCAGTCAAAAAGGCTGTGGTCTGCTTTTTCAAGGGGAGGATAAGTATTCTACTCTTCTTTTGTGACATTCATCGAAGGGGGATTCAATGAACACTTATAGTATATCCTTCCCTCACATACTTATACAAAAAAAACATTTTTTTATTTCGGAGTATTCAGAAACAGTCCCTTCTGCTTCCACTCACTTCGAATCTGATCAAAACGGGACGACAGATATTCCGGATCAAACGTATCCGCCAAACGGTTCGCCAAAAGCGTAACCATCGCGGTAGTCGCCACATGAGAATAATCGAAGACCGACCCACTCACAGAAACTGTCAGCGAATACTCGCTTAGCCTGGTCAGACGGTTTGCCTTGGTATCTGTGATACTCACAACCGGCGTCCCATTTCTCACAATATAACTGCATGCCTCATAAATCTCCTTGAGAATTCCCTGGAAACTAAACGCAATGACCAGATCTTCCGGCTTTGGCTGCAGGTATTCTATCTTCTTTGATAATCCCAGATCAAACACACACTGATGAGAAATATTCAGACGATCCAGATAATGAGCCAGGGTCCGGGCCGGACTCTCCGAGGCAAACATTGCCAGAATATAAACTTTATCTGCACTGTGAATCGCTCTCGCCACTGCATCGATGGTCTCCTCAGAATTATTCTGTTCCAGAGCAGCCAGATTCTCCATATTCTCAACAATAAACTGATGAATGGAACTGCTCTCTTTTCCCTCAGCTGACAGATGCTTCTGATAGATATCATAGGGGGTTACTTCCTGACGGTAAATCTCCTGCATCTCCCGCTTAAATTCATGAAAGCCATCATAACCCAGCTTCTGAATCAAACGTGTGACTAAAGAGGCTGATACCCCGCAGAAATTCGCCAGCTGCGCTCCATTTAAAAAAGCAGTCTCCCCAATATTATTCATCACCGTTTCCACGATTTTTTCTTCTGCTCTGGTCAGTTTCGTCTGCTCCGCTCGCTCGGACAAGGTCAGATTCTGATTCACATCTTTTCTCCTCTTCACTCTTTTGTTATACAGTATTAATATACCACATCATCGCCCACATAACAAGCAATTCTCTGATCCAGATAATATTCCTGCAGTTTCTCAAGAACAGCTTCTTCTGTTGGAAGATATTCCGCATAAGGATACTTCTTGCCCAGCTGCTCCCACTTTGAAGTTCCCAGTCTGTGGAAAGGCAGGATGTTAATCTCAAATAATCCGTTCTTTTTCATAAATGCAGCCAATTTTTCAGCATTTTCCAAAGAATCATTGAATCCTTCGATGACCGGCATCCTGAGAATCAGCCGTCCCTTCCAGGAACTTCCAGACAAAGCCTCAATATTCGAAAGAATTCTCTCATTTCCCACGCCAGTCATCTTAGCATGTCTATCGGAATCCATATGTTTCACATCGATAAAAGCGAAATCTATCTTCTCCATAATCGGGAAAAAGATATCCGGCTCCACATATGCAGTGGTCTCAATGGAAGTATTCATCTCTTCTTCCTTGCAGGCAGTCAGAATAGACTTCAAAAAAGCCGGCTGTGCCATAGGTTCTCCACCGGAAAAACCAGGACCACCCTGGGAATCCCAATACTCCCGATCACGCCGCAGAATTCTCATGACTTCCCCTGTGGTACGATACTGTCCGGATATTCTCGCCGCCTCATGGGCACAGGCTTTCGCACACTCAAATGTTGTACATTTACCGCAGATCGCATGGTCAAACTCCAGCGGATTGTCCGGATCCCCTGTCTGCCTGACACCCCCATGGGGGCAGACAGACAGGCAGCGGCGGCAATGGCTCTTCTCATATCTGCATTTCTGACGGCTGAATAACAACTGAGGCCTCTTTTTCATCCCTTCAGGATTGGCACACCAGGGACAGTGAAGCGGGCAGCCCGACAAGAAAACCAGTGTGCGGCAGCCAGGCCCGTCATGTACAGAGAATCCCTGAATATCAAATACCAGTCCTTTTTCTTCTTTCATATCATCACCAATTTTCCACAATTATGCTTTCTGATATCCCTCGCAATTCATTGCGTCTCTCTCAGCAATCGCCCAGAAAGAGTGATCTTCCAGTCCATCACAAGTTCCAATACCTTCTTTGTCCGGATTCAGAAAATGCGCACAGTTTTTACATTTGCGTCTCTGAGAAAAGCACTCACAGGCGTCCCCGTCATAAGGTACCAGTCCGTCATGCTTCACGCAATATCCCTTTGCCACGTCAAAATATTCAAAATTTTCACAGTCATTGTGTTTATTTTTCATCGCTTTATACCCCCTCATACTCCGTTCTGGCCACAACTTCATCCTGGATCGGCTTTCCGATTTCCACCCAATACTGGGTAAATCCTGCCACACGAACCATCAGGTCGCGGTAATTCTCCGGATTTTTCTGCGCTTTTTTCAGCAGATTGCTGTCCACTACATTAAACTGAATATGGAAGCCGCCTTTTTTCATGTAGGCAATGGCCAGATCCATCAGCCTTCTGGTTCCTGCCTCACCTTTTACAGCCGTTGGATGCAGCTTCAGGTTCATCTGTGAGTTCTGAGACTCACTGTGATCCCACACGGTGGCAGAATTAAACAGAGCATAAGGACCGCTCTTATCAGTTCCAGGGTAAGCAGACATGGAAGCATCTGCAAAAGTGGTTCCTTCCAGACGTCCATCCGCGGTAGCCGGGCATCCCTGGCCCAGAAGTCCCTGTGTGGATACCGAAATCTGGCATGCATACATAGGAAGCCCAAACACAGACTCAAAGGTTCTGCAGGTAGGACACAGCCATTCCTCATACTCTTTTAGGATCTGCTCGCAGTAACCTTCATCATTGCCATATTTAGGAGCCAGAAGACAATCGGAATGGATTTCGTCATACTGTTCCATATGGTCTTTCTTAATCTGCTCTCCCATGGAGTAATTACCCGACTCTGCCGGTGTATAGAATCCAAAATTATGATGCAGCGCATCACGCATCTCTTCCAGGGTATATTTTTTCTCTTCGTAAACTAATTTTTTAAGAGCTGCCAGAGAATTCACCATATTGATGGTTCCGGAAGTCTCGATATTGTAAGTGGCATTGTAACGGTAACCCATATTCGCGTGCTCATATCCTGTCTCCAGACAATCTGGTTTCAGAGTACTCTGCAGCAGAGGAATATCGAATTTTCTGTGAATGTCATGCTGAATATTGCAGCAGCGAAGCAAGGTATTGATACAATATTTATAGTATTCGCAGAAAGTCTCCCAGAGTTCTTCATAAGTATCCAGCTTCTTATTATGCGGCGGGAACAGCTGGAAACCATATTTCGTATCATATCCATTGTCCAGAACCAGGCTGAGAATCTTCGGATTGGAGATAAAGTGAACTCCAATTGAGGTAGAATTGCCTGCTCCTCCCGGAATCTCATATTTCTTTCCATTCAATGTGAGTTCTTTCCAGCAGCATGGAGAGGTCTCAAGACATCCACCAATGGCAATGGCACGTGCCTCCTCTTCTGTCATTCCTTCCGGTCCGTATTGTTTCATCAGGAATTGAATACCTACCTGATTATTCATCCATGCCGGATAGCCGGTTCCTGTCTTCACCACTTCCGCTGCCTTCAGAACAAAATCTTCCGGAAGCTTTTCATCCCAAAGAATAGACAGCGTAGGCTGCGGAGACTGCAATGTCTCAGCCGCATGAAGAATCAGCCATTCCAGACGGTTGCAGGCAGGTTTTCCATCTCTGGTCAAACCGCCGACTGTCAGGTTATTAAATGTATTTCCTGACAAAACACTGGTGGAACTTCCGCTCACAAACAGATCCATACAGGTAAATTTCACACGCATACATTCCAGCAGCTCCAATACTTCATGGTCATTGGTACGTCCTGCTGCGATATCCTGCTCATACCACGGATAGAGCACCTGTCCAAGACGTCCCGGAGACACACCAGAAGCAACTTCTTCATTCACCAGAGCAATGTGAGTGAAATAAGCCAGCTGTGCTGCCTCCACAAAGGTTCTTGGCTGATTGTGGGCAATCCACTGACATCTCTCAGCTATATCCACGAACTCCTGCTTCTGTTTCTCATCAGGCGTAATCTTCTCCAGGCGCCGTGCTTCCTTTGCGTAATTCTCAATCCATGCCTGGATTCCCTTCACCAGGATAATCACTGACTCATAATAATACAGACGGTCCATGCCCCGCAGTCCGTCTCCTCCTGCATGACCAGCTACTTCTTCCGCTCTTTTGTCACAGTATTCCACTACTTTGTCCCAGCCCCAGGCCAGAGGATAATAGTAGTTGACAACCTCACGTCCCACAGGAATCGTATAAGCAGAATCCGGTCTTGCTGTCAGTGTACGTCCGATATCGTTTTTGATCTTGAACTCTGGTACACGGGCGCTGTATTTTTCTCCCAGATCAAAAACAGTCTTGCCTTCCCAGTAATCTGTGATTTTATTCAGTCCGGATACTTCCTCCATGCGGACGCCGAATTTTCCCGCCAAAGAGAGAATTCCCGGCATATCTTTCGTCACATTTCCGCCGCCTTCGCCCAGAACAGCCTGCTTATCCGCCTCTCTTTGCGCATTTCCTTTTGCCTTGTCACTGAACTGATCCTTCTGTGCCGCAAAAAAAGACTGATTCAGCCAGGGCATAGGATAAGAGCCTCTCATATAGCTGGCTTTACCTCCAACCAGAATCTCTCCCGGATAAATGCTGGTCGTCACATGACGAAACGCATTTGCCAGAGCATGAGCACGGCGTACAATCTGAACATCTCCATCCATCTCTTCGTATTTACGAGTATACCAATAGGTCCACTCCGTTGACGTGGAAGCAAGTGTCTGATAATAAAGATCCATCAATTTCTTTGCACGTTTGGTCGGTTCGTAAGGGAGTTTTTCTCTCTCAGTGATTGCATCTGAATTCTCTCCTCCGCCATATCGCTGATTCAGACCGAGTCCCTTCTCCGCCAAAATCTCGGCAAGCTTCTTATTTTGTTTTGTCATCTTCCTTCTCCTTTCCCTTTTACAAAACGCTGATCCAGCCACATACCTCATAATTTTCCACAATTGTTACTACTTATCATTATAGAAACTTCTTTCCGCTTTGTCAATTTATATTTACGTATATTATATTAAATAAATATAAATTTACTTTCTTATTAAAACAAAAAGACAGTACCCTCACAGTACTGCCTTCGTCTTTCTCCACATATTCAAAAAATAAAAACTTCCGCCCCAGAACAAAAAAAACTGAAGCGCCAGAAATGCCGCCAAAATCATTCCATCGTTCCATCCTGCCATCTGCACTGCATAACTGGAGTACAGAATCGAAATCATATTTGCTCCCATGTGGAATGATATGCTTGCCCAGAGCGTCCCGGTCATCTCCACCAATATTGCCATCAGAATTCCCAGAATGGACGCATAAATTGCCTGTACCACATTGCCATGGTAAATTCCGAACATCACCCCGGAAATCACAATGGCCGGCCATTTTCCCAGATAGTCTCTCAGCCTGCGAAAGACCAGTCCCCGGCACACAAGTTCTTCCACCAGAGGAGCAACAACCGCTGCCCAGATCACCATCCACAGAACACTCACATTTCCTGTCATTCTCTGGTTCTGCTCTCCGTATGTGGGAAAACGTTGAAAAATCTGCAGCAGTGCAAACACGATATTCAGGATGATCGCCAGAGAACCTCCCCACAAAAAACTGAAAACACCATCTTTCACCGAAAGTTTCCCTGGCCTTCTCCAACACCCCCGAAGCCTCCAGTCTCTCTGGTAAAGCCACCAGAAAACAGGAAGAATAAAAAGGGACGTCCATCCATTCACCCATACCGACCAGTCATAAAAGTCTTCAGATGCCCCTTTTACCATCAGAATCACCCAATAAAGCAGATTCACACCCAGAGTAAGAAGAACATAATGTAACATCAGCGGATAAACAACCCTCCACACCTTGCGAAGCTTTCCCTGTTTCAGCAGAGGGTTTACTCGAAAAAATCCAGAAGTTCTTCCACAGAATTTACAATTGCCACAGGCTCTGCCGCCTCCAGCTCCTCCTGGCTTCCATATCCATAGCCCACTGCCACACACGCCAGCCCTTCCTGCCTTGCCCCGAGAATGTCATGCTCGCGATCTCCCACCATCACAACATGTTCCCGGTCATTTTGCACTCCGAGTCTGTCCAACGCTTCCTCAATTACTTCTGCTTTTCGTACCCGCTTTCCGTTCATCTCACTTCCCACCACAACTTCAAAAAAGGAACGGAGATGAAAATGTTCCAAAATCTGCAGAACATAGTGCGTGGGCTTCGAGGATGCCACTGCAAGCCGATATCCTCTCTCCTGAAGAGTTCTCAGCATATTTTCGATTCCAGGGTAAGGACGATTCTCGAAGATCCCTTTCTCCGAATAGCGTTCCCGATAGTCCCGCACCGCCTGTTCTGCCTGCTCCTCATTCATTCCCGCATACTGCATCATCATATCTTTCAGCGGAGGCCCGATAAAAACCTCCAGTTTCTTCAGATCCGGTTCATAAATACCAAATTTCTCCAGGGCATACTGTACACATTTGGTAATTCCCTCACCAGAAGCCGTCAGTGTCCCATCCAAATCAAACAAAATTGTCTGATACATCATTTTGTTCCTTTCTTCACTCTAAACATTTCCCGTTGACAAACCTTAGTATAACATATTCCCATCTGGAGGGGCAAGTACACGCTTCGGCTCTGCCTTTTCACCTTCTCCTGCATATTTTCAGAAGTTATCCACCTGCCTTAACACAATCCACGGCTCCATATCATAGATTTTTCCATCTCCAGTCCGGACCGTGGCATCAATCCGGTTTTCTCCTCCCTGCCAGGGAATCTCCTCCCCGGTACACCAGGAATCTTCCCAGTGATAATAGATTTCTCTTCCGTTGACCTGAAACGAGTACAGGTACCAGTCCTGACTGCTCTCAAAGGATATCTGCACGAACATCTCGCCATTTCTCACCTGTATCTGCCGCAGAAATTTTTCTTTTTTAAGAACTGTTCTTTTTTTCTGTCTCCTGGAATCTTCTTTTGGCTTTTCTGGCACCGTGGGCGTGGGGGATGCCGTCGGCGCGTTCTGCGCTATACTCCGTTTGGGTAAATTTTCGTGACTCTCACTTTGTTTCCCGTCTTCCCTCAAAGAATCCCCTCTTTCCTCTCCCTCTGGTGCCTCCGGCGCCTGCGTATAAATCTGATCTGTGAGATCCTCTTTCTCTGTCTTTTGACCCGATGTTTCCGGTTTCGAAGAAGCCGATGGCTGTCCCTGGCCAAAATCCTGTCCAGAACTTTCTTCCTTTTCTCCCACTGGCCTTTCTTCATGGCCAGGTGACTGCTCTTCCACAGGCTCTTGGAAATCCGGAGAAAATTCTTCTTTTGGCCCTATCTCTATCTCAAATCCTCCCAACTGGGTGCTCCCCGCCTCTGTCATATTTGCTGTAGCAGACTCCAATACTACTATGGAGATAAAACACATTCCCCAAAAACATTTCTTTTTATTTTTCATTTAAAGCCTCCTCCCATTTTTTGAACAGATCTCCCTCATATCTCCCGGAGTCTTTACATACCCGGTCATAGAGTTCCTGCGATTCTTCCCTCTTTCCTTTTTCCAGCAGATACATCCCATATTCACTGGAAATACTTCCTTTCTCCCAGTCTTTCCCAATCAGCCATTCATAGTTTTCTGCGGCTTCTTTCTCCTTATTTTGTTCCCGGCACACCCGTGCCAAAGATAAATGCAGCCAGATTTTTTCCCTGACACTCTTTGCCGCATCCAGAAGTTCTTTCAGTTCTTTCTCGCTCTGCCGAAAGACCAGCCTGCGTGCCTGTCCTTCCTCCATGAGCATCCCCTTATGAATCTGATCTTGTATCTTTGTATAACGGTCCAGGAAATCTTCCTGTACGTTCACCTCCTCTGGCTGTACATTCTCCTCTCTGACTGTCTGGACAACCAAAGTCCGCCCCGCCAGAATTCCTCCCAGCAGTCCCAAAAGGACAATCCAGAAATGATGTCTCTTTCTCTCATTCAAACGCCCAAGCTCCCTTCCCAACTCACGGCAGCTCTGGTAACGCCGTTCTTTCTGAGGCCTCTGACATTTTCTGATAATTTTTCCCAACTTTCTGCCTGCGCGCATTCTTCCTCCCACCAGTATCTCCATCGTCTTTCCAAGACCATAAATGTCACAGGTACAGTCGGCTTCTCCTCTTCGTTGTTCCGGCGCAGCGTAGCCAGCCGTACCGCGCCGCTCCCTTCTGCGGCAGGATTGCCCGTCAGAAAGGGCACAGCTTCCCAGGTCAATCAGATACAACTCCCCCTGCTCCGTCACCAGAATATTCGAGGGCTTCACATCCATATGGATCACTGCTGGATACCGGGTGTGAAGGTACTCCAGTACCTGACAGAGCTGAATCCCCCACAGAATCACTTGCTTTTTGCTGCAAGGCTTTTTTCTCCGAAGTTCTTCCAGTGTCTTCCCCTGAATATACTCCATCACCAGATAAGCGCACCCTTCCTCCTGAACATAATCGACAATCTGAGGAAGCATAGAATGAGAAAGCTTTCTCAGTGCCTGCACTTCCTCCCTCCGGTCAGGCGAAAGTCTTTTCACTGCCCAGTACTTTCCCAGCTCCTCATCTCTTGCCAGATAGACTGTCCCTTCACCGCCTTCGCCAAGCCGTTCCAGAAGATAATAACGATTCTTAATCCTTCTGCCAATCAACGGCATCTCTCCTTTTTTCAATTTTGAATGTGGAATCTTGGGCTGAACCGCCCGTTTCTGCGGAATCGCAGTATAAGATAAAGATAATAATATTATAGCCAGAATTCCCGGACTTGTAAAGACAGACTCTTCACAAATCCGGGAATCCAAATCTCTGATTTCTTTTTTACAATTTTTACATTCTCTCCGGCGCAGAAAAGCCCAGAAGGTCAATGCTGGTCTCCAGAACTCTTTTTGCCAGATTCAAAAGCTGAATCCAGGATTCCTTCTGTCTCTCATCTTCTTCGCTGAGAATCTTCGTCTCATGATAAAAACGATTAAACTCGTTCGCCAGCTCATAGATGTAAGAGCAGATTTTGTGAGGCGCTTTCTCTTCAAAAGCGTTCACAGCCATCGCCAAGAAACCGCTCAGCGCAAGCATCAAAGCTTTTTCACTGTCACTGGATGCCTCCAGAATCTCTCCGCTTTCAAGATTCCCTCCTGCCTCGATATATCGATTCAGAATTGACTTGATTCGGACAATGGTATAGAGAATATAAGGTCCTGTATTTCCCTCAAAAGAGGTAAACCGGTCAATATCAAAGACATAATCCTTCGTGGCCTGATTGGACAGATCTCCGTATTTGATGGCGGCAAGACCTACAATCTGCGCTGTCTCCTGTGCATCTTTGTCCCGGACGCTCCGGTTTTCCACAATCTTTTTGAACATCTCTTCATTAATATCCGCGATCAGATGTTCCAGACGCATCACACCGCCCTCTCTGGTCTTAAATGGCTTTCCGTCTTTTCCATTCATGGTTCCAAATCCCAGGAAAGAAAGTTTCGTCTTGTCAGGAAGCAGTCCTGTCTTCTTCGCACAGCGGAACACCTGGATAAAATGCATCTCCTGACGCTTATCCACCACATAGAGGATTTCATCCGGATGAAACAGCTTCTCCCTCTCCACAATCGTCGCCAGATCGGTGGTTGTATACAGAGAAGCCCCGTCGGATTTCAAAATCATACAGGGAGGAATCTCTTTCGTGTCAGATTCTTCTTTCACGTCCACAACCAAAGCTCCCTGATCCAGATAAGCATACCCTTCCTGCTTCATTTTCTCCACCATGTCGGGAATGTAAGGCTGTGCGTCCGATTCTTTTTTCCATAAATCAAATGTCACATTCAATTTCTCATAATTCTTTTTCAGGTCTGTCACTGAGACATTCATGATATGATTCCACAATGCCCGATAGCCCGGCTTGCCCTCCTGAAGAAGATGTGTCGCTTCCAGCGCTTCCTGGCGGAATTGTTCATCCTCTTTGGATCTCGCACTTGCTGCCGGATAGATCTCCTCCAGTTCCCCAATGGTGAACGGAGCCTCTTTTGGGTATTCTCCCTGGAAATCATCATCGAAATACGGAAGATCCGGCTTCATATCACGCAGCTGTGTGATGATCAGACCCATCTGAAGTCCCCAGTCTCCCAGATGTACGTCACCGATCACTTTATGCCCCATAAATCTTCCCATACGTTTGATGCTCTCTCCGATAATCGCAGAGCGCAGATGCCCCACATGGAGAGGTTTTGCCACATTTGGTCCGCCATAATCAATGATAATCGTCTTAGGATCCTCTGTTTTCTCCACTCCAAGAGAATCCGACACTTTCATCTGTTCCAGATAATGACTGATAAAGCTCTCTCTCACTTTCAGATTAATAAACCCAGGCTTCACCGCCTCTGCCACAGAAAATACTGAACTGTCTGTCAGATGTTTCACCACATCCTCCGCAATCATAAGAGGTGCCTTGTGATAAGTTTTGGCTCCTGCCATCGCCCCGTTGCACTGATACTCGCACAAATCCGGACGATTTGACACTGTCACTTTTCCAAGAGAAGCATCATAACCAGCTTTTTCAAATGCCGCCGACATTTCCTCAGCCAGCAGATCCATCATTTTTTTCATCTTGCTTGACTCCTTCGCTCACGTATAAATTTTCACCTGCTTTTTGGCGCAGGACATCTCTAAAAAATATCTGCCTTTTTGGCGCAGGCAATCGCCAGCGCTCCCTGCCCGATATGACAGGATACACTCAAAGACAGAGGATCCATCCAGATATCATATCCCGGAAAACAATCTTGTACTTCCTTTTTGAACTCCTCCGCTTCTGGAAGGTTTCCCGTGTAAGCAATCTCCAGACACATCTTTCCTTCCTCCGCCTCTTTGGCAAATCTGGTCTTAAGATCTTCCTGCATCGCTTTCATCATCACTCGCTTTGCCGCTTTCTTCCCGCGGACCTTCGCATAGGCGTCCAGCTTTCCTCCCTGAATCTGAAGCACTGGCTTGAGATTCAGCACCGTTCCTAGCGCTGCCGCCGCAGGAGTGATTCTACCACCTTTTTTCAGATATTTCAATGTCTCCAGAGTAATATAAATACTGGACTTACCTTTCTCTTCTTCCAGAACTTTCTTAATCTGAGCCGCGTCCATCCCCTGCTCTCTCAGGGCGATGGCATCCAGCACCGACTGTCTCTGAGTCACAGAAATCCTCTGGTTGTCCACCACCTGAACCCTGCCGTCATAGTCCTGAGACAACATGACTGCCGTGGAACAGGTCGTGCTCAGACTGCTTGACATGGGAATATGAACAAGTTCATCATACTCCTGCAAGAGGCGGTCCCATAATCCTGTGACATCCGCAGGCGAAGGCTGAGAAGTAGAAATCTCCGCATTCTCTCCCAGACGTTGATAAAACTCTTCCTGTGTGAGCGTGATTCCCTCAAGATACAATTTCTCATCAATAAAAAAAGGCATAGGAATCACTGCTACACCCATCTTCCTTCCTCTGTCCTGTGTAATTCCACTGTTGCTATCCGTAACAATTCCAATCTTTTTCATGATTTTCGTCCACCTTTTTCTAAAATGGTTACATGATTTGATTATAGCATACCCGAATCAAAAATAGCAACGCTGCGTAATACAATTACGGAAAACTTCAGAAATATTACTTCTTTCTTTCAGATTCCATCAACAAACACCGCCCGGCACCCATGACGGACAGCGTTTGTTCTACAATCTCTATATCTTTTTTCTGCACAGATATCGCTTCTCCCACAGAGGACGTAAGAGTCTGTCTGGCCTCCTTTAGCATTTCTCTACCCTCGAAAAAATGTTTGCCTTTCCTTTGTGCAGTCTCCCTCCAACTCATTTCTATCGCCATGGATGCCCGATTTTTCCACAGAGGAATCGTCTCCTGGACAACTTTCTGGATCTTATCAGCAAGGAACTTGTCTTGCCTCTGCATCAGTTTTATCTGTGCCTCCATCTGTAAAGCAATACTTTCACTGGTTCTCAAATGTATAATCTTCTTTTCCAACTGATTGACACTTTGCTCCCTCTTCTTTTCTGCCTGAATTTGCAGATATCCCAGCTTTTCCTTGGAAGAATTTTCCTGAAATAGTGATAGTTCCTGACGAATGCTGGCAGCCATCTCCTCCCCCGCCTGGATATAACATCTTAAATTTTCTATGTTTTCTTGATTCTCCCGAAGCAAAACATCATAAACCCCTATATTTTTTAATAGCTCCATCCGAATCACTTCAAGCTTTCCCATCAAATCATCAATCTGATTTTCATTTTTCTCAAATTCCATTCGAAATTTTCGCACTTTTCCCGTTTCCCAAAATACCCCTTTTAACCGGCCGTCTTTATCCTCAGGAAATTTTTCTTCCGTCTTTCTCACAAGATGAATCAGTCTATTCAAAAGTTCTCCTGCTTGCTCCTTTGATGTCTGCTTTTGCAGACGCTTGAGTATATTTTCTGCAAGATCTGCAATCTCCTGCCGGACCCCGGATCCATACTGCATTACCATTTGCGTGTCCAAAAGATTAATCCTTTTTTTTATTTTCTCAATCCTCTCAAATCTTTCCATCCGTTTACTCCAACACCTCAAAAATTTCCCGCATCACTTTATACTCTGGTACTTGGGTCACTTGCGTAATTGAATCTGCCACACAGGATAATCCTACATCTTTCCCTATTCCGTTGGTTTCTGTCCGAAATCCATGTCTTTTCCAGGCCAGTTTTTGAATTTCTTCATCCATCAGTCCTGTGATCATTTTCTGACCATTCTCGTCCAAAGCGATCAAAACATGGGAAGACCAGATTGTTGGAATTGGATAAAGCATCACTAAATCTTCTTTTATTTTTTCATATTCATCAGGATTCTCCGCTGCATATTCAATCAGCTGGCTTTCATATCCGGCCACCATAGGCATAGCGCCCACTCCCATTTTCAGAAACTGGTTAAATAAATCCGCAGAAGAATCTTCCATGTAACCTAGCTTTCCAAAAATCTCCTGAAGCTGTGGCAAAATTTCCTCCGTATCCTCTGCAGTGAGAGTTTCGCCGTCATTCAGTACATTCGCCAGAAGTGCGGCAAACATGTTCCCTGAGTTGGAGCGGCATGGATCCGTAGTATATACAGATACTGTTCCGTACAGCTGTGAGAGTCCCACATCCGCCCAGCTGGTGTTTTCCTGAATCAACTTCAACAGCCCCCGCATATCAATGTAACATACATTTCCCTCAATAGTAATCAGCCCCTGGGCATCCAGCGCGTCCACCACCATCTTCCTGGAATACAATACGATCGGTGTGTTCATCATAATTTCACTTTGCAGCGGCTGTCCATGCAATTCCTTATAATACTCAAGAGCAATACTGCTGGACGGAAAAAGATAATTTTTCCCTTCCAGATCCGCCGTCATCATATCCAACGAACCTGCTTTTGCATAATCCACTGACAACCCATAGTCCTCTCTCAAAACAGAGAGGACCTCCTCATCTTCCAAAAATCCAATCTTTTCCCCTCCCACATAACCACTGACTTTTATCTGAGATTTTTCTTCTTTTTTCATCGTATAGGCGATCCCCACAAAAATGATCACTGCCAGCAGCAAAATCAGCCCTACTGCTTTTTTTCTCATTGTTATTCAACCTCATTTCTCCCGGTCCGTTATCCCATAACCTTCTTCTTCCAAAGTCTGTCTGAGCAAATTCATATCTGCCTCCATATCAATCAACTCATTTTGTGTCAGCTTCTCAAATTGAATCTGAAAGGCTTGATACAGAATCTGTACGGTTTCCCTGGTATTTTCCAAAAGCCTGGCTTTTTGAGTGCCAAACTGTGTATTCTGAAGTTTCACATATTGTTCCAGAACATTGGCTGCAGTTTCCTGATAATAATCAATATACTTACGGGCTGCCGAGATCTTTTCAGGATTTTCTGTCAAATATCTCAATACACTCTCTGCAATGTTCAAAAGCTCTCTGCACTTTTTGGTCAATTCTGGATCCATGATTTTCCCCACCGCTTCCTTCATACGCGCATAATCCTGCCCTGCCTCATCCAGCTTTTCATGGAGCAGTTCACCTTGAGGGAGAGTAGAAATCCTTATCTTTCCTATACGTTCCTCAGGCCGCAGAAGAAAAGTCAATCCTAGATAAAACAGCACTGTCGGTAAAACAGAAAACACCATTCCTAATTCTAAATTTACAAATAAAAAGCAGAATAAAAACAGAGAAAGCAAAATAGAAAAAAAGATGCTGATCCATTCTATCCATCTGTGTCTTTTCATTTAGTTATATCCTTTCACACTTCGAAATGCCTCCGTCAAATCTTTTGTCCCGTCAAAGACTTTTCCCTCTGTCTTCTCTGCCAGTTCTTCCAATTGTTTTTCATCTGCACTGCCAAAAGTAATGGAAAAAATTGGAATATCCAACCCATATCTCTCCCAGGCTTGATCAAAATACTCTGGATGATAGGAAGATTTTCCATCCGTCATCAGAATAATCGCCGGTGTATACTCCTCCACCGGATATTTGGATGCTTCCTCAAGTGCTCTGGCCGCTGCATTATAAATATCCGTTCCTCCGCTGGTGTCATAGGACGCAATCCGATCATAAAGATTTTGCATAGACTCGTCAGAAATGTCATCCGCCCGCAAAATATCTAAAATGCCATCGTCAAACAAAATGGCGATATTAATTTCTCCCTCCGTTGCCTGCAGCAAATTTTTCCGCGCATTGTCCTGAATCAAAATCTGAGACATGGCATCTTTCAGCTGATCTAATCCCACTGCTGCCATACTGTCTGAAAAATCCAGGCAATATAAATTTAAAGAGGGTTTTTTGAGTTCAGTCTGATAGAGCGTAAGCGCCTGCATCAGCACTTCCCCATCTGGCATCCGTATTGGAGACAGGATTCTTTCTGTGTCGATTCCCCATGCGCTGTCGAAAACAGATTGGTTTTTCTCAGACACCCCATCTGCCCGGATTCTCCTCCCTGTTGATTCAATCTGAGATTGTATCTCGTCTGAGAGAAGCGTTTCCTGGAAGCGAAGAAACGCCTCTTCCTTCTGTGCATCGCCATGATCCACATATCCCAGAGGTGAATCTGCAATAGACAAACCATCATAGGGGTAGATAATCTGTAAAGGTTCTTTTCCCTCTTCCATTAGTTTTTTATTGGCATCAATCATCAGACATTCATAATTGACCATAGCATCATAATCTTCCTCGAGAAATAGTTCTTTCAACCAATCTGAGCTTCCAGAGCTTCTCTCGACCCCGTTCAATAATTCTTTCACCTGACTCTTTAGCTGCTCACTGTTCAAATCTTCCACTGTCATATTTTCCTGCTTGCCGAGCATTGCATATAAAAACCCAATATATGCACTGGCACCGGAATTTGATTGTGTCGCACTGGTCATGCAAAAACTCATTTTCCCCTGGCGAATCGCTTCTAGGATATCTTTCACTGAAACATCTTTGCCAATAAATCCCAAATCCTCTGCCAGACTCCGACGAATTCCAAACACTACCGGCGTCATAGATACTGAGGCTTCATGCTTGACCATATGCTGCTGATCCCCCATAGACAGCCAGATACTGCTCGCCGGCCACACCGCATCATAATTCTCTGCTCCGGTCTCCAATTCTCTCATGATATCCACTGACCCTTTATAGTCCATCTCAATCTGTACATCAGACTGACTTGCACATTCCTCGATAATTTCTTCCAACTCTTGATTTTCTGATCCCGAAAGAATTCGAATCCTCGTCTGACTCTCCTCTGGAACAGAACCCATATATCTTAACTGTGAGCATCCTGTCATGAAAACAACCGTACAAAAACTCACCAGAAAAAACAATAGCTTTTTTCCCATATTCCCGTCCTTTCCCACAGTTCCACACTATCTATAGCTTCTCTATCTTTATTTTCCTTTTTTTTCACGTCAGTTTCTACCATTTCTCTCTCAAATCCATGTAAAAATCATGTAAAACCCACGAAAAAACTGCTGCATCTTTGGATATTTTCCATCGATACAGCAGTTTTTCTTCTAACGCTCTTCTTCCTTCTTATCCTCTGTTTCTTCCACCTTTCCCAGGCTCTTCACCAAATTCGCGCGCTCGCTCAAAGACATGCCATGACCTGCACCAGAAGGCTCCTCTTTCTTCGGCTGCTCCTGTTCCTTTGAAGGATTCTCTGCTTCTTCTTTTTGTTCCTTGTTCACTCGCATCCATCCCCGGATACCTGTAATCACAAAGACGATTCCGAAGAACGCAAATGCGATCGCAGCGATGATCATGAGCAAAGAAAGGTTCTCTCCTTTCAGGAACGCGTTGGCAAAATCCCAGACAATCCAAAGAAGGTAAACTCCGCAGATCGCACGGATAATATAAGAAAATTTCGGATTTTTCATACTCTCTCTGCCTTTCTGTTCTTATTTCAGGCCTGTCAGGAAGCCGAGAACTGGCTCTCATACAGATATGCGTAGAACCCTTGTCTCTCCAGCAATTCCTCATGTCTGCCCTGTTCTATGATATTACCATCTTTCATAACTAAAATCAAATCTGCCCCCTGAATGGTAGACAGTCGATGTGCCACAATAAAACTGGTCCTTCCTTCCATCAATTTGGCAAATGCTTCCTGTACGCGAATTTCTGTTCTTGTATCGATGGATGAGGTAGCCTCATCCAGAATCAGCATCGGCGGATGCATCAGCATCACCCTCGCGATGCAAAGCAGCTGCTTCTGCCCCTGGGAAATATTTCCGCCATCTTCCGCGATCACCGTATCATATCCCTTGGGAAGACGCTTAATAAAGCTGTGGGCATGCGCCTCCTTCGCTGCCTGGATAATCTCTTCCATGGATGCATCCGGCTTTCCATACGCAATGTTCTCCCGAATGGTTCCCGTCTTCAGCCAGGTTTCCTGGAGCACCATTCCAAAACTGCGTCTAAGACTGTCCCGGGTGATTTTCTTCACAGGTTTTCCGCTGATCCGTATCTCCCCTGCATCCACATCATAAAACCGCATAAGCAGATTAATCATCGTAGTCTTTCCACATCCAGTGGGACCCACAATGGCAATTCTTTGCCCTGGTTTCACTTTGATGGAAATATTCTCAAGTAAAGTGGTATCCGGACGGTAAGAAAAAGAGACCTGATCCACTTCCAGGCTTCCATCTACCTGACTGAGTACCTGTGCATCCTCCGCATCCGGACTCTCCACAGGTGTCTCAATAAAATCGAAAATTCTCTTGGCACTGGCCAGAGCACTCTCCAGCTCTGTAGACACACCGGAAATCTCGTTGAAGGGTTTCGTATACTGGTTCGCATAATTCAAAAAGCTGGTGAGCTGACCGACTGTCATTCCTCCTCCGATGACGGTGAACGCCCCGAAGATCCCCACACCTGTGTACACAAGGCCATTCACAAATCTGGTACATGGATTCGTAATCGATGAGAAGAACAACGCCCGGATTCCACAGGTTCTCAATTCCTCATTAATAGAATCAAAACGTTCCAAAGCTTTCTCCTCGTAGGAAAATGCCTGCACAACTTTCTGATTTCCCACAAGCTCTTCCACCAGAGAAGTCATCGAAGAGCGCTTTTCTGACTGAAGATGAAACATCTGATAGGTTCTCCCCGCAATAAAACTGGCTACAAACAGAGAAACCGGTGTCAGTAAAATAACCAGAATCGTGATCTTTCCATTGATGGAAATCATAAAGCCAATGGTTCCCAGGATTGTGAGAACACCTGTGAACAGCTGGGTAAAACCCATCAGCAGTCCATCTGAGAACTGGCTCACATCTGTCACAATCCGGCTCAGAATATCTCCTGGCTGATTCTGATCCAGATAACTGACCGGAACTTTCTGCAGATGTTCAAAGGCCCGGCTCCGAATATCCTGAACCACCCAGTAAGTGACCTGGTTTGTGAGAAGATTCATCAGCCACTGGGCAAATGCTGTGATCAGAATCACCACTCCCATACAGAGAAGAATGCGAATCAGTCTAACTGTAAAAATTTCTCCCGGTCCCACAATCTGATCCACAGCGTCTCCAATCAAGATCGGTGTGTACAAAGTCAGAGCCACTGTCACAGCCGCTAAAATCAGCATGGCAATCACTTTCCATCGATATGGCCGGATCAACCCGAGAACTTTTTGGATTGTCTCCCGATGCTTCACGCTCTTCCCACCTCCTGTTCCGTCATCTGTGACAGGCAGATCTCCCGGTATACTTCACAGGTATCAAACAGAAATGCATGTGTTCCGTTTCCTACCAGTTTTCCATCATCGAGAACCAAAATCCGGTCTGCCTGTCTAATAGAGGAAGCCCTCTGCGACACAATAAATACCGTCATCTGCTCCGTCTCTTTTCGAATTGCATGGCGCAGCGCCGCGTCTGTGGCGAAATCCAGGGCGGAAGCACTGTCATCCATAATCAAAATCTCCGGTCTCCCCACCAGAGCCCTCGCAATGGTAAGCCTCTGCCGCTGTCCGCCAGATAAGTTCGTTCCTCCCTGGGATATGAGACTGTCCAGGCCTCCCTTTTTCTCTTTCACAAATTCATCTGCCTGCGCAATCCGCAGAGCAGCCCAGATCTCTTCATCCGTGGCGTCAGATTTTCCCCACTGCATATTCTCACGGACCGTTCCCTTAAACAGCACCGCATGCTGGGGAACCATGCCAATCTTGCTGCGCAGCTGCCAGAATGGATATCTTTCCACCGGAACTCCGTCCACCTGAACACATCCGCTGTCTCTATCATAAAATCTTGGAATCAGATTGATCAGAGTCGATTTCCCGGATCCGGTTCCTCCGATCAGCCCCACCGTCTCACCGGCTTTCACTTCAAAGGAAATGTTCTCAAGAGCAGGAGCTGAAGCCCCCGCGTAGGTGTAAGTCACATTTTGAAATTGAACCCGGTCATGCCCTCTTCCTATCTCCTGAGGCATATTTCCCTCATCATTCATGGACGGCTGAATTGCAAACACCTCATTGAGTCTGGCTCCGGATGCGGTAGCTTTTGTGACTGCCACAATCAAATTCGCCAAGGCCAGAAGAGCTGTCAGAATCTGCGTCATGTAATTTACCAGAGCGACCACTTCACCTTGTGTGATATTCCCCACATTCACTTGAATACTGCCAGACCAGAGAATCGCCACAATCGCCAGATTCATAATCACATACGTCGCCGGATTCAAGAGAGCAGAAATCTTTCCGGCGGAAATCTGAATTTTGGTGTACCACTCGTTATTCTTCTCGAAATCCTCGGTCTCCTCTTTCTGTCTGCCAAAGGCACGGATCACCCGGACACCCACATGATTTTCTCTGGTAAGCCTCGAAATCCGGTCCAGATACTTCTGTACTTCTTTATAAATCGGAACAGTAGCTTTCATAATCAGATAGATCACCAATGAGATCAGTGGGACGGCTATCACAAAAATCAGAGCAATTTTTACATTAATCGTAAAGGACATAATCACTGCGCCTGCCACGATAAACGGCGAGCGCAGAAACAGACGCAATACCAGATTCACTCCGGTCTGTGCCTGATTGACATCGCTGGTGATTCTCGTAATCAGCGTAGGTGTTCCCAGCAAATCCAGCTCCCTGTATGAGAGAGAATTAATATGCACAAACAGGCTCCTGCGCAGAGCTGTGCTGAATCCCATCGCCGCTTTGGCAGAAAAATACTGGGCGGTCACGGAACACACCAATCCGATAATTCCCAGAAAAATCATCACAGTACACATTTTCCAGATATAAAGCTCATTCTGGCTGCGGATTCCCACATCAATGATATTCGCCATCACCAGAGGGACAACCAATTCAAAGCTCGCCTCCAGCATCTTAAACAGAGGCGCAAGCACTGCTTCCTTATAATATCCTTTCAGATAGATTAATAACTTCCTCATAGTCCTCTCCCGAAGAAATTTATGTCATTTCTTCCTTTCGTAAATGTTCCATAGTCAGCTTACATGATAACAAAATCCCCCTGTAAATTCAAGATATCCGCCAAAAAAGGAGAACTGGTCAACACCAGCTCCCCTTCTACCTGATTCTCTTTCTTCTGTCCACATCCGGAAAACAAAAGGCATCCGGCCAAGAACAGAAGGAAAAACATTTGTTTTCTTTTCAAACTTCCATCCTCCTTGCCTGTGTTTTCCAGAGTATTGACTGTTTTTCTTATTTTATTCCTGTTTTTCCGCCACAATTAAAGACTCCCTCGGAAGTCTTCATTCTGTCTGATAAATCCTGTTTTTTGATATATCCTGCCAGATCCCGGTATATCTTTTCCTTGCACGGTTCATTAAGAATTTCATGGCGCAGCCCCGGATACAGCTTTCCCCGGACATTTTCATATCCCCGGGAACGGATATGGTTCACCGCCGCCGCAAATTTACGTGTGTTCCCTATGCAGGGATCTTCTGCTCCACCCACAAAGAGAATGGGCATATCCGGCCTGGTGCACTGCCATCCTCTCTTGCTGTATGTCTCCTGCATCAATTGGAAAAGTCCTGCATAGCCATCCACTGTAAATGTAAATCCGCACAGCTGTGAATCCTCATATTCCTTCACCACCAGCTGATCCGTGCAAATCCAGGAGCAATGGTGTGCTTCTTTTGGAAATTTCGCGGCATAACTTCCGAATGTCAACGTCTCCAGAAGACGGCTGCGGTGACGGCTTCCGAAAATCATCTTCTGTATCTGCACAATCAATTTTCCGAAAATAACCGCCCTGTTCCTGCTGGGAGATCCACAGACAATCAACATATCAATGAGATGGTCATATTTTCTGAGAAACGCCCGCACTGCCAGGGAACCCATACTGTGTCCAAACAAAATCAGAGGCAGATTGGGGTACCGTTCCCGAAGCAACAGCGTGATCTGATGAATATCTTCTACCACAGCCTTTGCCCCGCCGCCATAGAAATATCCCAGATCTTCCCTGGAATTCACGCTCCCGCCATGTCCCCGTTGATCATGGATGACACAGATATAACCATGTTTCGCCATATACTTCATGAAAGGCAGATACCTCTCCTTATACTCACACATGCCGTGCACCAGCTGAAGAACCCCACAGATCTGTCTTCCCTCTTTCGGAATTACGTTTAACACAGATAGCTCTAATCCGTCATACTCTGACACTATAGTCTCTCGTTCTTGTCTGCTCATCTTTTTCCTCCGTCATTCGTATCTTCCTATATTATACTGCTGCTGTCCCTTTACGTAAATCAAAATTTGCCCTAATCCGGGAAATCTGCTATAATATACACACCTTGCCGGTCTGCGGGATCTCCCCGGACGGCAAAATAAGAAACTTGTTTTTTAGTTTACAGCAAAATGGAGGAACTTATGAAAAAAACAACAGAGATATCTGAAAATACCGAAACTCTCAAGAAAAAAAAGTCCCGCGCCCCCATTCTTGTTCTCATAATCCTTCTGCTCATCGCCGGTCTGAGCGGAGCCGGGTACTATATTTATCTCAGGGAACAGCCGAAAAAAGAAGTCTCACGTTTCCTGGATTACGCCCAGGCTTTTAATGTGGACGGAATGGCCTCCTGTGTGAAAAACCAGGATCTGGGTGATCTGGAAAACAATCGTCTGAACGTGGATTCCTACCAAACTTTTTTTCAGGCAGTCAACGAGAAGATGAGTTATGAAATCACCGGACTGGATTTCAAGAACACTTCTGCAACAGTAACTGCCAAAATCACTTATTTCGATGGAACCGAGACCTACAAGGAAGCAATCAGCGAATTTTTCCGGTCCGGTATGCAGCAGTTATTCACAGGAGGAGATATGACTCCCGCCCAGAATGAAGAACTGCTCTCCGAGATCCTCACGGAGAAAGCAAAGGATCTCCCGGACACTCTGACCACCACAACCATCAAATACCCCTGCGAGAAGGAGAATGGAAACTGGATCATCACAGAGGTCAACGAAGATACGATCAACGTGATCACTGCGAATTTCGGTGCCTTCACCACAGAGCTGGAAGAATCCGAAGAAAACCTGAACTCTCTGGAGTCCGACGGCACTGCCGGTGATTCCGGAACCGAAAGTTCAGATCCGTCTTCCAGTGATGACGGTGTTCTCAACTACACCTGTGATAATTTCACACTGGTCTACGACCGCTATGAATTGTCAGAAGACTACAGCGGCAATCAATGTCTGCTGGTATATTACAATTATACAAACAATTCTGACGAGGCTTCCCAGCCTATGGTAAATGTCTCTCTTCGCGCGATGCAAAACGGTGAGACCTGCAGCGCCGCATTCCCAGTGGATCACAACACAGAGATGGACAATTATATGGCAGAGATTCCTGCCGGCGAGACCGTCTCGGTCTGCCAGTCCTTTGAGCTGAAAGATACTTCCGATGTGACCATGGAATTATCGGAAGCCTACTCTTTCAACGAAGATGTGGATACACAGATCATCCAGATCGCCGAACAATAAACATTTCTTTTTCGAATAATTTTCCCCATAATTCACATACTATGCAAGAAAGGATGGTGAATTATGGGGAATAAATTTTTAGGCTATTTTGCTTTGACCATTGCCATTATCGGTGCGGTGAACTGGGGACTGATTGGCTTTTTGGACTTCAACCTGGTCTCCTTCCTCTTCGGTAAAATGTCCTGGTTTTCACGAATCATCTATGGTCTGGTCGGACTGTGCGGTCTCTATCTGATTACCTTCTATGGAAATATGAAATCTGAGACAGACAGCTTGAACTAAGGAGGGAGAATTTTGTCAGAAAAAAATACTGCAGAAATCTGCAGCTGCAAAATCGCAGAACTTCCCGAAGCCTGCGTAAAAAAAATCCATGAATTTGAGCGAGAGCTCAACAAACAGGGATACTGGAATCTGGCCCTCATCGCTTATCAGATGAAAAAATGATATCCCTCTGTCGGGAGATGTTTTCTCTTTGTGAAATCATCTCCCAACACAAAAAGCTGCCGTCAAACAATGACGACAGCTTTTTTCAGAGCGATAGACGGGGCTCGAACCCGCGGTCTCGACCTTGGCAAGGTCGCGCGTTACCAACTACGCCACTATCGCATTCGGCATTCCCATGTCCTTGGGCTTGCCTAATTATAATACTGGATTTCCCATTGAAAGTCAAGAGAAAATTTTATTTTTTTCTAAGCTTCCGGATAATACCGAAGCACATGCTCCGGATAGTACTGATCTCCATAATCCCAGATACCCGCCGTTTTTCTGAGCGGATCACTCTCGGAGCGCTTTCTTCCTCCGCAGACTTTTTTCGCATAGCTCTGTGCGCTTCGCACACTCCACTGATCCAGCCCTTCCTCCTCCATGTAATGCAGATACCCTGTGCCAAAATTATACGCCTGCAATGCAATCTCAATATCCTGGATGTCCTCAGGCCCGGAACAGTTCACTTCTCTTAAGGCATGCTTAAGTTCCAGAATGCCGCACTCAATGGAATACTGTGTGTCGGTGATTCCATCGGGCTCCCTTGGATACCGGGTGTTAAACTGGCCCTCTGAAGACTGCATGATGTCCACCATCTGTCCTGCGCTTTCCTGCATCATCACTGCGAGAATCAGATCCACATAGTCTTCCATATCATAATCTCTTGCCATCTCTGTCACCGTCTCCCGGTAAGATTCACAGGTCTCATTAATCGAGTAAGAATCCTTCGGGGGCTCCAGCGCTTCCACAAGAAAATCCACCTGGGGAATTTCCTTTCTGAGGATCTCCTGAATCCCCAGAAGTAGCAAAATCCCCAGCAAAATTCCTCCGTAGACAGCAATCTTTTTTCTTCTGCTTTTTTTCTTTTTCTCATTTATCACAAGTTCTCTGTGCCTGGCAGCCGCAATTCTTCTCTTGCGCGCCTCCACAGCTTTTTGCCTTGCCAGAGCCGTCCTTGCGGCTCGGCTCTGTGATGCCATTTTTGATCTTCTTCTGACATTGAAACTATTGGTCGTACTCGGATATCTCCGCTTGCGTTTATCCATAATTTTCCTCTCATGACAGAATTTTTTTCTTTCGTAAATTCACTGTATGAGTTTTTCCATCTCATCCAGATACCGGTCAAACATTTCCAGCGCTTCAGAAACCGGAACCGGGCTGGTCATATCCACACCGCAGATTTTCAGAAGATCCACTGGATCTTTGGAACTTCCGCCACTCAGAAACTCTTTATACTTTTCCACAATTCCCTTCTCGCCATTTAAAATCTTCTGGCTGATGGCGATCGCCGCCGAGAAGCCGGTCGCATACTGATATACATAAAAAGGTGTATAAAAATGTGGAATTCTTGACCACTCCAGAGCAATCTGCGGGTCAATCTCCATTCCCTCACCAAAATAAGTTCTGTTCAGATCCAGATACAGACTGCACAGCACATCCGCAGTCAAGCTTCCGGACAATGCGCATTTCTCATGGACCATCTTCTCAAACTCTGCAAACATCGCCTGGCGGAACACGGTTGTCCTGAACTGTTCCAGAAAATAATTTACCAGATAAGCTTTCTCCTCACGGCTTTTTGCGTGCTGCAGCATCCAGTGAATAAGCAAAGATTCATTACAGGTTGATGCCACCTCCGCCACAAAAATCCGATACCCTGCGTAGGGGTAAGGCTGCGCGTGATCAGAATACCAGCTGTGAATCGCATGTCCCATCTCGTGGGCAAGAGTAAAGACATGATTCAAGGATCCGTTATAGTTCAGAAGAACATAGGGATGCGTTCCATAAGCCCCCCAGGAATAAGCCCCGCTTCTCTTTCCTTGGTTTTCGTAGATATCAATCCATCCCTTCTCAAATCCTTCCCGCAGAAGCGCCTGATAATCCTCTCCCAGTACTGACAGCCCCTCCAGCACTGTCTGCTTGGCCTCCTCAAAAGAATATTTTTTCTTCTGCTGTCTGACCAGTGGTGTATACAGATCATACATATGAAGTGTCTCCACACCGAGAGCTCGCTTTCGTAATTTTACATACCGGTACATGGAATCCAGATGGCCATGCACAGCCTCCAGAAGACCGTCATAGACGCTTTCCGGTATATTTCCCCCATCCAGGGCAGCAGCCCGCGCGGACGGGTATTTTCTCATCCTGGCAAAGAAGCCTGCCTGTTTGACATTCGCCTCAAAGGTTGCTGCCAGGGTATTCTGAAACTGACCATACACCTCATACAGTCTCTCAAAAGCTGCCTTTCTCACCGTGCGGTCTTCACTCTCCAGAAACTGTGCGTAACGTCCATGTGTCAGCTCTGTCTCTTCACCATTCTCATCTTTGATCGTTCCGAATTTCACATCTGCATTGTTAAACATGGAGAAAATATTCTCCGGCCCATCTGAGATCTGTGACACCTGTGCCAGAACATCTTCCATCTCCGGAGACAGAACGTGCTCTCTCATCCGAGAGATTTCATGGACATACCTCTGGTACAGTTCCAGCCCCTTCTCCTCTCTCAGATATTCCGCAAATGCTTCCTCTGACAGATTCATAAGCTCTGGTTCCACAAAAGCAAAGGTGCTGTTTGCTTTCACCATCAGGTTCTGTACTCTCCCCGCAAGCTGCTGAAAATGCCCGTTTCCGGTATCCTCGTGATACCGCTGATTCGCATAGACATAGAGACGTTCCAGATGCTGCTGAAGACGATTCATCTCCACCAGCCCTTCACACAAAAGCTGCGGTGTACCGCAAAGCTTTCCCTGGTATTTCTTATATTCTCCCAATCCACATTCTGTCTGATGGTATTCTCTCTCCCACTCTTCCTCTGTGGCAAATAAATCTTCGATTTTCCATTTGTCCTGTCCGCAGATCTCCCCGCGCACAGGCAGCCGTTTTTTCTGTTCCATACGAAACCTCTCTTTCAAGACATCTGTTCCTTATTATACCCCAGAAAAATTTTTTTGAAAACCCTGTTGACAAATTCTTTCTCTATATGTATTATTGTATTAATCACTTAGTACAATAATACATCAGTACAGAAAGGAGATTTTAAGATGCCATGGAAACTGGATTCCAACCTTCCCATATATACCCAGATCATCGAACATATTCAGCTCGATATCATTTCCGGACTCTACCAGCCCGGCGACCGGCTTCCTTCTGTCCGGGATCTGGCCGCTGAGGCATCCGTCAACCCCAATACCATGCAAAAAGCACTCTCTGAACTGGAACGGAGCGGTCTGCTCCATTCTCAGAGAACCAGCGGACGTTTTATTACGGAGGATATTCATATGATTGAAAAAATGAAGGAAGAACTTGCTTTCGCAAGAATCCATGACTTTCTCGATAAAATGAGTCAGATGGGATTTCAAAAGAAAGAAATTCTGGCATTGATCGAAAAAATTCAAAAGGAGGATGACCAATGAGTACCATTCTGGAATGTAAAAATCTCTCAAAAAAATACGGTGCCAAGAAAGCGTTGGATCACATTAATCTGAAATTAGATTCCGGAAAAATAATTGGATTACTGGGGCCAAACGGCAGTGGAAAATCCACACTGATGAAAATGATCAATCGGCTTTTGACCATCTCAGACGGTCAGCTGCTCATAGACGGCATGTCTCCCGGGCCAAAGACCAAATCACTGATTTCTTATCTGCCGGAACGGACTTATCTGGACCGTAACCGTAAGATCTGTGAATATCTGAATTATTTTTCCGATTTCTATCCGGATTTTGACCGTTCCCGGGCAGTATCCATGCTGACAAAACTTGGGCTGTCCACAGACTCCCGCATCGGCTCTCTGTCCAAAGGAACTCAGGAGAAGGTGCAGCTGGTTCTGGTCATGAGCCGCCAGGCCCGCCTCTACTGCCTGGATGAACCCATTGCCGGTGTAGACCCCGCTTCCAGAGATTATATTCTAAGCACGATACTGAACAACTATGACGAACATGCAACCATCTTAATTTCCACTCACCTGATCTCAGACGTGGAAAATATTCTGGATGAAGTCATATTCCTGAAAGACGGGAAAGTACTGCTCCATGACTCTGTGGAGGCAATCCGTTTCGTCAAGAAAAAATCTGTAGATGAATTGTTCCGGGAGGTATTTCAATGCTAAAAAAATTACTGAAATATGATCTTCGAAGAGTCTCTCCGATTCTTCTTGTCGTACACGCTGCTATTTTGTTTTTCTCTTTTCTGAGTTTTGCAGTTATGCACATTCTCGGAATCCGGCCCTTTGATAATATTGTGTCCGGCATTTATGCCACGACTGTTCTAATCATGATCTGCGTGGTCACTGTCTTTACCAATATCTATCTGGGAGTATCCTACTACCGCAGCCTCTATTCCGATGAAGGATATCTGACCAATACTCTTCCGGTAAAAGCCGGCAGCCTGGTTTTCTCCAAATTCCTGTGCGGCGCTCTCTGGGTAT
The DNA here is from genome assembly GCA_019112635.1 of Candidatus Blautia intestinigallinarum. GTDB lineage: Bacteria > Bacillota > Clostridia > Lachnospirales > Lachnospiraceae > Blautia_A > Blautia_A intestinigallinarum. Next base: position 72,890 of record DXIX01000017.1, on the reverse strand, counting down.
TCCTGGATTACCTGCTTGTCCTTCTGGCCTCAGTGATCCTTTTTGATCAGGAATTTGGCGAATTCTTTCACGCCCTTTCCCAGAAACTCACTGTCCAGACCGTTCTGATCTGCGGTATTGTGATTATCACAGAAATCCTTACCTCTTGTCTGATGGTGTACTGTGCAGTTGCTATTGGAAGTTTCTTTCACGGACACCGGATCATGGGATGTATTGGAGGGTATATACTTCTATACCTAGTCAACCAGATCCTGGCCTTCATCGTTATCCTGCCCCTGTTTACCACCCCTTTCTTAACTCTCACCGCTGACAACGGTCTGGCTTCTGCAAGAGAAATTCTTGCCTGGATGAACCGAGGCATGGGAATTATTGTGTGCCTGAATCTGGTTCTGGGTATCCTTTATTATCTGATCTGCCTCCATACATTGGATAAAAAACTGGAAATGGATTGAAAAGAGTTTTTATGAACAAGAGGGAATCCCGCCCGACAGCAGGATTCCCTCTTGTATTTATGTTTTTAATGATGGAACAGGCGAATGCCGGTAAAGGCCATAACCATTCCATATTTGTTACAGGTATCGATCACCAGATCATCTCTCACAGATCCACCCGGCTCTGCAATATATTTTACACCGCTCTTATGTGCCCGCTCAATGTTGTCGCTGAACGGGAAGAAGGCATCCGATCCCAGTGTCACGCCGGTCATCTGATCCAGCCATGCTCTCTTCTCTTCTCTTGTGAACACTTCCGGCTTCTCAGTGAATACTTTTTCCCATGCGCCGTCAGCCAGCACGTCCATGTACTCTTCGCCGATATAAACATCAATTGCATTATCTCTCTCTGCTCTCTTAATGTCATCCCTGAATGGCAGGTTCATGACTTTCGGGCACTGACGCAGGAACCAATTGTCAGCTTTCTGTCCCGCCAAACGTGTACAATGTACACGGGACTGCTGGCCAGCGCCGATTCCGATTGCCTGTCCGTCTTTCACAAAACATACGGAATTTGACTGAGTGTATTTCAAAGTAATCAGAGAAATCTTCAGATCCCGGATTGCTTCCTCATTCAATTCTTTGTTCTCTGTCACGATATTGGAGAGCAACTCATCATCGATGGGAAGTTCCTGTCTGCCCTGTTCGAATGTAACTCCAAACACTTCTTTGTGCTCAAGAGGAGCCGGTACATAATCCGGATCGATCTCAATGACATTATAGTTTCCTTTTTTCTTCTGGCTTAAAATCTCAAGTGCCTCTTTGGAATATCCAGGAGCAATGACTCCGTCACTGACCTCTCTCTTGATCAGCATCGCAGTGTCTTTGTCACACTCATCAGACAGCGCAATAAAATCACCAAAAGAAGACATTCTGTCTGCGCCCCTTGCTCTTGCATAGGCACACGCCAGCGGAGAGAGCTCTCCCAGATCATCCACCCAGTAAATTTTTGCCAATGTCTCACTTAAGGGAAGTCCCACAGCCGCACCTGCCGGTGACACGTGTTTAAAGGAAGTTGCCGCCGGAAGACCTGTCGCTTTTTTCAACTCGCGAACCAGCTGCCAGCCGTTAAAAGCATCCAGAAAATTGATATATCCCGGCTTTCCGCTGAGAACTTTAATCGGAAGTTCCCCGCCGTCTGCCATATAGATTCTGGAAGGTTTCTGATTTGGGTTACATCCATATTTCAACGCTAATTCTTTCATGTCATTCACTCCTCACTGATTCTTGTTCACAATCTTGGTTTCATAGGTTCCTGTAGCGATATCAATATACCGTACAAACAGAGAAACTTTATTCTCCTCATTTAAGTTCTCCCAGAGAAGATTCACAAATGCATCCATATCGTCTGGAATTTCCACCAGTTTAGGTTCTCCCTCAAAACTTGGAAGCGGATCTCCATCATGCTGGTAAGTGTGGATAAAATGTCCTTCACCCGCCGCACAGTTCTCGTACGCAAAGGTAAAACGGTTACAGGAGTCCGGACTTCCGTTATTGCTCTTCAAAATAGACATGGCATAGCTGTATTTTCCATTCTCCACATGCATAATTCCAGAAATTCTCGGGGTATAATTCGGAGCATCCGGTTCAAACTCTCTGCTTCTCAAAGACTGTTCAAAAGTCAGCTGGCGGTCCATTCCCTCGTAAATCGTATCCGTCTGGTCTCCATTTGTCACAATCGTCTTATTACCCAACACACGGACCGGTGCATAGATAATCAGACTGGGGTCAGTCAGTTTGGAAGGATCAAAAGCTTGTGTGCGGATTCCCTTTTTGTCCTCCACAAAAATTCGATTCCGGCTGTTTTCACTTCTTCCCATAATAAAGTAAGCTGCCACAGCTTTGGTGCCGTCCTTGGATCTTCCCAGAATAATACCTCTTCCAGGGTATGAATTTTTCTGCAATTCTTCGGCCAACGATAACATCTTCATCTTTGATTCTCCTTTCACTGTTTAAAATAATTGTTACAATCGGATAGGAGAAATCCCTCCCCTTCTCCAATCAATGCAATACCTCGTGCAAGCACGGTGATCGCTTGCCAGGCTTATTACACAAAAACCGCCTGGGTAATCCAAACGGTTGCCCAGGCGGTCGACATTCTCATCAGCTGCACTCCCTGTAGTTTCTCTACTTCCGCCAGTCATGCAGTTATAATCATAGTACAATACATTTTTCTTTTTGACAAGCCCTAAAATCAGCTTTTATTCCATCTCTTTTTGTTTTTCCAGCATTCTTGTCTGAATGTCTGACTTCAATTGTTCCCAGGCGTCCGGATGTTCCACATAATACTTGGGACAATTTTTTCCTGTCACATCATAATGCCGGATTACATGATCGATGTCCAAACCAAATCGGTTACACAGATAGGCTGTCAGTTCTACCAAAGACTGGTAAGTCGCCTCATTGAACTGTCCGGTTTCGTCCGGATGACAGCACTCAATGGAAATGGTATCCACATTTCTGGAATTGGTGGCATAGGAAATCTCGTTGGTGGGAATACACTGTACAATCTCTCCTTCCAGCCCGATCACAAAATGGCTGCTCACCTCATTCGAGTGATTATCTTTCAGCCCTTCAAAATAGTCCCTGTTGTTCATCGCTGTGGACCCCGGATTCGCCGTATAGTGAATGGCAACATTCTTAACTTCTTCCAGGGGAGTTCCCGGCCTGGAATAAGGATTGACTGTCAAAAGCTCCACATCCAACGGAGGCGCCCCCAAAAGAGGATCTTCCGAATATTCCGAACTCAAGGCTTCTCTCAAGGCGTTCTCTGATCTTATTGTGTGCAGAAGCATTCTACCGCTCACAAAAAACAGTACCAGCAGAACCAGGCATCCCACAATAACCCAGCGAAAATTGTTCTCTTTTTTCTTTCGCCTTCTGGAAGAACTGCTTCTCGATCTTTGATATGTAGTTTTTCTCTCTGAGGATCCCCCGCTCCTCTTTCTGGTAGTTCTCCTTTTTGGACTCGTCATATTTTCCTGCCCCATAATGCGATAAAGCAGGCCATTCCACAGTCATGTGGAATGCCCCGCCTGATCTTTTTCTCTTATTCTTCAATCGTATAGTTTGGTGCCTCTTTGGTGATATGGATGTCATGAGGATGAGACTCTTTCAGAGAAGCAGAAGAAATCTTGATGAATCTGCCTGTCTTCTGAAGTTTCTCGATATTTTCTGCACCGCAGTATCCCATTCCAGAGCGCAGACCGCCGATCAGCTGGAATACAGTGTCTTCCACCTGTCCCTTATATGCCACACGGCCTTCCACACCTTCTGGAACCAGTTTCTTAGCACCTTCCTGGAAATAACGATCCTTGCTTCCGTTTTCCATAGCTGCAATTGATCCCATTCCACGATACACTTTGTATTTTCTTCCCTGGTACAATTCGAAAGTTCCCGGGCTCTCGTCGCAGCCGGCGAAGATACTTCCCATCATACATACGCTGGCTCCTGCGGCAATCGCTTTTGTGATATCTCCGGAATACTTGATTCCTCCATCTGCAATGATCGGAATTCCATACTCTTTTGCCGCTTCGTAACAATCCATTACAGCCGTAATCTGCGGTACACCGATACCGGCAACCACACGGGTAGTACAGATGGAACCAGGTCCGATACCTACTTTTACAGCGTCCACTCCAGCCTCAATCAGGGCTTTTGTCGCCTCGCCTGTGGCTACGTTTCCAGCGATTACCTGCAGATCCGGATAAGCTGCCTTGATCTCACGGACTGTTCTCAGAATATTTTCTGAATGTCCATGAGCAGAATCGATCACAATCACATCCACATTGACTTTCACCAATGCGTCCACTCTCGCAAGGACGTTAGACGTGATTCCCACAGCAGCTCCGCAGAGCAGACGTCCCTGAGAATCTTTTGCTGAGAGAGGATATTTGATCTGCTTCTCAATATCTTTGATTGTAATCAGGCCTTTTAAATTATAGTCATCATCAACAATGGGTAATTTCTCTTTTCTCGCCTTTGCCAGAATTTTCTTGGCTTCCTCCAGGGTAATTCCCTCTTTTGCAGTAATCAGTCCCTCTGAGGTCATGGATTCTTTGATCTTTTTGGTGAAATCCTCCTCGAATTTCAGGTCACGGTTTGTGATGATACCCACCAGTTTTCTGCCTTCCGTGATCGGAACTCCTGAGATACGGAATTTTGCCATCAAATCATTTGCATCTTTCAATGTATGTTCCGGTGATAAGAAAAATGGATCTGTGATAACACCATTCTCAGAACGTTTTACCTTGTCCACCTCATCAGCCTGAGCCTCAATTGACATGTTCTTATGAATGATACCAATACCGCCCTGTCTGGCCATGGCAATTGCCATACGATGCTCGGTTACCGTGTCCATTCCAGCACTCATCATAGGAATGTTCAGTTTTACCTTCTTTGTCAAATAAGTGGAAACATCTACCTGATTCGGTATCACTTTTGAATATGCAGGAACTAACAATACATCATCAAAAGTAATGCCCTCGCCGATAATAGTACCCATTGTTTTTCCTCCCTTGTATTCTTTTTTTCGTGTTATTGTTCCCTAGTGTAACAAAAAACCACAGCAGTGTCAATCCGTAAAAACTTTCGAAGGAGCAGTTTTTTTCATCATATTAATCATATTTTCATCCGGCTCCAAAATCACTTTACAGTTCTGCTGATTCACAGAAGTAATCATTCCGTAACGCTTGGCATCCGCGTTTCCAGAGGAATAATCCAGAACTTTCAGCCTGGTATTTCCATTATAATACTCCATGCGCCGTGAGTTCAGCGGTGCCACAAGATCAGTCTGATTCAGATCGAAGGTGTTGACTTTTTTTCTCTTCTTTTTTGCCATGACAACATCCACGTCCAGTTCTCCATTCACATACAAATATTCATACTCAATATCTGTTCGCGGGAAAACAAAAAAATAGACCAGGCATCCTGCCACAATCGCTACGGGGAGCAGAAAAATCATGGCAAAGATGCTGAACCACAGTAAAATCACAACCAGCGCGATCGAACCGCATTTGACAGCCAGGTCTTTCATACTCCTTTCCTTTTTCACAAGACATTCTGCGTATAAATCACCCATCTTACTTTCCTCCACACTTTCTGGATTTTCTCTTAGTGTAACACAAAATAGGGAATGCTGCAAAACAACATTCCCTATTTTCATTCAATCGTCACACATCTAATGTAATTACTTTCCTATTACATCATACCCATGCCTGGATTGCCTGCCGCTGCTGCCGGAGCATCTTCCTTGATAATTCCAACTACAGACTCTGTTGTCAGCAGTGTAGATGCCACGCTTGTCGCATTCTGCAATGCACTTCTGGTAACTTTTACCGGATCCAGAATACCTTTCTCGATCATATCAACATATTCTTCTTTCAGAGCATCAAAACCAATTCCTGGCTCAGACTCTTTTACTTTATTGATAATCACAGAGCCTTCCAGTCCTGCATTTGCTGCGATGTGATACAGCGGAGCTTCCAGTGCTTTCAGAATGATATTTGCACCGGTCTTCTCATCGCCTTCCAGTCCTGCCGCCAACTTGGCAACTTCTTTGGATGCGTGGATATATGCGGAACCGCCTCCTGCGATAATACCTTCTTCAACGGCTGCCTTGGTAGCTGCCAGAGCATCTTCCAGACGCAGTTTTGCTTCTTTCATCTCTGTCTCTGTCGCTGCACCTACACGGATTACTGCAACACCGCCTGCCAGTTTTGCAAGTCTCTCCTGAAGTTTTTCACGATCGAAATCAGATTTGGTCTCTTCAATCTGTGTACGGATCTGAGCCACTCTGTTTGCAATCTCTTCTTTTGCACCCAGTCCATCTACGATGACTGTGCTCTCTTTTGCAACCTTCACAGATTTCGCACGTCCAAGCTGAGACATCTCAACTTCTTTCAGATCCAGACCCAGTTCGTCAGATACAACCTGTCCGCCGGTCAGAATAGCGATATCCTGAAGCATTTCTTTTCTTCTGTCGCCATATCCAGGTGCTTTCACAGCCACTACCTGGAAGGTTCCTCTCAGTTTGTTTACGATCAATGTGGTCAGCGCTTCACCTTCCACATCCTCAGCGATGATGAGCAGTTTTGCGTTGGACTGTACCACTTTTTCCAGCAGAGGAAGCAGTTCCTGGATATTGCTGATCTTCTTGTCTGTGATCAGAATGTATGGATCTTCCAGAGTAGCTTCCATTTTCTCCATGTCTGTGGACATATATGCGGAAATATATCCTCTGTCAAACTGCATACCTTCTACCAGATCCAGCTCTGTGTGCATGGTCTTGGATTCTTCTACAGTGATAACACCGTCTTTGGATACTTTTTCCATGGCGTCTGCCACAAGCTCTCCAACCTCTTCGCTGCTTGCAGAAATTGCTGCTACATTGGCAATCTGAGCTTTTCCGTTGATGGTTTTGCTCATCTTTGAGATAGCTTCCACAGCTGTGTCGGTCGCTTTCTTCATTCCTTTTCTCAGAATGATTGGATTTGCGCCTGCTGCCAGGTTCTTCATTCCTTCATGAACCATAGCCTGAGCCAGTACGGTAGCGGTTGTTGTTCCATCACCAGCTACATCGTTGGTCTTAGAAGCCACTTCTTTGATCAGCTGAGCTCCCATATTCTCAAAAGAATCTTCCAGCTCAATCTCTTTTGCGATGGTCACACCATCGTTTGTGATGAGCGGAGCTCCGTATGGTTTATCCAGTACCACATTTCTTCCTTTCGGTCCCAATGTAACACGAACGGTATCTGCCAGCTGATTTACGCCTTTTTCCAATGCTGCTCTGGCTTCTGCGCCAAATTTAATTTCCTTTGCCATAATTGCATTCCTCCTGATCTATTTCAATTTTTGTCAAATTTCTTATTTTACTACTGCTAAGATGTCACTCTGTCTTACGATGATATAATCCTCACCGTCTAATTTTACTTCTGTTCCTGCATATTTGGAATAGATAACCTGATCATCCACGGCAACTTCCATCTTAATCTCTTTTCCATCTACCATTCCACCAGGGCCAACAGCGATTACAACTGCCTGCTGTGGTTTTTCCTGTGCCTGACCTGGCAGTACAATACCGGACTGTGTTTTCTCTTCTGCTTCCATCTGTTTCAATACAACTCTGTCACCCAATGGTACTAATTTCATATCTATTGCCTCCTTGTTTTTTACCGTTTTAGTAGCACTCATTATTGTCGAGTGCTAATCACTGTCCTTATATTAGTGAATTCCTTGGTTTTCTGCAACCTCTCAGAACCAGATATATTTAAATATAATATGCATTTATCTCATTTTTACTCTTTTTTTCTTTTATTTTCTCATTTTTCTAATTTCTGAAAAATAAAAAGACCTACAGACATTTTACTCATAAATATCTGTAGGTTCCTCTTATTCTTGTATATCTCATCTTAAAACTGTCTTTCTTTTCTTATGTCATACCATAGCTGCAAACAGGCACTCACGCTTTCTTCGCTCTCTGTGCCTTAATCTCTTCCAATTCATCAAAAATAACTTCATTGAGAACTTTGATGTAGGTCCCTTTCATACCTGAAGAACGGGATTCAATCACACCTGCACTCTCAAATTTCCGAAGCGCATTGACAATCACAGATCTGGTAATTCCCACACGATCCGCGATCTTGCTGGCCACAAGAATTCCCTCGTCTCCGTTCAGTTCATCAAAAATGTGAATGATCGCCTCCAGCTCTGAGAAAGAAAGCGTATTAAACGCAGACTTCACAACCTGCTGTTTTCTGTCTTCTTCTGCATTTTCTTCATGGACGGACCGCATCATCTCAAGTCCTACCACTGTGGTTCCATATTCACTGACAATGATGTCCTCAATATCATACGGCTTATCGTTTCGGTACATAAACACTGTTCCCAAACGTTCGCCAGCAATATCAATTGGATTAATGATTCCCTGATATCTCTCCACGTCAGGCGCCTCAAACCCTAAAGTTTGAAGATTCACATTTTCCTTGGTAGATAACACCTCCAGAAACCGTTCGTTGAGCAGATGGTCAATATAACCTCCTACCTTATCCTCAATCAATTCTGTCAATTCTTCTACTCCAGGACATAAACTGACACCCAATACCTTACCCTTTTTGCTGATCACTAAAATATTAGAGCTTAATGTCTCCATCAGGACCTGACAAATGTCATTGAACACAACCTTACTAGAACTGCTGTTATGCAAAAGTTTATTGATCTTTCTGGTTTTGTCTAACAATTGAACGCTCATTGGTGTCCTCCTTTCAAATATTTTTCGCCAGTTCTTCTCCTTGTTTTATACTAACATGGTATCTGTGTTAAAATCAATATATTTTTTTACATTTTTTTATTTTTTTTTGGATTTTTAAGTAATTGATAGATTTTTCTTTAATTTAAAACTAAAAATGCTGTCTATTTTATAGACAGCATTTTTTTTAAGAAATTTTCAGGCTTTTGTGACTTCTTGCATTTTTTCCACGTAACCACAGGTTTCACTGCTGCATACCAGTTTATTTCCTTTTTCAACCATATAACTGCCGCATTTCGGGCATTTCTTTCTGGAAGGTTTCTGCCAGGACATGAACTCACATTCTGGATTATTTTCGCAGCCGTAATACTTTCTTCCTTTTTTTGTTTTCTTCAGAACCACTTCTTTTCCGCACAGCGGACAAGGAACTCCAATCTTCTCGTAGTATGGCTTTGTATTTCTGCAGTCCGGAAATCCGGGGCAGGCCAGAAAACGGCCATGGGGGCCATATTTAATCACCATATGGCGTCCGCATTCCTCACAGATGACATCCGTCACCTCATCCTCTATTTTTACCTGTTCCAGTTCTTTTTCAGCCTTCTCCACATCCCGCTTCAAATCCGGGTAGAAATTCCTGACAACCGTCTTCCAGAATACAGTCCCTGCCTCCACGCAGTCCAGCAATCCTTCCATGGTCGCAGTAAAATTCACATCGACAATACTTGGAAAGGCCTGTTTCATAATATTATTGACAACCTCTCCCAATTCCGTCATATAGAGATTTTTGTTCTCTTTTGAGATATAACGGCGGGCGATAATTGTAGTGATCGTAGGCGCATAAGTACTCGGGCGCCCAATTCCCAACTCCTCCAGAGTTTTAACCAGAGAGGCCTCTGTGTAATGGGCCGGCGGCTGTGTGAAATGCTGTTCCGGATTCAGCTGGAGAAGCTGAAGCGGCATTCCTTTTGTCAGGCTCTTTGCCAGCACATTGGTCTTCTTTTTCGTATCATCCTCTTGTGTGTAGACCGTCTGAAATCCGGAAAACAGAAGTCTTGACGCTGCCACCGTGAAAAAATATTTTCCGGCAGATATCTTCACAGATGTCGTCTCATACTTGGCACTGCTCATACGGCTGGCCACAAACCGTTTCCAGATCAGCTGATACAGGCGGTACTGATCTCTGGAAAGGGATTCCTTCAAAGACAGAGGAGTTCTCGTGATATCCGTGGGACGTATCGCCTCGTGAGCGTCCTGGATCTTCTGCTTATTTCCGGAGACCTTCGGTTTCTCAGATACATAATCCGCCCCGTATTCCTGTGCGATATAAGCTCTCGCCGCCTGATCTGCTTCCTCTGAGATACGGGTAGAATCTGTACGCAGGTAGGTAATCACACCGACTGTGCCGTTTCCCTTAATATCAATTCCCTCATATAGCTGCTGAGCCAGACGCATAGTCTTCTGCGTGGAAAAATTCAATGTCTTAGCTGCCTCCTGCTGAAGAGTACTGGTGGTAAACGGAAGCGGAGCATTTTTATGCCGCTCTCCTTTTTTCACCTCAGCCACCTCATAGGAACACTGTCTGAGCTCCTCCAGGATTTCATCCATCTGCTCCTTGCTCTTAATCGCAAGTTTCTTATCAGTGCCATAAAATTTCGCAGTCAGGGGTCTCTTCTCACCCTCTACCTGGAAATCTCCCTCCAGATCCCAATATTCCTCCGGAATAAAGGAGTTAATCTCGTCTTCCCTGTCACCGATAATACGAAGAGCTACCGACTGTACACGCCCCGCACTGAGCCCTCTTTTTACCTTTGCCCACAGCAAAGGACTGATGCTGTAGCCGACCAGACGGTCCAGAACTCTTCGCGCCTGCTGTGCTTCCACCAGATTCATGTTAATCTTTCTCGCCTGCTTGATGGATGATTTCACAGCCGTCTTGGTAATCTCATTGAAGGTAATTCTCTGCATCTTTTCCTCTTCCACCTTCAGTGTCTGAGACAGATGCCAGGAGATGGCCTCTCCCTCCCGGTCAGGGTCCGTTGCCAGATAAATCTTATCTGCCTTTTTTGCCGCTTTGCGCAATTTTGTCAGCAGTTCACCCTTTCCCCGGATTGTAATATATTTCAATTCAAAGTCATGATCCACATCAATTCCCATCTGGCTTTTGGGCAGATCTCTCACATGACCGTTGGAAGCTTGTACATCATAATTATTTCCCAAAAACTTCTTAATCGTTTTCACCTTTGCCGGTGATTCCACAATCACTAAATATTTCGCCATGTCTTCTCTCCTATATTGCTCCATGTTGAAAATCCGTGACCCTGTTGTCTGTGCAGCTTATGTGTCACAATTTCTTAAATATTTATAAAATCACTTTTTTTGATAAAATTTCTGCCCGATCCTCCCCACAAAACCTTCCAATTCCAGTTCCGTAAGACTGTTTATTACCTTCTTCGCCGAAAAATGAGTCATTTCGATAATCTCATGGGGACTTTTAGGCTGTAAATCCAGACAACTATACACCAAATTGAGATCGCTTGCAAGTCTTAAATGTCTTTTTTTTGCGGAAGTCTCCTCCGTACTTCCCTCCAATCCCCATTCTCCAAGCAGGGTCTGAACGGACCATGCCACCCCCGCTCCCTGTTCCAGAAGCCTGTGGCATCCCACACTCAGACTGGAATCCACAGGTCCTGGCAGAGCATAGACCGTCTTCCCCTGTTCCAGAGCAAAATCCACAGTGATCAACGCTCCGCTTTTTTCCCTGGCTTCCACAACCAGTATCACATCCGCCAACGCACTGATGATACGGTTGCGGGCCGGAAAATAACATCCCAGCGGACGGGTGCCTGGCGGTTGTTCACTGATCAGCCCTCCAGACTGCCAGACCTGCCGGTACAAATCATAATGTTGTCTGGGGTAGCAGATATCCACTCCGCATCCCAGAACCGCATATGTGGCTGTTCCGCCTTCCAGTGCTCCGCTGTGTGCGCGTCCGTCCACTCCCAGGGCAAGGCCGCTGATCACCTGAATTCCAGCTCTGCTGAGCTCCTTGGCATAATAATAGGCCTGTCTGCTGCCGTAAGTACTGCACCTTCTAGCTCCCACCACTGCCACAGTAGGGCAGTCATCCCGGGGCAGATTTCCCCGCACATACAGTCTTTTTGGCATCCCTTTGTAATTCCTGAGCCTTTTGGGGTAGCGGCTACTGCTTTTATCAATACATTCTATGTCTGTATGATAAATTTCTTCCATTATATATCTTCACCTCCAATATTTTTTATCCAAAACCCGGTATCCAATCGCCTCCTGAAGATGTTCCTTTTGAATGATTTCTGAATTCTCCATATCGGCTATTGTCCGGGCAACTTTCAAGATTCTGTGATATGCCCGCGCACTGATTCCCAACTGGTCATAAGCCTTCCTCAGGAGTTCTCTTCCCTGGCTGCTCAGGATACAGTATTGTTCCAAAGCTTTTGCAGGGAGATCACCGTTGAATCTGAAATCCGTATTTTTGTACCGTTCTTTTTGTATCTGCACAGCCTTCTCCACCCTCCTTCGAATCTCGGATGAACTTTCTGCTTTCCGGTTCGCAGATAACTCCTCATAGCTCATGGGATCTGCCTCTGCACACAGATCAATCCGATCCAGTAAAGGCTGACTGATTTTCCGCAGATATCCGGTGATCTCCCCCTGGCTGCAGGTACATCGGTTCATGTCCGGATAATAACCACAAGGACAGGGATTCATAGCGGCCAGAAGAAGGAAATCTGCGGGGAAGCAGTAGTTTCCCTGAACTCTGGACAGACGGATATAGCGATCTTCCATTGGCTGTCTCAAAATCTCAAGACTTTTTTTGGAAAACTCAGGCATCTCATCCAGGAACAACACTCCCCGGTGAGCCAGTGTCACTTCCCCGGGCTTGGGATTCTTTCCGCCTCCTGCCAGAGCCTGTGCCGATGCGGTGTGATGGGGAGAGCGGAATGGCCTGGTTGTGATAAATGGATGCTCTGCCGGCAACAGTCCCGCAATACTGTAGATTTTCGACACTTCAAGGCTCTCGTGCTTGTCAAGTTCTGGCAAAATTCCCGGCATCCTTTTGGCAATCATAGACTTTCCGGTGCCCGGCGCCCCGATCAGCAATAGATTGTGAAACCCACTGGCTGCAATCTCCGCTGCTCTCCTGGCTCCCTCCTGTCCCTGTACATCCTGAAAATCTTCATATTTTTCCTCGCTGTACGGCTGTGCCGGATTTTTTTGTATCCCATCAACCGGTTTTCTTTTTCCCTGTAAAATCTCACACATATCCCGCACGGATTCCACACCAATCACCTGAATATCAGGAACCAGCATCCCCTCCAAGGCATTCTGAACAGGCAGAATACAGGTATGGCATCCCAACTCCCTCGCTTTCATAACGATTGGAAGGATTCCTGACACGGGACTGCATTTTCCGCTTAAGCTTACTTCCCCGATCATCAGAACTCCTCTCAGAAGGTTCCTCGGAATCTTCCCGGCCGCCGACAGAATTGCCGCTGTGATAGGTAAGTCATAACCGGCCCCTTCCTTGCGGATATCTGCCGGCGCAAGGTTCACCGTAATTCGTTTAGGCGGGATCGCAATCCCGGTATTTTTCAAGGCTGTCCGCACCCTCTCCTGAGCCTCCTTCACCTGAGAAGTCACGTAACCCACCATGGCAAAAGAAGGCAGTCCGTCGCTCACATCTGCTTCCACCTGAATCGGACAGATATTCATCCCCTGGATGGACGCCGACAATACACTGCTGAACATAGCATTCTCCTCTCTGTGCATCAGAATCCATCTCGCAGCCTGATATAGCCGTATCTTTGTTTTTGTTTTTGAGAAACGGGAGCAGAATCTCTCCCTGAGATATGAAATCAGAAATGATTGTTAAAACATTTTATCTGTCTTTTCGATCAACAGACAAAACTTCTCCCCATTCATCAGTTCCAGATAAATGCGGTCTTTATGTTCTTCCACAATCAGTGATGCCAGATCCAGTTGTCTGGTCCGGTTTAAAATATGATAAAGCTTCCAGATGAATTCCTCGTTTTTCATTTGGTATCCTCCTCACTAAGTTTAGCCCATTTTGTTCCGAAATGCAATAGACCAATTTGTTCCGGCTATAATTTTAATATGCATTTTATAAAGGAAAAGGAATTCTATGAAATATCAACGTATCCAAGATCTGCGGGAAGACGCCGATCTGACTCAGAAACAGCTTAGTGAATATCTTCATATCAGTCCCCGCACCTATTCACACTATGAGAATGGCACACGTAACATTCCTGTGGATATGTTAATCCGTCTGGCAAATTACTATCACACCAGTGTTGACTATCTGGTTGGAAGAACCGATGATCCCCGCTGGAATCCAGAGAAAAATAACCCGTAAAGGAGAAAATTTTGTTATAAAACAGCTGCGGCTGTTTTATTTTTTTGTCTTGAAAATCCCAAAAAAGCCGCTGACATCCACTCAAAAAAGTAGTAAACTGTTAGATAAGATTCGGCAAAAAACGACACAGCAAGGAGGCTGACTTATGTTACAAGATATCGCACCCTATGTATACCACAATGAATATCATCCATGCGCGCCAGAACCTGAAGATTATCTTCTCATCTATCAACAGCAGCAGATTCTTCTGCGCACGGACGGATCTTCTTTCATCATTCCCAAAATCAGCGAACTGCCTGCCGCATTTCGCCGCCAGCCTGAGACATTTCAATATCTGTTCTCCATTGATGAATACCGTTTTTTCCTCGGCACCGAACAGCAGGCTGCGTTTCTGGAAGATTATTCCTTCCAGCCCATCCGTGTCCTACGAAACGCCCATCCGGCTCATCTGGCTTTTGCCGGAATCACAGGCATGCAGCTTTCACATTGGTACGATACACACCGTTACTGTGGAAAATGCCGTACCCCTATGGTTCACAGTGACCGGGAGAGAATGGTCTACTGTCCTGAATGCCATACTATAGAATACCCGAAAATCTGTCCCGCAGTCATTGTAGGCATCCTAAACGGCGACCGCATTCTCTTATCCACCTACGCTGGAAGGGATGTGAAAAGTTATGCACTGATTGCCGGATTTGCAGAAATCGGAGAGACCATCGAAGGCACCGTCCGCCGGGAAGTCATGGAAGAAGTCGGTCTGAGAGTAAAGAATCTGCGCTTTTACAAAAGCCAACCCTGGTCATTCAGCGACAGTCTCCTCATGGGCTTCTTCTGTGAAGTGGACGGAGATGATGAAATTCACCTTGACCACAACGAACTTGCCACAGCCGGATGGTTTACCCGCGATGAAATCGATCTGGATGAATACGACATCAGTCTGACAAGAGAGATGATCATGAAATTCAAGAAGAATGAAATTCCCTTCTAATCTTTTTTGACGATATCCAAAATATGGTGGGCAAACATCTTTGCCTTATCCTGTATCTGTTCTACTTCCAGAATACTTTCTGGATTGTTGGCCGTCTCCAGAAAAACAAAACGGGACGGCAATATGAAACTCTTGTTCATATTCAGTCCGGAAATCAACTGTTCCGCCACCAGATCACCCCCGCTGTATCCGGAAATCACAATGGCGAACAGATTTTTTTCGGAAAACCGGTTCTTCCGGAATAACGCCGTCAGCCGGTTGATAAATGCCGACAGATTTGCGCTGATTGCATCGTTATAATTGGGGCAGAGCATTACGACAGCATCACATTCCTGCACCGCAGGATAGACCTGTTCCACAATCACCCCTCCGTAATAACAGTTGGACTGCCGGCTGAAATGCATACACATTTTGTAGGGACATCCTGCACAATCCTGGATGGAGCCATTGCGAAGAGAAATCTCTTCAATCTGGCACCCATCCAGATGTTTTCTGACCATCTGCCAGAAATTGACTGTGTTGGAGGTCTTAAAATTACTGGCATGAAGCATCAAAATCTTGGGGATTTTTTTCGGTTTCTGACGGAATTCCATCACCGTATCCGCCAGTTCCCTGGCCGCTGTCAGGTAAGCCCCCATATTATCTGTCTCCAGATTCATCGCCTGTATATTAAAATTCTGGAGAGAACCTGTCCCCTCTACCAGAGGTCTCCCTGGAAATGTGCAGCCAGATTGATTGGCTGTGAATACAAAATCCCTGGCAATGGATTTCGTGTACAGCTCGCTCTCACCGTCCACAATGATTCCTCCCACAGAGCCCTCCAGCATCTGAGGATCCATACGCAGTTTTTTCAGAAAACGGAAGTATTCCAGATTAATTCCGGAAATTCCCTGAGAGATCGCAAAAAGTATCTTTTGATTTTTCAGATCCTGAAAATCTTCCAGGCGGTCAATCTTCCGATACGACCGCCCCTCCAAAGCATAATCCAGAACTTTTTTCAGCCGCATTGTCTTTTGTTTATCCTGGCACTTCGGCTGAACCACCACCAGATCCGTCATAAGACAGCCTCCAATCCCTGATAGGCTTTCTGCAGCCTTTCGTATAATTTTCCCGGAAGCGGAAGCGGTTCTATCTCCAGTCCTCCCATGGTATAACGGTTCCTGCTTCCCATATACACTCCGCCCAGGAAATTAGAACTGTAATGCCATTTGCCCTCCATGGTGAGAATCAGTGAAATCGCCGCGGAAGACAGTGCCGGTGCCACATAAGGTTTAAATCCCAACTCTCTGGTTCGCAGATTTGCCTCAACCGTCATCTGTGTCAGTTCCTTCGACAGCTCATCGTCATAATTTTGAATACTGTTGGCGATAACCAGATCCTGACCATGAGGGCCATAGGCTCTGCCGTCGGTCAGGAAATCTGCAAATCTGCTGTCCTGTTTCGCATAATAAGCAGCCCGGGCATTCATGACTCCCAATCCATATCCCTGGATCTGTTCCGGGAGAAGCCCCTTTGCATCAAAGTTCCCCTCTGCATCTTCATTGGATGCCAAAAAAGCCGCTTTGCACAAAGGATCTACCGGATCCGAGACCACTGCGAAAATCCCCTGAAATCCTTTCTCCCTGGCCATCTTTCCATACATTCCCACAATCGACCGGTTCGCCTCGAACTGCGCCATGCGGACGTCTTTCACCTCAGAGCCAACCGGCGGAATTCCTTTTGACGCACAGAAGATAAACAGATCACAGTCAAACAGATGCTCTGTATCCACAATCTTCACCTGAGGAAGTCTGTCATATTCCCACGGAAATGCGGTCTGGTTCATCTCGCATTCCCACCTCTTGCAGACATTTTCATCCAAATCACAGATACCGATCTCTTCGATACAGTCCCCGCCCAGAAGCTTTAGTCCAATCAAAACAGTACTCCCCACATCTCCAAGAGCCAGAAGATGTACCCGTTTCTTTTTTTGCATCCAATTTTCCCAGTACTTCTGCCTCTCCTCCCATGCATTTGCGTCTTTCCACGCCATATTTCGTACCGTCACTGCCTGAAATTCTCCGGAAATGGTATCCAGCTGATTGGCATCCAGCCAGTGAAGACCTTCCTCTCCCTTAAGCATTCCTGGATTTACAGCCAGAAAACTCCCTTTCGATTTTTTCGGATCACGGTTTACTTCTGTCACCGTGTACATTTGCTCTTCTCTCATTTTCTATATTCCTCTTTCTTCCCATTTTACCTGACATCCTTTTTAATCAATTCTTTTAATCGGATCAGGCGGACAATATCATTTTCCACATAAACCGAAGGCGCCAGATGATAATCATAACTCAAATGATCTCCTCTGTCCGGACAGCAAGGAGATAAGATCACTTCACTTAACCGGTTCAAAGTCAGATTTCTCTCAAATACAGCCTGATACTCTTCTTCCAGAACCTTTAAAATATCTCTTGAATTCTCCAGACAAGTCATGGACAGATCATAGATCGCATCGTTGGAAGCGCCATGCATAAATCCCGGCATCACATACGGCAAAATCAGATTGATGGAATTTAGCAGAGTCCCTTTGCTCTCCGTCTGGGATTTAATACTGTCGCCCCCAATAAACGGATAGATTGTGGATTCCACCAGCCAAGCTTTGATGGAAGGAATAAAATAGACACTTTCCACCTTCCGGTTCTGAATTTCCATCAAATCTTTTCCCCGTCCAGACAAAAGCCCCACAATAATACGGTCAATTTTCACGTGTTCCTGCTCAAACAGAGGATTCAGTTCCTTGATCCGATACCCTTTGTGCAGCAGGTCATCCACCAGAATCACCGGCCGGTTAAAAGATTTAATTGTTCTTACCTGTGTGGCCAGCGGTGAATAATTCGGATATTCCGTGATGGAAAAGCCCGTCACCTCCGGCTCAAAGGTTTTCTCTGTGTGAAGAGCCTTTGTCACGGTATTCGGCACAGCATTTCCCCTTAGGATCTTTCCAAAAGGCACACACATGGAAGGACCTAGCCTGCGCACTTTCGTCGGCTCACTGGGCACCTGATTCGCACGGGTAATTCTCTCCACAAGACGATAATACATAATCTCAGACTGCAAGGAGAGAACCAGCTGTCCCGGATAAAGTTTGGTCATCGCAATCTGCAGACGCCGGTGCGTTTTCTGCAGAGTCTCCTGAACCCGCTCATTACTGTCAAAAGGTGCTTTCAAAACAGTCCCCAGATTCTGGAAGATTACAACCGGTGTCTTCATATCCACAGCATAGACATCCCGCCCTTCCAGGCCTTCACCAATCTTTTGGAATCCCTGACGCTCCAGAGTCTCACTGGTTTTATCTGTGATATGTCCGTGATAAGGGCTGAAGACCGCATAGGTATAGTCTTTCTTCATGCAAAAAGTCAGAGTCTCAGTCGCCAGCAGCTGGGCAATGTCCCGGATCTCCGTCTGGTTTGAAATATAGACTGCCACCACCAGAACGATACGCCCCGATGTGTTCTCACGGATATGTTCTGCAATCTCAATACTCTGGAACTCCTGATACAGGCTATTGGTGGATTGGCCGTGGAAGGCCACGGCTCCCACAATCTTTCCACCCTGATCCTGATCGCGGATCAAAGTATAACGGATATTTTCCACTTTAGCTGCTCTTTGGAATTCCTCTGCCTCCGGCCGGCCTTCCACAGTCCTCAAGATCTCTTCTTCTACCCGGTCTGTGGGAATTTCGAAGACTTCCGTCTGGACTGCCCGTCCTCTCAAAATCTGCTTATACTGAGGCTCACGAAGGTAGAGGCTGTTCTCATAAATATAATTCTGTACCACAGGATCTACCAGAGAAGAGATATCACGGTTATCATCAATATTTTCTCTGATTTTTGTGGAACTAATGTCTTTGAGCCGTTCCGGAAGATTCAGATAACAGATAGGCGCCTTCACCTTCTCTTTCAGTTCAGAGAGATTCTCTTCCCCACGCATAATCAGGATGTGGGGGAAAGTCTGAATCGAATTTTCCACACAAGGGACCTGGTAAGAAGAAGCATTTCTCAGAACATCGCTTCCGGCAACCATATAAACTTCTTTTCCCTTAAACAATGCCCGCAGTTTCTGCAGATCACTTGGAGTCGCAATATTTACCGGTCTGTCATCTGGAAACACATAGATATTCTCCTCATCTGCCACAGACATGGTGATGATCTCTCTGCGGATCATATGGGGCTGTGTCTTCTTTGACCAGGAGAACTCATCCAAAGCCAGATGGACGGTGAATCCCATATCCCGGATCATCCGTGCAATCTCCTTATGCCCCAGGGAGAAGGGATCATAAGTGCCTGGGAAAAACGCAATTTTCTTCGGCTCCTCAAACGTGAATTTCTTATATTGAAACAGATAATTTCCGATGAAACGATACAGGTAATTCAATGATGCCGCATTGTTGAAAAATGCCAATTCCGAATTTTCTCTGTTCTCCAGAAGAGACACAAATTTTTTCCCGATAATCTGGAAAATATCTTTCTTTTCTTCCAATGTCAGAACTTCTTCCTCGAAAATGGAATGTCCGATAACCAGAATTGCCTCCTGGCTCACTGCGTCTCGGTAGTTCGCAAGTCCGCTCAGAAGGAAGCCAAGCATCATCTTTCTTCTTTTCTGGAAGCATTCTTCCGGCTCTGTAAAACGGTGCTGATACACATTGTAGTGCTGCACAATCACAGCAGCTGTGTCCAAGGCTACACAGCTCACTCTCTCATTCGTGCTCACCAGAAGCCTGCGTATCTCCATGAGGAACTCGTCCAACTCATCAGGGCCCAGATACAACGCAAATCTTCCAAGGTATTTGGGAATATATTTGGAAAACTCATATTCGCCGATCTCAAGACCCTTAATAAGCTCAATGGATATCTCATTTCTCTGATCCTTGGTCAAAAGCGGTGCCAGGCTCACCAAAGCTTCCCCAGCTCTGTGGCGCACCGTCACCTGTTCACTGACCTTCAGCAAGTTGGAAAAATGAGTCGCCAGCTGCAGAGCAGATACATTTCCTCCCGTCTTTGCCCGCATAAACAGATATTCAATATTCACAGCTTTTACAATCCATGGAGTGGCCGCCTTTAAATTTTCCAGAAGAATATCGGAAATCGCGTTTTCATCAAATAAATCTGAGAAATCCCATTTCTCCTGCTGTTTTTCTTCCATAGACCAGTTATTGAGAATCAATTTCACTTTGTAGCGCAGCCCGACTTTTCCGTTTAATTCCAATTGATCCAGAATTCTTAAGACTTTCTCTTCCAGCTTCGGTGTCTTGTCCAGATTCTCCGTCAGATGTCTCAGAAAACGCAGCACTGCCACATGAATTTCCAGAATCGGTCTTTCCAGATACACTTCCGCGAAATTCAACAGATTCAGTACTTCCGCCTCTGATAACCAGTCCAAGGGAAGAACCGGCATCGTGTCCAGAAGAATAAATGCTTCCGCGTCAGACAGCTCCCGCACACGGTAGTATTTCAAAAAGCATTTCAGATAACTTTCCTGCTCCTTTTCCTTGCATCTGCTCAGAACAGACTCCGCCATTCGCTTCAAGGCATAGCCAATCCATCTGCGGTGTCTCTCTGTCACTTTATGGTCCGGATGGATAATCATTCCCAGATAACGATCCCACAGCTGCACGCTGGTAATCTCACCTGTATCCACGTGAACACCCTCCGGCAGTTCCTTCCGGTAATCTTCATCATAATTGACAATGATATTTCCCATCAAATCTGCTGCCTGTCTCCGGATATCTCCTTCTCTGTGCATCAGCAGCTCATAGAGAAACTGAAGGGTGACATTCTTCTGTTTCTGCGTCATATATGTAAAATATTCTTCGAAAATGTTAATATATGCCCGGCTGTTTTTCCAGTTTTTCGCACTCCGGGCTGCCTCCAAAATTGTTCCAAAAGAAATCTCATGGCTGATTTTATGCATGAGGCTGATATTATGGGCAAAAGTCATATGCTTCAAAGCATCCACTGTCTCAGGCATACTCAACAGTACTCTGTCTTTTCTTTCCACTTCTTTCAGCTGATCTGTGGCAAAATCCACATTCACTCCCAGAGACTCCATATAATCTTCAAAGTCTTTCAGCTTCGCATAGACATGCCGATAACGGTCTTCTTTCTTTTGATCCACATTATCCAGCTTGTCCAAAATAACTTGGAAAGAATCCCGCAGGCTGTAAAATCCCATAATCTCCTTCCCGTTCACACGTTCCTTGGTCTTGACACGGAAATCTGCATAAATCAACACCAGGGCTTCCACCTGCAAATCCTCCAGTTCCAGATCCCAGGTGGAATGGTTCGCTGCCACATGCCCGATGGTCAGCAAGTGGTTTCGCCTGCACCACACATCTGTATAATAGTAGTGAAGATATGGAATTCTGCGCACTTCCGAATCTTTGCACCCATATTTTCCAATGTCATGACAGGCTGCTGCTCCTGATATCAAACGCAGATCAATGGGTACTCCCGCCTGGTGAAGCTGTCTTGCCACATGCATGGCCACGTAATGCACACCTGCCACATGGGCCAGGAGGTCAAAGGGCATGATCTCCCTTCCAATCCGCATCAGCTCATAGACATACTGTTCCCGAAAACAACTCAGAAAACGCGCATACTCTTCTGTATAATGGCTGTCTCCCACATTCTCCGGGAAATCAAAATCCCTCGTTCTCTCAAACGACTGCCACTTCTTCTCCCACAAAAATAAATTATGCAGCACCTCAAGATAGAAAATAGATGCTTTCTCAAACTCCAGATTCTCCTCAGACTGGCAACTCTCCGGAAACAGCCCTTTTCTCACATAACAGTAGATATACTGCAGCCATCCTGACTCCGGTGCTACCGGAGACAATTCCCGCATAATCTCTTCGCACAGACTGAGTACCTCTTCACAGCTCACCTGTCTTCCTTCCAGCACAGAACCCAGTTGATTTCGAAAAGAAACATTCTTGAGAAGACTCTGCATTTTTTTCTTTGTCAGCTTCATTTTCCGCAAAACCGATTTCTGCATCAACTTTTCCTGCAGACTCCGGAATACCTCATTCACCATCTTGGGAGTCATTTTTTCCCCTCCAATCTATCAAATTACGGTTCATTCCCTTTACTTTTCAGCTACCCCTTTATCACCGCAGTACGGTGCGGTATTCACATAGTAATATCTTACCATTTTTATATACAAGAAGAAAGCCTTTCAACAGAAATACCGCTGCGCTTTCAGAAAATATTTTCCAAAACCACAGCGGTATCAATTCTTGCTATGTTAGGTTTTATGCTACTGCTTCCATGCCTGCTGCCAGAGCTTTCTTATTCAGCTCCAGAAATGCCGGTTTCACACACGCTGCCAGAGCGCCGTCCCAATCCAGGCTTTCCAGGTTCATCAGCTTTACAAGAGCACCCAAAAGTACTACGTTCATTGCTTTGGAATTGCCCAGATCAGAGGCAATTTTAGCTGCATCCAGCACTTTTGTAGTTGCTTTTTCTTTTACTTTGTCAATGATGTTCTCCGGATAATCCTCAGATCCTGACAGAGTCGTTGCTGTGTCCATATGGAAATCATTTACAACTACGAATCCCTTTGGATTCAGAGTCTCCAGGTAACGATATGCTTCCATGGCCTCAAAGGAAACGAGAATATCTGCAGAACCCTGTCCGATAATCGGTGAGTACACTTTATCTCCATAGCGTACCTGTGTAGTTACGCTTCCACCTCTCTGAGACATACCATGAATCTCTGACATTTTTACATCATATCCGGCTTCCACCAGTGCATAGGAAAGGATTTTGCTGGCGAGAATCGTTCCCTGACCGCCGACGCCGCACAATAAAATATTTTTTACTTCTGACATCTTATTTTTCCTCCCTTCCGATTGCTTTCTTCGGGCAAACCTGAGCACAAACATCGCAGGCTACACACTGAGCTTTGTTAATGCTTACTTTCTTCGTTGCTTTGTCGTATCCCAATGCCGGACATCCAGTCTTAATACACATCTTACATCCGATACATTTATCATGATCCACTACGTTAGTAGCTTTGTAATTTCCGAATTCCTCTTTGTCTTCTGCAGAGAGTCTCTTCAGAACACAAGGCCAGCGGGTAATGATCACTGCAGGACCTTCTACTTCAATACCCCATTTGATTGCCTCTTTTACTTCATCCAGCTTCAGCGGATTGATCACTTTGACATTCTTACATCCCAGAGCCTTCACAACCTCCTCAACGCTGGTTGCATTTGCAGGCTCTCCCTTGATGTTATATCCGGTTCCCGGGTTTTCCTGATGACCCGTCATTCCTGTGATACGGTTATCCAGGACCGTCAGAACAACATTGCTGTTGTTGTAGATCGCATCCAGAAGACTTGTCATTCCTGAATGGAAGAAGGTGGAGTCACCCATAACACCAAAGCATTTCTTTCCAGTCTCTGCCTTATCAAACATCAGCTGTGCGCCATGTGCCACTGAGAAGCCACCGCCCATACAGATTGCGATGTCTTTACAGTTCAAAGGCTCCATACCGCTCAACGCATAACAGCCGATATCACTGACAACAACAGCCCTCTTCTCTTTGGAAAGCTGATAGAAGAAACCTCTGTGAGGACATCCTGCACACATAGTCGGAGGACGTTTTGCAATCTCAGCAGGATTGATCTCAATGGTCTCACTCTCTTCATTCAGCAGACCTTTGCGCACAATATCCGGATTCAGCTCATACAGAAGCGGAATCTTGTCTTTTCCAACACAGTCAATGCCTGCTGCCTTGATCTGTTCTTCCATAAATGGATCCAGCTCTTCCACCACGTACAGGGTCTCCACTTCATTTGCGAATGCGCGGATCTTCTCCATTGGAAGAGGATGGGTAAATCCTAATTTCAAGTAAGAAGCGTTCTCACCAAACACTTCTCTCGCATACTGATATGCAACGCCCGCTGACACAATTCCGATCTTTTTGTCATGGTATTCCGCATAGTTCAGATCTGTCTCATTGGAGAATTTCTCAAGCTCAACCATTCTCTCCTCGACATGTTTAT
The DNA here is from genome assembly GCA_019112635.1 of Candidatus Blautia intestinigallinarum. GTDB lineage: Bacteria > Bacillota > Clostridia > Lachnospirales > Lachnospiraceae > Blautia_A > Blautia_A intestinigallinarum. Next base: position 48,710 of record DXIX01000017.1, on the reverse strand, counting down.
GTAAGATTCTGGACACTGCTGGAATCGGGTCGTATTTTACTTTTTTCTCATACGGAATGAAAGGTACTTCTTTTCTGTCGCCCAGCTCCACGATGGATTTACTGTGACAGACACGAGTTGTCATTCTCATCAACACCGGAGCATCATACTTTTCACTGATCTCAAAAGCAACTTTCACGAAATCCTTACACTCCTGAGAATCAGACGGCTCCAACATTGGAATCTTCGCAGCTTTCGCGTAATAGCGGTTATCCTGCTCATCCTGGGAAGAATGAAGTCCGGGATCATCTGCTGAAACTACCATCAGCCCACCTGTCACGCCCACATAAGACAGAGTAAACAGAGGATCTGCTGCCACGTTCAAACCTACATGTTTCATAGCTGCCATCGAACGTCCTCCAGCAAAAGAAGCGCCGATTGCCGCCTCCAGGGCTACTTTCTCATTTGGAGCCCACTCAGAAAAGACCTCATCATATTTTGATATATTCTCGAGAATCTCGGTACTTGGAGTACCTGGATAAGCAGATGCGAACTGAACGCCTGCTTCCCATGCACCTCTGGCAATGGCTTCATCGCCTGTCATTAATTGTTTCAATGCATATTCCTCCTCACGTAATGGTATATATTAATCTTATCAGCAATATTGCCCAAAATCCAATATTGTTTTATAATTAACTTATAAGAAAATGTTATTTATACACATAAATAATGAAATTTGTATCTATTTTTTGTATATTTCGCATAATTAATCCAAGGCTTTTTCCCATTTAAAACAGCCCTGAAATCACATTTTATAATCAAACACAATAAATGCACGATTTTTAAAACCGTATCCGGAGGTACTCAAATGAATATTCGTCAATTAAAATATTTTGTCACACTGGCAGAGACGCTGAGCTTCACCAAGACTGCCGAAGTCTTTTATATCTCACAGACTGCCGTCACGCAGCAGATTAAATCTCTGGAAAACCAATTGGGGGTTCCTCTTTTTCAGAGAACAAAAAGAAAAGTTCAGCTCACTTCTGCCGGTGCAGTCTTTTTGCCTGAGGCCCAGGAAATTCTGGACAAAATGCAAAAAGCTATTGTAAAGACCAAACTCGCCTACAATGGTTCTACAAACGCACTGCGGATTGGTGTCGTTCAAGGATATGAACATTCTGACATGCCAGGCGCCCTGCAGCGTTTCTGCGCCCAGAATCCCTCAATTCCCATTTCCGTATACCGCTCCAACGCCAGCACCCTTTACGCAAATTTGCAGGAGACAAAGCTGGATGTAGTCTTTAATACAATTATATCTTCCAATGGCTCGGTCCCTTCCAATATCTCCTGCCAGACATTGGCCACCTATCCCCTGTCTGTCTTTCTCCCATCCAGCCACCCCTTAGCTCAGAAGAGTTCTCTCAGTCTATCCGATCTCAACAAAGAGCCATTGATCTTTCCTGACCTGCAGGATGATCCTTCCGGTTATAACAGAGAGTTGCTGGATTTCTTTATACAATCTGGTTTCGTGCCTACCATTGTGAGAGAATCCAATAACTTCGAGGCGGTTCTTCTCATGGTAGCTTCCACTTTGGGGCTTGCCCTGCTGCCCTCTTACGCTACTTTTCTTGCGCACAGTCTTGGAAATATCAAGTCTGTCCCGCTGGCAGAGGATCATCTGCAAGTAGATATTGTCATTGCCTGGCACAATCAAAGCCAGAATCCCCTCATCAAAAAATTCCTCTCCGTCGTCTAGACCTGAGAGGAATTTTCTTACTTATGTCTGTTCCTGGGCCACTTCCCTTGCAGCTGTCCGCTCTTTGCCCATATTTTTTACCTGATTCTCCACATATCTTTTTACCTGTTCAAAAGGTACTTCCAGAGATACGGAAAGTTCATCGTATAACAGATTTTCTGCTTTTTTTCGATACTCCAGATCTGTCTTTCCAACCTTCTTTCCGCTCTTGATCAGTCTTCGGTTTTTCACATACACAGACTTGATCAGTCTCACCAGTTCTTCGCAGGAATGCATCCGCAAAGATGCTTTATAATGTTCATTCAAAATTCTTTGATCTCTGCTGTTGCAGACCTCCTCGCTGATGGAAGGCATCTGATGAATCAGATCATCCGCCTCCTGTTTCGTCATCACTCTGCGCATAAACACCTTGCTGTCCACAGGAATATAAATCGTCCCTCCACTTCTCACAGGTTTCAGCTTATAATACACTTTCCCCGGATCCGATCCCGATATTCCCTTGATGGGACCAATTTCTTCCACGCGGCAGACACCGATGGTTCCATATACAATACAAGTCCCTTTTTCAAACATTTGTGTCCCTCACTTCCATTCTCTCCACATAATTTTAACATTTTTAGACACATACTAATATTCTGTAAATTCTTTTATCTTCCTTATTAAGTTTAGCATCTCATTTTAAATTTCACAAATGTTTTTTCTTTATTTTTTTATTTTTTGTACATTCTGTCTATATATCGTAAGGTATATTTTTGTTGAATTTTTCATCTATTTTCAGTTTTCCCAGACTTTTTCCAGAATATACCTGCTTGACATTCCCTATCTGTTCTGCTATCATAAAAATGCTCTAAAATTTGGCACAGACTCACTATGAGTTTGTTAATCAGTTGCGGATCATTTTTAAAATAAATATAAATTATCTTTGTTTCTCACATCCAACGATCCAATGCTGATTATACATTGTACGACCCTTGAACGGGGAGCTTCGGAATATTCCAAAGCTCCCCAGTTCTCTTTTGCAATAGGAAATTATATCATGAAAAATCTCTCTTACTTATACGAAAACTGCACCCTATGTCCCCGCATGTGTCATGTAAACCGCAGACAAAACCGCAGCATATGTGGACAAGGCACTGACATAACGGCTGCCAGAGCAGCGCTTCACTTCTGGGAAGAACCCTGTCTGAGTGAAAATGGCGGAAGCGGAGCCGTCTTTTTCTCTGGCTGTACGCTAAAATGCTGTTACTGTCAAAATTATCCGATCAGCCAGGGAAATCTCGGAAAAGAAATCTCTCCGGAAAGACTGGGGGAAATCTTTCTCGAATTGCAGGAAAAAGGAGCTCAAAATATCGACCTGATCACTGCCACACATTTTCTCCCTTCCATACTGCCTGTGCTGGATAAAGTTCGTCCCTTTCTTCATATACCAGTGGTATACAACTGCGGAGGCTATGAACGGGTAGAAACACTTCGGGCACTGGAGGGATATGTGGATGTATATCTTCCAGATTTCAAATATTTTTCTTCTGATGTATCCCAGAAATATTCCGGGGCATCTGACTATTTCCAATACGCTTCCCAGGCCATCCAGGAGATGATCCGTCAATGCGGCAATCCCATATTTGACAAGAATGGTATGCTCACACGCGGTGTCCTGGTCCGTCATATGGTTCTTCCCGGACAAAAAGAGGATTCCATCCATCTTCTGCATTGGATGGAAAAAAATCTGCCCAGAAAAAAATGGCTCATCAGCCTGATGAGCCAGTATACCCCGTTCTTCCATGCAGAAAAATATCCAGAAATTAATCGGAGAATCACCACTTATGAATACAACAAAGTACTGGATACCGCCCTGTCTTTGGGCCTTGACCAGGGTTATATGCAGGAGCGTACCAGCGCGAAGGAAGAATACACTCCACCCTTTAATCTGGAAGGATTGTAATTGAAATTTCCAAACTTGTCTTATTTCTCGTCACATACCTGGAAAATGTAGAACTTCAAATAATAGGAATCCCCTGCTCCCCACAAAATCGGATGATCCGGCGCCTGTGTACGGAATTCCACCTGTCTTAGCCGCTTATGGACATTCTTCGCCGCCTGTCCGATGGTCTTCGCAAAAAGTTCCGGATCCATAAAATGAGAACAGGAACAAGTGGCCAGATAACCGCCATCCTTTACCAATTTCATTCCGCGCAAATTAATTTCTCTGTAACCTTTTACCGCGTTTTTGATGGAAGATCTGGATTTTGTAAAAGCAGGTGGATCTAGAATGACCACATCAAACTGTTCTCCTCTTTTTTCCAGTTCTGGCAGAAGATCAAAGACATCTGCACACAAAAATTCCACCTTGTCCTCCACATGATTCAGCCTTGCATTCTCCTCTGCCTGTCTGCACCCTAGCTGTGAGGCGTCCACCCCGAGTACATACTGGGCTCCTCCCAAAGCTGCATTGAGCGCAAATGACCCTGTGTGGGTAAAACAGTCCAGGACTCTCGCTCCTTTGCAAAGTTTCTGAATGGCCAGACGATTATATTTCTGATCCAGGAAAAATCCCGTTTTCTGTCCGTCTTTGACATCCACAATATAGCGTACTCCATTTTCGGTAATTGGAACATTTGTGTCAAAAGGCTCACTCAAAAAACCTTTCACTCTCTCCATGCCTTCATTTAGACGGACTTTCGCGTCACTTCTCTCATAGATACCGCGTATCTGGATTCCATCCTCCTGCAGTACCTCTTGAGTCAGCTCAAGAATCACTTTTTTCATTTTATCAATTCCCAAGGCAAGAGATTCCACGACCAACACATCCTCAAATTTATCCACAACCAGTCCCGGAAGAAAATCTGCCTCACCAAAAATAAGACGGCAGCTGGACGTATCTACCGTTTTTTTACGATACTCCCATGCATTCTTCACCCGCATACGAAGGAAATCCCGATCAATTTCCGTATTTTCGTCTCGTGTCATCATACGGATACATATTTTTGATTTTTGATTCATAAAGCCTCTTCCCATGGGATATCCGTCGAAATCTCTCACTAACACAAGATCTCCATTTTCAAAATGTCCCATCACCGATTCAATCTCATTATCATACACCCAGGCTCCTCCCGCCTTCAGTGTTCTTCCTTCTCCTTTTTTCAGGGTCGCAACTGCCATGTGCTCTCTCTCCAATTTCTCTGCCTCCTGTATACTTCCATAAAACTTTTCCGTTGGTATTTCAGGATTTGACTCTGAGGTCATCTCCCCTCTGAATATATCGATTTTCCTATCTTTTGTCAATGATGCTCTGTAAAAGAGAATCTTTGGGAAAAGCACGAATTGTCTGTCCTTCACATAAACTATATAGAAATCCCCTATTGAGGTGAAATTTTGAAGACATTTCAAAAACCCCTGACTGTGGAGGAAGAACGATACTATCTGAAAAAATATCAAGAAGGGGATCCCGAGGCAAAAGACATTCTCATCGAACGTAATCTGAGACTGGTGGCACACGTGGTAAAAAAATATCAGGGCCTGGAGGAAGATCTGGATGATCTGATCTCCATCGGAACAATCGGTCTGATCAAAGCGGTTACCACTTTTGACACTTCCAAATCCAACCGTCTCTCCACCTACGCCGCCAGATGTATAGACAATGAGCTTCTGATGATGCTCCGCGTCCGGAAAAAATATGCCAGAGATGTCTCACTCTACGAACCCATAGGGACTGACAAGGAAGGAAATGAAATCAATCTTCTGGATATCATAGAAAGCCCTGCCGAAGATGTTGTAGAAAATTATTCCGTCAGACAGGATATTCAAAAGGCACTGCGCCTGGTAAGCGACAATCTGACTCCCAAAGAATATGAAGTAATCCGTCTTCGATTTGGACTTTTCGGGGAACAGGAGTATACACAGCGTGAAATAGCAAAGCGGCTGAAAATCAGCCGCTCTTACGTGTCCCGTATTGAAAAAAATGCTCTGTTGAAACTACGCCGTCTCTTCTTGTCGTCTTAAGATATCGTAAGGTTGGAAGGTCACATCCGCATCCACAAACAGTTTCTGCTGAGGATGTGGTGCGCTTTCCACCTCCTGTCGGTTCTCATCTAATATTCTTCTCACAGTCACCTTCTGGTTTTCCCCATCCGGTTTCATCACTTCGATTACCTCACCTACAGAGAACTTGTTTCTCTGGGTAATCTGAGCCATTCCATCTTCTGTGACACTCTCCACAAACCCGAGATACGTATATTCCTTCACATACGTATTGTTATCGTAGATCTGCGCGTTCTCATCGGGTTTTCCATAGAAAAATCCTGTGGTAAACTGGCGATACGTACAATTGGATATCTGCTCCTGGTACCAGGAAAGATTTTTCCTGTATTTTTCAGGACTCTCAAAGTAATCATCGATGGCCTTCCGGTAAGTGCGCGCCACTGTGGCCACATACAAGGCCGTCTTCATACGTCCTTCTATTTTCAGGCTGTCCACACCGACATGGAGCAAATCGTCCATATGGTCAATCATACACAGATCTTTCGAATTGAAAATATAGGTCCCCCGCTCGTTTTCAAAGACTGGCATATATTCGCCTGGACGTGTTTCTTCCACGATAGAATATTTCCAGCGGCAGGGATGTGTACAGGCTCCCCGATTGGCATCTCTTCCCACCAGATAATTACTCAGCAGGCAGCGCCCGGAATAGGAAATGCACATCGCTCCGTGTACAAAAGTTTCAATTTCCATATCTTCAGGGATATGTTCTCTGATCTGTCGTATCTCTTCCAGAGAAAGTTCTCTGGCTGTCACGACTCTCTTGGCTCCAAGTTTATACCAGAACAAAAAAGTTTCATAATTGGTATTATTTGCCTGGGTACTGATATGCCGCTCAATCTGAGGACAGATTTCTTTTGCCAGCATAAAAATTCCCGGATCCGCGATAATCAAGCCATCCGGCCCCAATTCTCCCAGTTCTCCCAGATACTCCTTCGCCCCCTCCAGATCTTGGTTGTGAGCCAGAATATTGACCGTGACGTATACCTTTACTCCATGTTCATGGGCAAAGGCAATTCCCTCTTTCATTTCTGTCTTTGTAAAATTCTTCGCCTTTGCACGCAGACCAAAAGCTTCTCCGCCTATATAAACTGCATCTGCGCCAAATATAACAGCTATTTTTAAGACCTCCAGACTGCTGGCAGGTACTAATAATTCCGGTTTTTTCATTTTCTTTCCTCTGCTTGAATTTTGGAACTGACTGTGATACCGTCTCCCACCGGAAGAACGGCTGTAACCAGCTGCGGGTGATGTTTCAGTGTGTACAGATATTCCCGCATTCTCTTGTGTATCGTCCGGTTTCTCCGTTCCACCAGATAACGGGATTCCAAAATGTCTCCATCCTGCAAAACATTATCGGAAACCAGAACCCCATCTGTACGGAGCAGTCTTAACACATCCGGGAGAAAATGGATATACTGCCCCTTGGCAGCATCCATAAAAATCAGATCAAAGGACTCTTCCAGTTCTTTGAGAATATCCTTTGCATCTCCCTCCAGCAATGTGATCTGATTCTCATAACCACTTTTCTTAAAATTCTCTCTCGCTATGGGAATTCTCTTTTGATAATTTTCGATGGTCGTAATCTGACATCCAGCCGGCCCGTATTCGCACATAAGAAGTGTGGAGAAGCCTATGGCTGTCCCCACCTCCAATATTTTCATCGGCTTCTTAATCGCCAGCAGTACTTTGAGAAAGCTCTGCATTTCCCGGCGAATCACCGGCACATACGTCTCATGGGCATACCGCTCCAGCTGCTCCAGAAATTCTGTGTTCCCCGTATCCAGAGAATTAATATAAGTAGTCAGCCGTTCGTCAATCATTAAGAAACGGTCCCTCCTTCATCAGTCTCCTCCTCTGCTCCGGATAAAATCGCAAGCATCCGGTCCGGTGTATAGGCCGTACTCAGAATATAGGTCCCCGCTTTAATCTGTCCCCGGTATTTTGACAATTTTTCCTGAACCACGAACACTTTCGCGTCATCAATCAGACCTCTTTTTTCCAGCGTCTTTCCAACCTGATACACAGAATCTCCTTCTTTGACCACAACTGTGACTTCCTGTCCGTCATCCGGACTCATCGCCTGCTGATTAAAAATCTCATATCCAAAGCGGTAAGAAGTTCTGGCAATCCAAATCACCAGAAAGATAATGCAGATATAAAGCAGAATCCGCAGAACGCTTCCAGCCAGTTCTGATGTTCCTCTATCTTCTCTGTTACTTAAACTTCCCATGTTTTTTCTCCCTGCCAGTTTACAAATCCGGAATATCCAGTCCGATTCCGCAAGTCAGTTCTCTTGTTGTCTTCTGCAATAATCTGCACAGAGCAAGCTCCGCGTCCAGATACGCATTCACCTCAGGAATCTTCCTCAACTCCTCGGACTCTTTTACTAACTCGTCCATTTTCTCAAAGAGAAATTCTTTCTGTGTCTCATGCTGTGTCCGATAATTGCCGGCCCGAAAACGATTCACCCGTTCTTTCAGTTCCGGCTGTTTGCTCAGGATTTCTTCCTGTTTTTTGTACTCTTTGTATACAGAACTCTGCCGGATTACCGAGATCAGAATCTGCACATTTCTCTCAATGATATCCATCTGGCCATTACGCCTCCATAATAATCGGTAAAATCATCGGTCTTCTCTTGGTTCTCTTCCAGAGGAAATCTCCCAATGCATCTTTTACCACATTTTTAATCTTACTCCAGTCGCTGACATGATGATCCAGACAAGTCTGAAGCGCTTCCTCGACAACCTCTTTCGCATCTCCCATCAGATCTTCGGATTCTCTCACATACACAAATCCTCTGGAGACAATATCCGGACCTGCCAGTACCACATTGCTGTGCCTCTCCAGGGTCATCACCACAATCATAATACCGTCCTCGGCAAGATGCTGACGATCCCGAAGGACAATATTGCCCACATCGCCAACTCCCAGACCATCTACCAGAATTCCTCCTGTCTGCACATGACCTGTTACCTGGGCGCTGTCTCTGTCCAGTTCCAGCACATCGCCGGATTCCAGAATGAAAATATTATCTTTCGGAATTCCCAGACTCTCTGCAATCTTAGCCTGTGCCTTCAGATGACGATACTCCCCGTGTACTGGAATTGCGTACTGCGGATGCACCAGAGAATAAATCAGTTTGATCTCCTCCTGACATGCATGTCCGGATACATGCGCATCCTGGAATATAACATTGGCTCCTTTCTGAGACAACTCGTTAATCACTTTGGAAACCGCTTTTTCATTGCCTGGAATCGGATTGGAGCTGAAAATAATTGTATCATTTGGTTTGATTGTAACTTTCTTATGAATGTTGGATGCCATCCTTGACAGTGCTGCCATGGATTCCCCCTGGCTTCCCGTCGTGATCAGCACCACCTGATCATCCGGATAATTTTTAATCTGGTCAATCTCCACAAGCGTTTTATCCGGAATCTTCAGATATCCCAATTCTGTGGCCGTACTGATGACATTCACCATACTGCGGCCTTCCACGGCCACTTTACGCCCGAATTTATAGGCAGAATTGATGATCTGCTGCACCCGGTCCACATTCGAAGCAAATGTCGCAATAATAATCCGGGTAGTTTTATATTCGTTGAACAGATTGTCAAAGACACTTCCCACCGTTCTCTCGGACATCGTGAAGCCTTTTCGCTCAGCATTTGTACTGTCACACATCAATGCCAGTACCCCTTTCTTGCCAATCTCCGCAAAACGCTGCAGATCAATGGCATCTCCAAATACCGGCGTGTAATCCACCTTAAAATCTCCTGTGTGAACCACAATTCCTGCCGGGGAATAAATCGCAAGGGCTGAGGCATCCTGAATACTGTGATTCGTCTTTACGAACTCTACAGAAAAATGTCCCAGATTAATTACCTGTCCGTGGCGAACCTCTTTCAGCTTTGTTGTTTTTACCAGATTATGCTCCCGAAGCTTATTGGTAATCAGTCCCAATGTCAGTTTTGTGGAATAAATCGGCACATTGATTTCTTTGAGGACATAGGGAAGGGCACCGATATGATCTTCATGGCCATGAGTGATCACAAAACCTTTTACCTTTGAAATATTCTCTTTCAGATAAGTAATATCCGGAATTACCAGGTCAATTCCCAGCATATCGTCTTCCGGGAATGATAATCCACAGTCTACAACTACAATACTCTCCTCATACTCAAAGGCCGTGATGTTCATTCCGATCTGTTCCAGACCGCCAAGGGGAATAATCTTTAATTTCGAAGCAGATTTCTTTCCTTTCTTTGCTGCTGGCCTGGCTGCTGAGCGCGTATTATTCTTTACCGGTTTCTTAGTTCCGTTACTTTTATTTTTGGCAACAGGTTGTTTCGAGGTACTTTTTTTCACCCCTTCCTGATGTTTCGCAGAATGACTTCCATTTTTATTTTCTGCCTGATTTTTGCTTTCTTTCTTCAATATCGCACCTCCGTATTGTTCTATTTGGCAGTTTATTCTATATTTTCAGTCAATCTGACTGTAACAGAAAAACAGTTGGCAGACTTACTCCGTTCCTTCCAAAAAGCTCCTTCGCTTTTTCTAAGCCAACTTTTTCTTTTCCACGATTTTCATTTTCGTTTCACATACCTATGGCTTTTTTGCCATTAGCCGACCAGACTGTCTCTTAAGGCAGTCATGATTCCTTTCTATCTCAATATAGAATAAATTGCAGTTTATTATTATAAAATGCAGCACGCACGTATCCCTGCGCTACATTCTAATATCCACATCCTCCATCATCTGTGAAAAGACTCCGGACACAACTTCCAGTTCTTCTTCCTCTTCCACCATCACATAACAAGCTTCCTGGCTGGTGGGATCCGATACATCCTTCAGAATATATGCCTGAGCCTCCTCATCCGTCACAGAATCCGAAACTAACAGATAATTAAATCCATTGATTCTGGTCTGCTCTTCCACATAGAATTCCTGTATTCCATCTTCTGTCTGAAATTTTATTTTCTCCATCTATGAATCCTCCCGGATGGTCTCTTGTTCTTTGTCTCCGGCGGTTTCTTCCCGTTCTTTTCGAATATGTTCGGAATCCAGATACCCCTGAAGAATGAACACGGCCGCCAACATATCCACGTACTCTTTCCTGTGTTCTCTACGAATTCTTCCTTCAATCAACGTGCGGTTCGCCTCCACAGTAGTGAGGCGTTCATCCCACATAATGACCGGCAGTCCCGTTCTTCTCTCCAGCATCTCCTTAAATTCCAGAGACTTCTCAGCTCTGTCTCCAAGTGTATTATTCATATTTTTAGGGAATCCCAACACCAGGATTCCCACATGATATTCCTCTATCAACGCCTCAATTCTGGCAAGAGTCTGACGCAGCTTATTCTCAGATTTTCTTCTGATAATCTCCACTCCCTGTGCTGTCAATCCAAGCGGATCGCTGACCGCCACTCCCACCGTCTTCGAACCGAAATCTAATCCCAGAACTCTCATAAGTCTATCTTTCCCAGGATTTGTTCTTGATGTACTCTGTGAGCAGCTCCTCCACAAGCTCATCCCGCTCCACTTTCATAATCATACTGCGGGCGCCTTTGTAGCTTGTGATGTAAGTAGGATCTCCGGACATAATATATCCCACGATCTGATTTACCGGATTATAACCTTTTTCTGACATTGCATTATATACCAGATCCAAAACTTCTTTTATGTGAAGCTCCATCTCTGGTTTCGTTCTAAAATACTGTGTATTTCCAAGATTTTCTGCCATTTTCTCACGTCCTTATTTCATAATTCTCTGCAGGGAGAAACTTACTTTTCTCTTCAGCTGTAAAGCGGACATCCGGATTGCTCTCCGCTGTTTCCTGTGAACGCACATTGCTCTGCAGCTATCCTGCGCTCAAATATTGATCTTTCATTTATTTTAATATATCTTACCATAAATTACAACGAAAACTTTGTAACTGTTCCTGTCAGCAGACGATCCTTTAAAAATCTCTCTGGAATCATACACACACAATCATTGATTTTCCATCCGCCTTCTGCCGGTACAGCAGCCTTGATATACTCTCTGGAATGTCCCGTCAGATAAGATTTACCGTCGATCTGAATCTCCTCTTCCAAAAGTATATCCAATTTTCCTCCCAGGAAGCTGTTTTCATATTGAAAAGCCCGTTCCTGTCCCAGCGCAATCATCTGCTCACTTCTTCTGGTTTTTTCCTGCTCCGGAATCTGCCCTTCCATTTTATCTGCTTTGGTGCCTTTTCTCCTGGAATATTTAAAAATATGTGTCTCATAGAACTGTATTTCTTTCACAAATTCATAGGATTCTCGAAACTCTTCTAAGCTTTCCTGCGGAAATCCTACGATGACATCTGTCGTCAGCGCCGGATTCTCATAATATTTCCTCAGTATCTGACATTTTTCCCGGTATTCATCTGCCGTATATCTACGGTTCATTCTCTCCAAAGTTTCCTGACATCCGCTTTGCAGAGAAAGATGAAAATGCGGACATACTTTCCACAGACCGGATAAGGTCTGTACGAATTCTTCTGTGATAATCCGCGGTTCCAGAGAACCCAGACGGATTCTGGTAATTCCATCCACCTGATGAATCGACTGAATCAATGACAGAAGATTATGGTCAGAATCTTTAAAATCCACGCCATAAGAACTGAGATGGATTCCTGTAAGCACCACTTCCTGATAGCCTTTCTGCGCCAGACGAATCACTTCATCTTTCACATCACTCATAGACCGGCTCCGCACCCTTCCTCTGGTATAAGGAATGATACAGTAAGTACAGAACTGATTGCATCCATCCTGCACCTTAATATAGGCACGTACATGTTCTGCAGTACTGTCAATTCTAAGAGGTTCATATTCTTTGGTCTGATTGATATTGATGACACATTCCTGCCTGTCCCTTGTTTTATCATATGCTTCCAGCAAAGACACTATGTCCTTCTTCCTGTTATTCCCCACGATCAAATCCACAGCCTCATCTGCCTCCAGGCGCGGCAGGTCCGCCTGGACATAGCATCCCACAGCTACCACAACCGCGTTCGGATTCATTTTTTTTGCCTTGTGAAGCATTTGTCTTGATTTTCTGTCTGCAATATTCGTGACCGTGCAGGTATTAATGATATAGACATCCGCTCCAGGCTCAAACGGCACGATCTGATATCCCGCCTTTTCCAGGATCTGCTGCATCGCTTCCAGCTCATAGGCATTCACTTTACACCCTAAATTATGAAAAGCAACGGTCTTTTTCATATTCCACTCCTTTTTATCTGTAAAAGTTTTATACAATTTCACCAATTACATAGTTTATTTTTATCTGATTTCACCTTGACTTTTATATGTCCAAAATGTAAGATAATGCTGTAAGTAAGAGAAATAATAGAAATCAAATTAGGGAGGTCTATTTATGAAAACAGTACAGATTTCACTGAACTCTATTGATAAAGTGAAAGCATTCGTAAATGAAATCAGCAAATTCGACTGCGACTTTGATCTGGTATCCGGAAGATATGTAATCGATGCAAAATCCATCATGGGTATCTTCAGCCTGGATCTGTCCAAAAACATTGACCTGAACATCCACGCTGACGGAAGCACACTTGATCAGGTAATGGACGTTGTCAAAGACTACATTGTCTAACTCATACGAAGATCCAGATATTGCCGTACATTTCTATTTTTAGAAAAGTACGGCATTTTTATTTCCAGAATTTACAGTTTCTGTCACTGAATCATAATCACTTCTGTCGTCTTGATCGCCTCTTCCATCAGAGAATCAATCTTCTCATTCAGTTTTTCCTCTGATCTGTGGATGATATTCAGATTCGGTTTTGTCACCGGATGCTTCGCCACAAAAATCGTACAACAGTCTTCAAATGGCTGTATGGATGTCTCAAAGGTATTGATCTTTGTCGCAATCTCAACAATCTCCTGTTTGTCAAACCCAATCACCGGACGGTAAACAGGTATAGTACACACCTCATTCGTCGCTGCCAGACTCTGCATCGTCTGACTTGCCACCTGTCCGATACTCTCTCCGGTAATCAATCCCAGGCATTTTCTCTCTTTCGCGAAATGCTCAGCAATTCTCATCATGTAACGTCTCATGATGATTGTCAACTCTTCATGAGGACACTGGTCATATATATACAGCTGAATATCTGTAAAATTCACCACATGAAGCGCAATCGGCCCACTGTAACGCGCCACCAGTTTCGCCAGATCCACAACTTTTTGTTTTGCTCTCTCACTGGTATATGGGGGTGCATGAAAATACACTGCGTCAATGGTAACGCCTCTTTTCGCGATCATATAGCCAGCCACCGGACTGTCAATTCCTCCCGACAGAAGAAGCATGCCTTTTCCGTTGGTTCCGACCGGCATTCCCCCAGGGCCTGGAATCGTCTGAGAATAGATATATATTTTTTCACGGATTTCCACTGACAAGCGCAGCTGCGGCTGATGCACATCCACAGATGCCTCCGGAAAAGCTTCCAGAATCTCTCCTCCCAGTTCTGCACTGACTTCCATGGATTCCATGGGAAATCTCTTATTGGCGCGGCGGGTGTTGACTTTGAATGTTCCGGCAAATCCCGGATGATACTCTTTCATATAGCTGAGCACATCCTGCGCCAGCTTGTCGAATCCTTCCTCCTCATAAATCGCCACCGGACAGATTCCCACAATTCCAAAAACTCTCTGCAGAGCTTCCACCGTCTCCTCATAGCCATATTCTCCAAGGCAATGGACATAAACCCGCCCCTGCTCCTTGGTCACTTTATATTCTCCTTCTGTTTTTTCCAGAGCCAGTTTCATCTGATGAATCAACGCATCTTCAAACAGATGGCGGTTCTTCCCTTTCAAAGCGATTTCCGCATATTTAATCAAAAAAGCATTTATCATTTTATCTCCATCCTTTTCTTATCAAAACCAAGACTATTTTCTGGAATATCTTCGCAGCATCGGCAAAAGTTCCCTCAGATTATCCAGACAGTAATCAATCTCCTCCATGGTAGTCGTATCACAGAAGCTGAAACGCAGGGTAGTCTCCAGTTGTTCTTTGCCCATTCCCACTGCAGTCAGAGTTGAACTGGCCGACCGTTTGTGCGTAGAGCAGGCAGAGCCGGCTGACACGTAAATCTGACGTTCTTCCAGCGCATGAAGCAATACTTCACTTCGAACTCCCAGGAAGCTTGCACTCACAATGTGGGGAGCCCCCTCCATGCAGGGCATTCCGTTTAAAACTACCCTCTCCATCTGACCAAGTCCTCCCATCAGATGCTGCTTTAGTTCGTACATTTTCTCCACATTCTCATCCAGGTGATCATAGACTTCCCTCGCTGCCACACCCATTCCCGCAATTCCGGGCACATTATCTGTTCCAGAGCGCATCCCGCCCTGCTGTCCGCCGCCCAGAATCTGGGGCTGGATTTTCACTTTCTCTGACACATACAGAAATCCCACCCCTTTGGGACCATGGAACTTGTGAGAGCTGACAGAGAGCAGGTCTATTCCCTGCTTTCTGGGATGAATTTTATATTTGCCGAAAGCCTGTATAGCATCCACATGAAAAACCGCTCTAGGGCTCTTCTCGTGAACCAGAGAGGCAATTTCTTCCACTGGCTGAACCGAACCAATCTCATTGTTGACATACATGACAGAGACCAGAATCGTATCTTCCCGAAGAGCCTCCCTCAACACGTCCATTCTCACAACTCCCTGCGTATCCACAGGAAGGACCGTAACCTCAAACCCCAATTCTTCCAGATGATGAACCGGCGCTGCCACCGCCGCATGTTCAATTGCAGTGGTAATCACATGTTTCCCTGTTCTTTGATTCGCCATCGCAGTTCCGATCAATGCCAGATTATTTGACTCTGTTCCGCCTGAAGTAAAAAAAATCTCTTTTGGCTTCACTTTCAGTATTTTTCCTAGAATTTCCTGGGTATCACGCAGATATTTCTCCGCCTCCACACCTTTTTGGTGCATTGCTGAAGGGTTCCCATAATCCTCCAGCATAGTCTTCATCACTATATCACATACACTCTGATAGCATCTCGTCGCCGCTGAATTATCCAAATATGCTTCCAACGTTATTCTTCCTCCAATCGAAACATGAGAACAGACAAAATAGTCATTCCTGCCGTCTCTGTCCGCAGAATTCTGTGTCCAAGAGTAATCGGCTGCATTCCTGTCTTTATCGCCTTTTCCACTTCTTCCGGCGCAAATCCTCCTTCCGGACCAATGAAAATACCAATGCTCTGTCCGGGACAAATCGCGTGGATCACTCTTTTCGTCTCATCCATTCCTTTTGCCAACTCATAGGGGATCAGCCTGATGTCCAAGGACTCTGCCAACTCTAAGGCTTCGTCAAAAGTACACACCGGATGAATCTTGGGAACCAACAGCCGCCTGGACTGCTTCGCCGCGTTCCTGGCAATTTCCTGCCAACGTTCCTGCTTTTTCTGAGCCTTTTTCGCGTCCAGTTTCACCACACATCTGGACATGGCTACCGGAATAATCTCATGTGCCCCCAGCTCCACAGCCTTCTGAATGATAAATTCCATCTTATCGCCCTTCGGAAGTCCCTGAAACAGGCAAATTCTTCCCGGCAGTTCATAATCCGGCTCCTGGACATATAGAACGTCCAGCTGTACCTGCTCCGGCGTCATCTCATGAATCACACAATGATACTCTTTTTTTGCTCCATCGCTGACCCAGATTTCATCACCTTCATGCATCCTGAGTACTTGCCGGATATGATTCACATCACTTCCGGTTATATAGATCTGATTGCCTTCGATCTGATCTTCTCTGACGAAAAAACGTTTCATCTTATCCGTCCTTTCTCGCTGTGACAGACACCCACTCTCCCTGATGCGTCACTTCCAGAACCTTCATTCCAGCTCTCTCCACAGCACTTTTTACCTCATCTTCTTTCACATCCAGAATTCCGGAAGTAATGTAGATTCCTCCCTTTTTCAGATGATGAACAATCTGCGGGGTCAAAGCTACCAGTACATCTGCCAGGATATTCGCAGTTACCACATCATATTTCTCAAATCCCACCTGTTCCTGAACTTCAGGATCATCGATCACATTGCCGATCATCATCTGGAACTGATCCGGCGAAACATCATTTGCCTGCAAATTATCCTCCACAGCCGGAACCGCACAGGGATCCAGATCTGTTCCGACAACATGAGCTGCTCCAAGTTTTAGCGCAATAATACCCAATATTCCGCTTCCGGTGCCCACATCCAGCAATTGTGTATCGGACTTCACATACTTCTTCAGCTGCCGTATACAAAGCTGCGTAGTCTCATGCATTCCAGTTCCAAAAGCTGTCCCCGGATCGATATGAAGAATCATCTTTCCCTGATCTTCTTTTTTTACCGGCTCCCAGGACGGAGTGATGAGAATATCATCCACGTAAAATTGATGAAAATATTCCTTCCAGTTGTTGATCCAGTCTTTGTCTTCCGTCTGCGACTCTTCAATGCTCCCTTCTCCAATATCCATGAAAGAAGACAGATATTCCAGCTCATCCCTGACTTTTTTCAGCATTTCCTCTGTATCTTCTCCCTCTTCCAGGTAAAAGCTAAGATAGGCAATCCCGTCATCTGTTGGCCCCTCAGGCATGATATCCACAAACATCTGCTTTTTATCTTCCTCTGTCAGGGGCTGTTTATCTTCAATCTCCACTCCCTCAATTCCCAAATCCGCAAGACTGCAGACAATCATGTCTTCCGCATCGGTCTTTGTCTTAATTCTAAATCGATTCCATCTCATCTGTTTACTCTCTCCTTCTTTCTTACATACACAATGCTACCAATGGGATTGTGACAATGGCTCCAAGCGTTGTCACGATAATTCCCTTCGACAGAATCCTTCCATCCGCTCCCACCTGCTCTGCCAGAATCAGTGCCATATTCCCGACAGGCATGGCCACCATGAGCATACAAGTTCCCAGCATAATTGGATTTTTTATCCACATTTTTAAAATCAGAGTCAAAATAACCGGAAGTAAAATCTGCCGGAGTAAGACAAACAAATAAATACGTTTTTCTGAAAAAATTTCTCTGAGCGGAGCCCTGGCTAAAAAACCGCCCACAATCACCATGCTCAAAAATACCGTGGCATTTCCCACGTAATTGATAAATTCCTCTCCAATCTCCGGAATTTGCGGCTTAAAAATAAAAATCGCTATCGCTGCCAGATTCGCTATATTCCCTGGATTCAAAAACATTTTTGCACAGACTGGCTGCTGTCTCTTTGCTCCGCATTGATTTACCTGATAAATCCCATATGTATAGACCAGCAGGTTAAAATAAATATTAAAAATTGTCACATATACCATGGCATCCGTCCCGAAAACAGCCAATGCCACCGGAATTCCGATAAAGCCCGTATTTCCGAAAATCGTCATCATCCTGTACTGGCGTGCTTCCACACCATGCACTTTCAAAATAAATGGAAGCAGCAGACCGCATAGAATCAAAACCAGGTACAAACCTCCAGCGAGAATAAATCCCCAAAACACCTGATCATTTTTCAGATTATGGCAGCCTTCCAGAGCACTCACAAGAATTAATGCCGGACTGCATACCTTCACTACCATGGTGGACAAATCTGCTGAACTTTGTTCCGAAATCATTTTTCCGTGAAACAAAAGGTAGCCTACAAAAATCAGCAGAAAAATCACAATCATTTCTTGAAAAATAACACCTACACTCATCTTCTGTTCTCTTCCATCTTCTCTCTCCTTCTGGTCACACTCACATACCATCTCCTTATAATACACGATTTGTATGCGGTTGAAAAGAGTTTCTTTTTAGCAGAAAGAAAAAGAACGGATAAGTTTTTATATTCTTATCCGTTCTCTTTGTTTCTGATGAGTATCTGCTCACTCTTCAAAAGCTTCTTTCACTTTATCCATAAAGCCTTTTTTCTTCTTTTCCGTCTTAGGCTTTGAGGGCGGACGATTTCCACATGCCTCATCAAACTCTCTCAAAGCTTCTTTGGCTTTCTCATTTAATTTTGTCGGAACCTGAACCACCAGAGTAACATAGTGATCTCCCCGTACATTCTTATTTCTCAGGGAAGGAACTCCTTTGCCTTTCAGTCGGATTCTCGTATCTGTCTGAGTTCCCGGCTTCACTTCATACACCACATCTCCATCCACTGTGCTGATCTTCACCTCACCGCCCAGAGCAGCCTGTGCGAAAGTGATGGGAGCCGTGGAAAAGATATTCATATCCTGTCTCTGGAATATTGGGTGCCGTGCCACAGAAATCTCCACAAGCAGATCCCCGCGGGGGCCGCCATTAACTCCCGGTTCTCCTTTTTCCCGGATCCGGATACTCTGACCATCGTCAATACCTGCCGGAACAGATACCTGAATCTTCTTGCGGGAAGATGTATAACCAGTTCCCTTGCAATCCGGGCACTTATCTTTGATAATCTTTCCGGTTCCATGACAGTCCGGACAAGTCTGTACGTTACGAACCATACCAAACATACTCTGACTTGTTGTCACAATCTGCCCTTCTCCATGACACCGCGGACAAGTCACCGGACTGGTCCCCGGTTTTGCTCCGGTACCGTGACAAGTGCTGCAGGTATCTTTCAGCATGATCTCCAATTCTTTTTCGCAGCCAAAAACAGCTTCCTCAAATGTAATATTAATCCGTGCCCGCAGATTCGCGCCGCGCATAGGACCATTCTGAGCTCTTCTGCTTCTGCCTCCTCCGAACAGGTCTCCAAAGATATCTCCGAAAATATCTCCCATGTCCGCGCCGTTGAAATCAAAGCCGCCGAAGCCTCCAAAACCGCCTGCTCCGGCACCACCGTTTTCGAAAGCTGCATGACCAAACTGATCATACTGTCTCCTTTTCTCGGGGTCGCTCAAAATCGCATACGCATTGGTCGCCTCTTTGAATTTCTGCTCAGCATCTTTATCACCCGGATTTACATCCGGGTGATATTTTTTAGCCAGCTTACGATATGCTTTTTTTAACGTCGTCTCATCTGCATTTCGGTCGACACCTAAGACCTCATACAAATCTCTCTTCTCTGCCATGTCTGACCATCCTATTTATTATACTTCTTTGTAATCTGCGTCTACCACATCATCACCGTAGCCTGCCTCATCGCCGCCGGTGCTTCCTGTGTTTCCACCCATGTTTGGGTTTGGTCCGCCTGCCTGCTGAGTCTGCTCATACATTTTCGCGAACAATTTCTGAGCGCTCTGCATCAGTTTTTCCTGTGCTGCCTTGATATCTGCCACCTGAGCTTCTGTGGTTTCCTCAGGTTTTGTATTGTTCAGCAGATCTTTCAATGCATTCAAATCTGCCTCAACAGCAGCCTTATCATTTGCATCCAGTTTATCTCCAGCTTCCTTCAAAGCATTCTCTGTCTGGAATACCATGGAGTCTGCATCATTTCTGGCATCAATAGCCTCTTTTCTCTTCTTATCCTGAGCTTCATACTCTGCTGCTTCTTTTACAGCCTTCTCGATTTCTTCATCTGACATATTAGAACCAGCTGTGATTGTGATATGCTGCTCTTTTCCTGTTCCCAGGTCTTTTGCGGATACATTCACGATACCATTGGCATCGATATCAAAAGTAACCTCGATCTGCGGAACACCACGTCTTGCTGGAGGAATTCCATCCAGACGGAACTGGCCCAGAGACTTGTTATCTCTTGCGAACTGTCTCTCACCCTGTACTACGTTGATATCAACGGCTGTCTGATTATCTGCAGCTGTTGAGAAGATCTGGCTCTTCTTCGTCGGGATTGTTGTATTTCTCTCAATCAGACGAGTTGCAATACCGCCCATGGTCTCAATAGACAGTGACAGAGGTGTTACATCCAGAAGAAGGATATCACCTGCTCCTGTGTCACCTGCCAGCTTGCCGCCCTGTACGCAGGCACCCAGTGCCACACACTCATCCGGGTTCAGAGATTTGCTCGGCTCTTTGCCTGTCAGCTGACGAACCTTATCCTGTACAGCCGGAATACGTGTTGAACCACCTACCAAAAGTACCTGACCCAGTTCTGATGCGGTAATACCTGCATCGGACAGAGCACGTCTTACTGGTTCTGCTGTTTTTTCTACCAAATCATGTGTCAGCTCATCAAATTTTGCTCTGCTCAGATTCATATCGAAGTGTTTCGGACCTTCTGATGTTGCTGTGATAAATGGCAGGTTAATGTTAGTCATAGTAGCAGATGACAGCTCTTTTTTCGCTTTCTCTGCTGCTTCTTTCAGTCTCTGAAGTGCCATCTTATCATTTGACAGATCAACACCTTCATTTTTCTTGAATTCTGCCAGCATGTAATCGGTAACCTTCTGGTCAAAGTCATCGCCGCCCAGACGGTTGTTTCCTGCTGTAGACAGAACTTCGATAACACCATCACCAATCTCAATGATAGATACATCGAAAGTACCGCCGCCAAGGTCGTATACCATAATCTTCTGTTCTTTCTCGTTATCCAATCCATAAGCCAGAGCTGCTGCTGTCGGCTCGTTGATGATACGTTTTACATCCAGACCGGCAATCTTTCCTGCATCCTTGGTGGCCTGACGCTGAGCATCATTGAAATATGCAGGCACTGTGATAACTGCCTCATTTACAGGCTCTCCCAGATAGCCTTCCGCATCTTTTTTCAGTTTCTGAAGAATCATTGCGGAGATCTCCTGAGGAGAATATTTCTTTCCATCGATTGTCACACGATAATCGGAACCCATCTCTCTTTTAATAGAAGAAATTGTTCTCTCTGCATTGGTGACAGCCTGACGTTTTGCAGGCTCGCCTACCAGTCTCTCTCCTGTCTTTGTAAATGCTACTACGGAAGGAGTAGTTCTTGCTCCCTCTGTATTCGCTATAACGGTGGGCTGGCCACCTTCCATAACTGCTACACAGCTGTTTGTTGTACCCAAATCAATACCAATAATCTTGCCCATGATGTTCTTCCTCCTATCTAATCATTCCTCGCCGTAAGGCGAGTCTTAAATCGCATTTTCCATAACATTTATGTCAAACCGACTGTACGGTCAGTTTGCTACTTTGACCATGCTGTGGCGAATCACAAAATCTTTATAAGTATATCCCTTCTGCAATTCCTCTGCTACAACATTTTCTCCCAGGCTCTCATCCTCCACATGCATCACTGCGTTGTGATAATTCGGATCGAACGGCTGGCCCACAGCTTCGATGGCTTTTACTCCCAAATCATCCAGGATTGTCATCATCTGCTTATAGATCATTTTCATTCCATCCGCAAAGGCATCTCCCTCCTGCGCTGTCGCAAGACCTCTCTCAAAATTGTCAACCACCGGAAGAATTTTCTCGATAATTTCTTTTGCTCCGATAATATACATACTTGCTTTTTCTTTTTCAGTACGTTTACGGTAATTATCAAATTCTGCCATGGTTCTTTGAAGTCTGTCTGTCAGATCAGCAATCTGCTGATCCTTTTTATCTTTTTTTTCTTTTTTCTTACCAAAGAACGAAGTCTTAGACTTCTGTTCTGTACTGTCCTCTTCCTGTTTCTCCCCGGTGTCGCTTCCTTCGCTCTTAGCTTTCTTAGCCTCTCCACTGTTGTCTTCCTCTTCCGCTGAAGCTTTTTCCTCCTCGGGCTGTACAGTTTCTACATCTTCCATTTCATCCTGGATCTTTTTTTCCTCTGACATGTCTCTCCTGCCTTTCTAGGTTTTTTTATTAAATATATTATCCAGTTGGGTTTTCAGCGTTTTCAGGCTGTCAACCACATTCTCATAATCCATACGTTTCGGTCCGATGATTCCTATCGTTCCCTGCAGTCCATTGCCCAACTGATATGTGGCAGTCACAACACTACAGTCTTTCATAGTCTGTATTGGGCTCTCATTTCCAATAAAGACCTGAATTCCAGTGTTCTCATCCGCTTCCATGGTATCCTTTACCAATTCTACCAGCTGTTTCTTCTCCTCAAATGTGGAGATCAATTCGCTGGCCCGGGTGCTGTCACTCAGTTCCGGATATTTGAAGATGTTCGTTGTCCCAGAAGTATAAATCTCAGGTTCTTCCTCAAACTCAATCATCTTCGCCACTTCATCCAGCACTGTGGCTACCACTCCGCTGTGAATGCCTGCCTGTTCTTTCAGCTTTGCAATGAGTCCAAAATTAATCTCGGCAATCTGCAGACCGTTCAGGTTTGTGTTAAGCAGGAGATTCAACTTCAAAATTGTCTCATCATCCATGCTCTCATCCAATTCAATAATCTTATTACGAATCAGATTGCCTTCCGCCACAACTACTGCCAGCAGCTGCAGCTCGCTGACACGGGAAAGCTGAATAAATTTCAGGCGGTTGCTGGTCCCCTGCGGCACCGAAATCATAGTCGCATAGTTCGTATTTGATGCCAACACACGTACCACCTGCTTCAGTACGTTTTCCATTTTATCAGTGCGCTGAATCATCAGATTCCGGATCTCTGCAATCTCATCTTCTTTCTCATGCATTAACTCATCTACGTAGAGACGATATCCTTTGTCTGAAGGAATTCTTCCCGCGGAAGTGTGCGGCTGTATAATATAACCTAACTCCTCCAGATCAGACATTTCGTTACGGATCGTAGCTGAACTCAAATTCAAGTCCGTATATTTGGAAATCGTCCTTGATCCCACCGGCTCACCGGTTTCCAGATAATTCTGAATGATCGCATGAAGTATTTTCCGTTTACGTTCACTTAATTCTTCGTCCAAAATCCGTCCCTCCTGTCTTATGAATTATTAGCACTCAACATTAAGGAGTGCTAACATCTATGTTTAAAATAGCACTATGCCACCAGTTTGTCAATAGTTTATCCAGAAAAATTGTGAATTTCCTGTGAAAGTTCATCACTCTATTTCCGCAAGGCTTTTCTTCAATTCAATCATTTTGTCACGCAGCTCGGCTGCCTGTTCGAAGTTCAGATCCGCTGCCGCAGAGCGCATCTGCTTCTCCACCTGGTGAATCAGCTTCTCCAATTCTTTCTTGCTCATCGACTCTGGATCCTTTTCCATCTTGCTCTCTGTCTGAGCCACTGCCTTGGAGATGCTGATCAGATCCCTCACTGATTTCTGAATGGTCTTCGGTGTAATTCCATGTTCTTTGTTATATGCTTCCTGTAAAGTTCTGCGGCGTTCTGTCTCATCAATGGCAATCCGCATGGAATCTGTCATCACATCCGCATACATAATTACATGTCCCTCACTGTTTCGAGCCGCACGGCCAATGGTCTGAATCAAAGACGTCTCTGAACGCAGAAATCCTTCCTTATCTGCATCGAGAATTGCCACCAGAGTAATCTCCGGGATGTCCAATCCCTCTCTCAAGAGATTGATCCCCACTAGAACATCAAAGACATCCAGACGCATATCCCGGATAATCTGCGTTCTCTCCAGAGTATCAATATCTGAGTGCAGATACTTGACTCGAATTCCCAGATCTTTCATATAATCTGTCAAGTCTTCCGCCATTCTTTTCGTCAAGGTTGTGATAAGCACCTTGTGATGATTCTCTACTTCCTTATTCACCTCGCCTACCAGATCATCAATCTGCCCTTCCACAGGCCGCACCTCCACCTTAGGATCTAAAAGCCCTGTGGGACGGATAATCTGCTCCGCACGCAGCAGTTCATGCTCAGCCTCGTATTCCCCAGGTGTGGCAGACACAAACAGTATCTGATCAATTCTCTCTTCAAATTCTGTAAAATTCAGCGGACGGTTATCCTTAGCAGAAGGCAGGCGAAAACCATAATCCACCAGTGTAGTCTTCCTGGATTGATCTCCTGCATACATTCCCCGGATCTGTGGTATCGTTTTATGCGACTCGTCGATGATAATGAGAAAATCGTCTTTGAAAAAGTCCAAAAGTGTATAAGGCGGCTGTCCCGGCTTCAATCCTGCCAGGTGTCTGGAATAGTTCTCAATGCCTGAACAAAAACCTGTCTCTTTTAACATTTCCACGTCAAAATTGGTTCTCTCCGCAATTCTCTGCGCCTCCAAGAGTTTATCCTCACTCTTAAAATACTGAACTCTCTCTTTCAGTTCTTCTTCTATGGCATCTGCTGCCCTGCGGATCTGCTCCGCCGGCACCACATAGTGGGAAGCCGGAAAAATAGCCACATGTTCCAGCTCCCCCTTAATCTCACCTGTCAACACATCGATCTGTGTAATCCGGTCAATCTCATCCCCGAAAAATTCCACTCTCACAGCCGTGTCTGCCTCGTTGGCCGGAATGATCTCCACCACATCTCCTCGAACGCGGAAGGTTCCTCTCTTGAAATCCATCTCGTTGCGGTCGTATTGAATATCGATCAGCTGGCGCAGCACCTCGTCTCTGTCCTTCTCCATACCCGGCCGAAGGGAAACCATCATCTTTTCGAAGTTCTCCGGCTCACCCAATCCATAGATACAAGACACACTGGACACCACAATCACATCCTTTCGCTCCACCAAGGATGCTGTAGCAGACAAGCGCAGCTTGTCAATCTCTTCATTAATAGAAGAATCCTTCGCAATATAGGTATCCGTGGAAGGCACATAAGCCTCCGGCTGATAATAATCATAATAGGAGACAAAATATTCCACTGCATTGTTCGGAAAGAACTCTTTGAACTCTCCATAAAGCTGCGCTGCCAGAGTCTTGTTGTGGGCGATAATCAATGTTGGTTTATTCAATTGTTGAATGACGTTTGCCATCGTAAAAGTTTTTCCGGAACCGGTGACACCCAGAAGTGTCTCACACTGGTTCCCTTCCTTGAAACCTTTGACCAGCTGCTCAATGGCCTGAGGCTGGTCACCAGTGGGTTTGTATTCTGATACTAATTCGAAATGATCCATGATTAATCCTTTCTCCTCTTTCTAGTAGATTTCCCTATCTATTCTTATATCCTGCAGCAAAGTCAAAATGACAATCAACCTTTTCGGACATTATAGCAAATATAGTAATAAAAGTATATATATCGAGAGCAAAAAGAAGAACAAACATTCGATTATATGTTTGTTCCTTTCCTGAAAATCAATTGCCGCTAAAGCTTAAATGGGGCGGGATTCTTCGAATCCCACCCCAAAACTTAAAATAGAGCTTTTCTTTGCAATATTTTATTTACTTTTCAATGTGTACGGCTCCGGTCTGACGAATATTCATTGGATATACATTGTCTCTTCCCACATATTTCGCGATGTATTCCACATATTCATCCGTGTAGGCGCAAGGGATAATTCCCATAATAACACCGGCAAAACCGCCTCCGTGAACACGGCAGCATCCATCTTTCTTTTCTTTCAAGAACAACTCCGTCAGTGCCAGAGTCAAAGACACTTTCTGCTCTTTATAATTGAGCCGTGTGTAACAATTCTGCAGCCATTTCCAAGAAGAATTGCCAGATTCTGTGAGAATCTGAAGCAATGCATTGACATCCTGATCCTGAACCGCTTTTGCCGCATCTTCCACGCGGCGATTCTCCTCATAAAAATGCAGGGCTCTCAGAACTGCACGGTCATTTCCCAGCTTCTCTTCGATCTGTGGAAGATGCTCCAGAAGATTTTCCAGGCTGCTCTCACACAGTCTTTCAGCTCCCAATTCTTTTGCCACTGCTTTCATCTCAGCCGGCACTTCTGAATAATCTTCACTGAGGTCTCCGTGTCCTTTTCCAGTGTTTACAATTACCAGGTCGTATCCCATCTTTTTAAAAGAAAATTCCACTTTCTCATAGTGAACACCTTCCGCAAAATCCAAAAGAATCGGTCCGCCCACTGCACAAGCCATCTGATCCATCAGACCGGAAGATTTGTTCCAGAAATGATTCTCCGCATACTGCCCGATACGTGCATAATCCGGATAAGTCATCCGTCCGTCATTAAAGAAATAATTGATAATACTGCACATGAGCATCTCAAAAGACGCAGAGGAACTTACTCCTGCAGCTCCAATCACGTTGCTGGATACGTATGCGTCGAATCCGGATACCTGGAAGCCAAATTCTCTGGTTCCCTGAACCATTCCTGCCACCAGGACCTCCGTTCCGATTCCAGCTTTTACAGAATCAACTTTATCAATGTCCACCGTGATCTGTTTTCCATATCCTTCACTGACGATACGAATCGTGTTTGTTCCATTGGGACGGGCTGCTCCCACTGTGTCCATATCAATGCTGGCTGCCAGAATCTTCCCTCCATTATGGTCTGTATGGTTTCCTACAATCTCCGTTCTTCCCGGAGAAGTGAAAAATTCCATTTCATCAGAGGAAAACTGTTTTTTGAAATTCTCGGCCAGACTCTGAAATCTTTTTGCGCTTTCTGTGCTCTCTCCATAAATTTTTTCTAATGCAGAACCGCTTGGTAAAATCATCGTTCGTTCTCCTTTCCCATCACTGAAATCCTACTTACTACTATTATAGAATTATTTTCGCAGATTTCCTTAAATAAATCCAGAAAAAACTGTAATATATTGAGATACTTTCTCCTCAATGGTATAATTTTTTTCAAGATCCGTAATATATTGCGTTTTATGTAAAAGCTGATACCAAGATACTTGATCGCAGGGGGAATTCTGATGCAAATTATTACAAACCAAAATCAAAAGGAAATAAAAGAGCATGGCAATTATTCATTCCCGGTTCTGGTCAGCTATGAAGCCTTATCCAATTATGAATCTGGTTCCTTTCTCTGGCACTGGCACCCGGAAATCGAAATCACTCTGGTTACCCAGGGAGAAATGCTTTACCATATCAACCATGATACCTTTCATCTGAAAGAAGGCCAGATACTTTTTGGGAACTCCAACGTTCTGCACTCCGGACAGCGCTACCGCCATATGGACTGCAGCTATACTTCCATTACCTTTGATCCCAAACTGCTCTACGGCTACGAAAACAGTCTGATCAACATCCGCTACGTCCGCCCGCTCACACAGAATCATCAGATTTCTTCCATCTTCCTTGACCAGTCATGCCCATGGCATCAGACAGGCACTGAAATTATCCGTCATCTGTTGGACATCTGGCAATCGAAGGCAGAAGCATATGAGTTGGAGATTCTGTCAGATCTTCTGAGATTCTGGAAACTCCTGACCATCCATAGTAAAACTGCGCTGAAATCTGATACCACAGATCAGCGCAGTTACGATCGAATTCGCGATATTTTATCTTATATTGAAGAAAACTATCAGCGCAAACTGACTTTGGAAGAAATCGCCGGACAAATTCATCTGTGCCGTTCAGAGTGCTGCCGTATCTTTAAAAAATACATGAACCTTTCTCTTTTTGACTTTATCTTAGACTATCGAATTGAAAAAAGCTTAAAACTTCTGGGCAACACCCGTTATTCTGTGAAGGAAATCTCAGAAAGTGTCGGCTTCAATGATTCCAATTATTTTTCGAAAGTCTTTCATCAGAGAAAAGGGATGTCCCCTTCCGCATACAGGAAGAATCTTCTATCCTCTGTCAGCTCAGCTCAAACATCCCGTGATAGAGCTGATAGTATTTTCCCTTCTGACTGAGCAGATCCTCATGATCTCCCCGTTCCACGATCTGCCCATGTTCCAGAACCATGATGGCATTAGCATTGCGTACCGTGCTGAGACGGTGCGCAATCACAAAGACGGTACGTCCTTCCATCAACTGATCCATTCCTTTCTCAATCAACGCCTCTGTACGCGTGTCAATCGATGAAGTTGCTTCATCCAGTATCAGAACCGGCGGATCAGCCACTGCTGCTCTGGCAATAGCAAGAAGCTGGCGCTGTCCCTGAGAAAGATTTGCCCCATCACCAGTAATCATCGTATCATAGCCTTTGGGAAGACGCCGGATAAAAGAGTCCGCATTGGCAATTTGAGCCGCCTGACGAATTTCATCCATCGTGGCGTCCAATTTTCCAAAACGAATATTATCTGCAATCGTTCCAGTAAACAAATGTGTATCCTGAAGCACGATGCCAAGCGAACGTCTCAGGGAATCTTTTTTGATCTCTTTTACATCAATTCCATCATAGATCACCCGTCCTCCCTGTACATCATAAAAGCGATTAATCAGATTGGTGATGGTTGTCTTTCCAGCTCCGGTGGAACCCACAAAGGCAATCTTTTGTCCCGGCTTTGCATACAGACTGATATTTTTCAAAATCGGATGATCTTCCTCATAGGAAAAATCCACATTTTCAAAACGTACATCGCCTCGGAGCATAGTCAAAGCTCCATCTGAACCACGCCAGGCCCAATTGCCGGTTTTCTCTTTGCAAGTCACCCATTCTCCGTTCTCCTGCCGCACATTGACCAGTTCCACTTGTCCCTGATCTACCTCCGGTTCCTCATTCATCACACGAAAAACCCGCTCTGCTCCCGCTAACGCTGCCAGCATAAAATTACTCTGCTGGGTGAACTGGTTAATCGGCATCGCCGCCTGCCTCACAAAAACCAGATAACTTGCCAGGCTTCCCACATCCATCATTCCATTCATGGCCATGATTCCTCCAAGAACTGCCACAATCGCATAGTTAATATAAGAAATCGTTACCACCGCCGGAATCATGGAAGCTGCATAACTTTGGGCGCCTGTTCCCGCTTCCTGCAAAGCCTTATTCTTTTTACGGAATTCTTCCAGGTTCTCCTGCTCATGATTAAAGACTTTCACGACTTTCTGGCCATTGACCATCTCTTCAATATAGCCGTCCAGATCTCCGAGACTCTCCTGCTGACGCAGGTAATATTTTTTGCTCTTTTTTCCACTGAACTGAATATACCAGAACATTATCACATAGCAGACTGCCACAATCAACGATAACTGCCAACTAAGCACGAACAACACAACCAACGTTCCGGCCATCTGGATAAAGCTTTGAATAATCATAGCAAAACTATTGTTCAAAGCATCCGATATTGTGTCTACGTCGTTAGTGAAATAGCTCATAATATCACCGTGGCGGTTTGAGTCAAAGAACTTTAAAGGCAGAGTCTGCAGGTGAGCAAACAAGTCCCTCCGAATATCATAGAGAACCTGTTGTGCCGCCTTTACCATTGTCTGTGTATATCCATAAGCAGACGCCGCACCAATTCCATAGATCATTGCAGTCACCAGCACTCCCCGAAGAAGCGATCTCAAGTCTCCATTGGCCAGATGATTCACAACCGGACGAATCATATAAGTTCCCAGAAGATTTCCCAGAGCACTGAACGTCACCAAGACCGTCACAATGAGAAACAAAATTCTGTGCTGTCCCAAATAGTGAAAAAGCATCCCCAAAGTATATCGTAAATTCTGCGGTCTCTTTCCATTAAACGGACGTGCCATTTTCCCTGCCTCCTCTCATCTGTGACTGGTATATTTCCTGATAGATAGAATCTCTCGCCAACAGTTCCTCGTGATTTCCCATATCATGAATCTTGCCGTCTTCCATGATGATGATCAAATCTGTATACATAACCGAAGTGATTCTCTGAGCAATAACAATCTTTGTCACATCCCGCAATTCTGACAATGCGCTGCGGATCTTTCCTTCTGTTGCCGTGTCCACAGCACTGGTGGAATCATCAAAAATCAAAATTTTCGGATTTTTAAGCAGTGTTCTCGCTATACAAAGTCTCTGTTTTTGTCCTCCGGAAATATTATTGCCGCCCTGTCCCAGATCGGTGTCTAAACCCTTGGGCATCTGCTTAATAAACTCATCCGCACAGGCAATCCTGCACGCCTTCCATAGCGTTTCCTCATCCGCATCAGCATTTCCCCATCTTAAATTTTCACGGACTGTCCCCGAAAAAAGCACGTTTTTTTGGAGAATCATTCCCACAGAATCCCTCAATGTCTGCAAATCATACTCTTTCACATCCATACCGCCTACTTTTACCACACCTTCTGTGGCGTCATACAAACGGGGAATCAGCTGAACCAGCGTCGTCTTCGCTGAGCCGGTTCCACCCAGGATCCCCACGGTCTGTCCTGCTTCAATATGCAGATTCACGCCAAAAAGAGCTGATTCCTGCGCATCTTTGTGGTATTTAAAGGAAACATTCTCAAAGTCTACACTTCCATCTCTTACCTCCTTATCCGGTTTCTCAGGAGAAGTGAGTAATATCTCCTCATCCAGTACTTCCGCAATGCGGTGTGCGCTGGCCAAAGAACGGGTAAGCAGCAAGAATACATTGGCTATCAGCATCAGAGAATTAATTACCTGCATGACATAGCTGAAAAATCCTGTGAGATCCCCGACCTGTAAAGTAGAATTTAAAACCATATTTCCACCGAACCACATGATCAAAACCACGGATAAGTACATTACTGTCTGGAAAGCCGGAAGATTCAAAACTGCATAGTGAAAGGTTGTCTGACTGGTCTCTTTTAGATTTTCATTGACATTTTGAAATCGTTCTTCTTCATATTCTCCCCGGACAAAAGCCTTCACCGCGCGAATCGCAGTCATACCTTCCTGGACTACCTGATTCAGATGATCGACAACTTTTTGCAGCCGCTCATACATAGGTGCCACCTTATGCACAATCAGTGCCAGAATTGTCCCTAATATCGGCGCACACACCACAAAAACCAGAGCCAGGCGCGGATTCATCCAAAAAGAAAGAGCCACTCCCATCACCAGCAACACTGGACCACGAATCAGCGGCCTGAAACCGCCATTCACAGCATTTTGTAAAACAGTCACATCCGTCGTCATTCTGGTAATCAAAGATGAAGTGTCAAAATGATCCAAATTAGCAAATGCATAATTCTGAACCCGCTCATACTGGGCTTCCCGGATCGCTGCGCCCCATCCATAGGACATTTTCGCCGCAAACCGTGCATACAGCAATCCCGTAATTAATGCCAGAAGAGCACATATTCCCATCTGTATCCCTTTATGAAAAACATAAGACACGTCCTTATTGGCTACTCCCACATCAATCAAATCCGCAATTAAAACAGGAATAAATAATTCCAGACAAGTCTCTATGGCTACCAGAACAGCTCCCGTAATCGCATCCCTCCGATATCCTTTCATATATACAAGCAATCGTCTTATATCCTGCATATCTGTTCTCCTTTATTTCTTTTGTGTCAACTTCAAAGCTAAGAAAACACAAAGCAGTGTACTATTCCTCAGTTTCTCACACTGCCAGAATAATCCACTGCCTTATAAAATGTGCAGCAAAAATGTCTATCTCTCATCTCCCAGGAAGAACAAAGCCACTGTTCCCGGACCGGAGTGTGCCCCGATAGTAGCACCGACATAATTCACCAATACGGTTTTAATTGGATATTTTTCTTTTATTTTGTCAATCACAAACTGAGCATCCTCAATACAGTCTCCATGACTGACAAAAATTGTATCACAGGAATCCTTATAGCTTCCCAGTTTCTGATCCATCATATCTACCAATGCGAGCAGAGATTTTTTCCTTCCTCTCACCTTTCCGACAGGAATCAGCTTTCCTTCATTGTCCACATGAAGAACCGGCTTGATATTCAAAACGCCTCCTACGACAGCTGTCGTCTTGGACACTCTTCCGCCTCGATACAGATGATTCAGATCATCTACCGTAAAAGCATGCACAACATTCAATCGGTGACCCTTCACCCACTGCGCCACCTCATCTATGCTTTTTCCCTCTTCCTTCTGCTGTTGTGCCAGATAGACAATCATTCCCTGGCCCAAAGAAGCCGCAAGAGAATCCAAAACAATAATCTTCCGATCCGGATACTTCTCCATCAGTTCTTCCCCAGCAATTCTTGCACTGTTATAGCTTCCGCTCAATCCAGAAGAAAAGGCAATATGCAGAATATCTTTTCCTTCCTTCAGATAAGGCTCCATTAAAGCCTTTGCAGCCTCAGGATTTACCTGTGCTGTAGTCGGCATTGATCCTTTTCTCATTTTGTCATAAAACTCCTCCACTGGGAGAAAATTTTCATGGCTGTAATTTTGGCCATCCATAGAATAACTCAGGTAGGTGCAGCCCACATTATGTTCTGCATAATATGACTCCGGCAAATCAGAATTATTATCTGTCGTAATTACATACTCACTCATATCTCTGCCTCCCTCTATTTCACTTTCTTCGTTCGAAATATAATATCAGAGATATCATAGCACTAAAATATCCCAGATTCAACTATCATTTCTCTCCTGTCAGTTCCTTAACCACCTCAATTCCTTTCTGCAGTTGGTTGTCCTGACTGTGATCAATTTCATTGAGATCTGTAATATTGGGATCCAGTTCCACTTCCACATCCGGCTGAATCCCCACTCCATGGATATTATTTCCGTTTGGAGTATAATACTTTGATACCGTCAGTTTCACAGCACTTCCATCATCTAGTTCCCGCACGGTCTGAACAATCCCCTTTCCAAAGGTGGTCGTTCCCACAATTGTTCCTACCTGATGATCTTTCACAGCTCCTGCAAAAATCTCAGATGCACTGGCACTTTCTCCATTTACCAAGACTACAAGAGGCATATCCAGAGGAGAATCTCCGTCACAGGTTTCCTCTGTCCGGTTTCCGTATTTATCCTCTGTATAGACAATGAGTCCCTTGGGAAGAATCTTTCTCAAAATATCACATACCGAGTTCATAAGTCCGCCCGGATTATCCCTCAAATCAATAATCAGCCGCTCCATATCCTGACCTTTCAAATCATCAAACGCAGCTTCATATTGTTCAAAAGTCACTTCTGTAAATTTGGATATTTTAATATATCCAATCTGGTCGTCCAGCATTTCATAACTCACAGACGGAATTTCCACTTCTTTGACAGAGACATCGATATCCTGACTGTCTTCCTCTCCCTCTCTTTGAATCGTCAGCGTCACATGATCTTCGGAAGCATTTTTAATTTTTTCTGTCACAGCTGCAAGTTCCATGTCGGAAACATCTTCTCCATTCACAGCCAGAAGGATGTCTCCTGCCTGAATACCAGCCTGATCTGCCGGGCCCCCATCATAACAATCCACAATCACTGTTTCTTTTTTATCATTTTGCGTAATTGTCACGCCAATTCCCGTATATTCTCCCTGGGTTGATTCACTGGCGCTTTTATACTGATCCGCAGTATAATACACCGAATATGGATCCCCAAGTCCATAGAGCAATCCTGTATAGATTCCTTCTGCCAACTGATCTTCATCTTTATCTTCCAGATAGTACTGATCGATCAACTTCTCCAGATACGCTAATTTCTGCCGGTGCTGATAATCTGACAATACTGTCTTGGGTCCCAGCAGTTTCACTCCCGCCAGAAGAAGTCCGCCAATAATCAATACACAGATAACACCTGCTCCAAATCCCGCCGCGAATTTTTTCTTATCTTTCATATTCTCTCCGTTTCCAACTACAAAAAGAGGCTGCCGTATTGAACAACCCCTTTTGTACCTTATTTCTGTTTCTATTCTATGCGCAATATTCTGCCATTGTCATATTCACACTTTCAGATGTTTTCTTGTAGTTATGTAACTTCCAATCAAGCCAATTCCCATTCCCAGTATCAGACCTATCGGAAGCAAAACACGATAAATGTCATTTACTGGAATAAACTGCATAAAATCAGATAATCCGTTAAACTTCGTCAGAACCATCCGCACTGCCTCATTATAAAGGAAATAAAAAGCTCCCAGCGGAATTGCCGCACCAATCAGTCCCAGAATGATACCTTCCAGCAAAAATGGAAATCTTACAAAGAAATTCGATGCGCCAATCAGTTTCATGATACCAATCTCTTCGCGTCGTACCGAGATTCCTACAGATACGGTATTGCTGATCAGGAAAATAGAAATAATCAACAGCACAGCAATAATTCCCAATGAAACATAGAAAATCAATCGGTTGATGGAGGTCAGTGTCTCCTCCGCCTCTTCAGACTGCCGGACTTCTCTGACATGCTCCAGATTACTGATATAATCAACCAGCTGACTTTGCTGCTCAATCTGTTTTACATATACCTCATAGTTTGCAGAGTTCGCAAGAGGGTTATCATCCTTAAATCCTTCTGCTGCCTCCTCGGAACCGCCAAGGTAAACATCCTTAAACTCCTCCCAGGCTTCATCTGCGGATACAAAATTCACCTTTGCCACTTCTGGACGGGCTTTAATCTTTTCCCCGATTTCCTGCATTTCCTCATCCGTAGTTCCCTCGTCAAAAAAGACCGTAATCGCCACATCCTGTTCTACAGTACGTGTAATAAAATTCAAATTTTCCACAATGGAGAAGAAAATACTGAACAGGAAAATGCAGGCGGCCATCGTAATAACCGAGGCCAGAGAAAACATCCAGTTTCTTCGGATATTTTTAAATCCCTGCTTGAAATTATACCAGAAAGTACTAGGCCTCATAACGATACTCTCCTTCCTGTTCATCACTCACAATGACACCCTTTTTCATTGTAACCACACGTTTTTTTAATTTATTGACCACATCCTTATTATGTGTTACCACCAGCACAGTCGTTCCTCTGTCATTGATGGACTCTAAAAGCTTCATAATGTCTAATGCTGTCTGCGGGTCCAGATTACCTGTGGGCTCATCCGCGAGAAGAATATCTGGTCTGTTTACCAATGCCCTCGCAATTGCCACCCTCTGCTGCTCACCGCCGGACAGTTCGGTCACACGTGATTTATATTTCTCTGCAAGTCCTACTTCAGTGAGAACCTCTGGCACTCTTTTTCGAATTACTCGGGTAGGTCTTCCGATCACACGCTGAGCAAATGCCACATTTTCATATACATTTCGATCCTTCAGCAACCTGAAATCTTGAAAAACAACTCCCAGTTTTCTACGGTATTTCGCAATCTTTCTTCTCTTCATGTTGTCAAGTTTCTGCCCATTGACAACAATAGAACCAGATGTTGCATCCAATTCCTTCAATAACAATTTAATCAATGTGGATTTTCCAGAGCCACTGCTTCCCACAACAAAAACAAACTCTCCTTTATCCACATGTAAAGTCGCATGACTGACCGCTGGAAGTCCTTTGTCATAAGACTTGGTTACATTTTCCAAATCTATCATAGTACCCTCCCTAATATCGTTTCATTCATTTTCGTGCAATTATTTAACTTTTTTGTAACATAATTGTAACATATTAAATCTGAATTGCAAGCGATTTTTTTGTAATCCCCTGTTATTTCACGTTTTTTTCACATGATGCACAGGCAAAGACCCCTTTCCGGTCAGATTATTGTCTACATTTCCGGAAAAAATCTTTACCTGAATAAAAATATCTCCAAACAGATTTTCTCACATCATACCTGTAATCTTCACAGTTTGCAATATCTCACATTGTTTTTTCAAAAAAAATTCAAATTTTCCAACCAATTCTTTTCGCCCATACATACACCTGAAAAGCAAAACATCGCTACTCTTATTTCCACTCTCCGCTAAAGGTGACCAATTTCAATCGCCTCGAAAGCGCCATCGGACATGTTTCAATCCACGCTTCCCTTGTAGGGTATGACACTATGAGCAAACTGTAACACTCATATCTAATATATTTCAATCCACCCTTTGCAGGGTGTGACTTTCTGCCTCTCTGGTAAAGCGACAAATGTCTTTATTTCAATCCACACACCCTTTGCAGGGTGTGACAGAGTGCAAACAGAAGCGCAAAAACAATCACTTATTTCAATCCACACACCCTTTGCAGGGTGTGACGTAAAAGAGGGAGGGTTGTCAATCAAAGAGATAGATTTCAATCCACACACCCTTTGCAGGGTGTGACATTCTATCCATTCGTCCATTGCCGTTTGATTTTGTATTTCAATCCACACACCCTTTGCAGGGTGTGACACCCCGACTGAATCTGATAACTACAGCGACTATATTTCAATCCACACACCCTTTGCAGGGTGTGACAGCAATTTTTACTAATTTCATGCCAGTATTTTTAGGTAAAAACCCCTAATTTCAAGAATGATTCCTAAGTTTTTCTAACATATATCTTCCACGACTCAACTTTTTCTTCTAATCCCCTCCCTTTTCTGGTGCGAATCTCTTGGACATTATCTGTTTAAATACTATTCGCACTAAAAACATAGTAAAAATTGTCCACATGCGAATGTATACCTGAAAAACCGTTTAGACAAACACCACAGATTCATATTCTTCTTTCCTATAGTATTAATCAAAATTGTTTTTTACGCAACTTTATTTTTCTTATTCTTGTATCTTTTTAATTGGATCGCGAATTACAGTTCTTCTTCGCTGCGGTGCAATTCTCCTGGCATCTGATAAATAAATCTCATGGTGCCG
This sequence comes from Candidatus Blautia intestinigallinarum, assembly GCA_019112635.1. Lineage (GTDB taxonomy): Bacteria > Bacillota > Clostridia > Lachnospirales > Lachnospiraceae > Blautia_A > Blautia_A intestinigallinarum. The sequence goes on along the minus strand of DXIX01000017.1, from coordinate 11,689 downwards.
CCGTTCCTCTGTAAAATCCAAAACAAATCCCTCTCGGGTCAGATAACGATTCATTTCCTCCATTGTAGCAGATTCCTCATCATAAGACCCTATATGCATACACTGAACACACAAGCCTTCCTGAAAAGTCATAAACTCAACCCTAGAGAAATCCCGATTTTTCTTCCTCTGTGCTTCATTTTTCGCCCACTGAAAATCTTCCCTTTTCACAAAATCCGGAAGGCGAATCATGGAAATCCATTGAAAGTCAGCTTTTCTCGTGAAATCCATTTCTCTCATTCCTTCCTGCCACCAAAAACCTTCCAGAGGCGGCATTACATAGTCAAAATATCCCTCAATTTTGCGATTTCCCATTTTACTCATCTTGATCGTAAAGGCAATTCCATACAACAAACCAATTGAAATTTTGTAATCGCCGCCTTCCTCATTCGGATCTCCCATTCCTCTCACTGCAAGGAAATTCATACTAGGCATCTCGATAATTTCCGGACGTTTCTTAGGTAAATAAAACTCTTTGTACTCTTTTTTATAATCAAATGCCATCTGATTTTTTCCTCCTTAATCTCTTTTTAGGAATCGTCTCCGGTAACTCAGAATACATCTTCTTACCATCTCACACAACTTTTCTCCCGTATCCCCCTTTTTCATTCTTCATCCCCTCCCATAAATTTTCTCCATTTTCAGGACAATTTCTTGAAACTTTTCTCTCACAGATAACGGCTCCAAAACTTCCACGCATTCACCAAATGTCAGCAGCCATCTAATCATGTTCTCCTCATTTGCATACTCCATACAAAACAACAGCCTTCCATCTTCCATTGTCTCAAAACAATCTCTGCTAAATTCTTCCACCAGCCTCCATTTTGCCTGTGGTTGAAACAATGCTTTGACCTTGATATCTCCCGGAAAAATTTTCTCATTAGATAAATCCGGCATGGAAACTGCTCGCTGTTCAAATTTTTCGTTTTCTTTTTGAAGATTATCCATACGATTCAGCTTAAATAGACGAAAATCTTTCCTTTCCAAACACCATCCCCAGGTATACCAGCTACTCCACTTGAAAATCAAATAATACGGTTCTATCTGCCGAATAGTATCGCCTGATGGCGCGCAATAAGAAAACGAGATTCTCCGCTTTTCATCTATAGCTTCCAAAATAAGGGTAATCTTCGGCGCCAGAGAATCTTTATGCCAAGATGACAAATCAATCAAAATAGAATCTCTTCCACTTACAAAATCTGATGCCCCCAGCTTCAATTTTTCCATTAATTGTCTATAATATCTGCTTCCACCGATACTGTCCAGACTTCTCAGGCCTGCCAGAATCATCTGCATATCTTTGGAAGTCAGAAGAGTTCTGTCCATCCGATAACCTTCCATAATACGGATACCGCCGCCTGCGCCCTGAACAGTCTGAACCGGAATTCCCGCTTTACTAAGAACATCCAGATCCCTTCCGATCGTTCTTCTGGAAACCTCAAATTTTTCTGCCAACTCCGGCGCTGTAACTTTCTCCTTCTGCAAAAGGATCGAAAGTATTCCAATTAGCCTATCAATCTTCATTCGTTCTCCTTAATCCTATCTTACCAAAACAGACAAGACATCTGTATGTCATGTATGTTTTCTGTTTTCGTAAACTTTCTCTTGGATCATCTGATTCACATATTCTCAGTATACCCGATAAGCCCAACCAGTGATATAAAAGATTCGACAGATATAGACTTTATCTCAGAGATTATGATAAAATTACATCTATATTCTCAAAATGAAAGAGGTAAAAACATGATTTGTCATTTAGAAAAATGGAAATTATCTAATGCTGCTGACCTAACATCAATCATATCGAATAAAAAAATTCAGGACAACCTTCGGGATGGACTTCCATACCCATACACACAGCAAGATGGAATAGACTATATATCTTTTCTTCTTTCCTCAAACGAAAATGATACTTTTGCTTTTGCGATCACAGTCGAAGGTAAAATCGTCGGAAGCATCGCTGCTTTTCGCCAAGAAAATGTTCACCGAAGAACTGCTGAACTTGGATATTATCTTGCCGAAGAATATTGGGGCAAGGGAATCATGCCCGAAGCAGTAAAGCAAATATGTGATTACATTTTCAGCAACAGTGATATTCTCGGCATCTATGCAGAACCGTTTGCTTACAACACAGCATCCTGCCGAGTACTGGAAAAAGCGGGTTTTCAATATGAAGGAACTTTAAGAAATAACGCCATCAAAAACGGTAAAATTCTTGACATGAAAATGTATTCCCGATTAAAATCAGATTCGTAAATTTTAATACTTTTTCTCTTCTTTGACGACAGCGTTGTTATTTTGGAAAAACTGAGTAATGCAATCACTGCATACAAGAAACTCTGATTTAACAGCTCCCGGCATGTGGCCACTCTGTTATTCATAGATTGATTATCAACAAGCTAATGGTTCCGCCGAGAACCCTGTGATCCAAAAGCGTGGATCACCGAAGTGCCAGCATAGAAGGGACGCAAATAGCTCGAACCTTACAGGATCACAGCCCCTTACAAATACCCTTTGTTGCTTCAATTAACAGGCAGCACAAATGTGTATTTCCTGCTTTGGATATGCCTAGCCGGTTCACATTCTCTGAACTGGAATGCTCTCTAGGTGCAAGTCCCAGGAATGCCGCGTAGGTATTCCGATAGTCGGTGCAAGCATGACACCTTTGACCCTGGCGCCTGTAAGCTGGTGGTAAAGGGTATAGCCGAGACAGCCTGCCTCATAACCACATTCAATAGAATATTTATTGTCAGAACCGAGTTCCCTCTTCGAGGATTCAATGAAGCAGATGACTTCTTTGTAGTCCGGGGCGACCTGTACTTTCCCAAAGATTCGGTCTTCTGCCCCGATGGTGGGTTCCATTGCACATAAGGTGTAATTTTTGCTATGGACATTCATGACAATTTTGATTATTTTATTCATATAAAAATTATTTTATGCAACCTTTAATTTCTATTATGCACAGTAATGTGGGGACAAGCCTGTCATAGCTTGTCCCCACTTTTCAACTGCTCCCCAGTTTCTGAACGTAACTAAAAAGATTTCAAAAGACGAATCACAAAAGGCTCTACCAGACCATAGACAGACTCATCTCCATCTTCTACCCCAGCAAGTTTCATAGCCTCCAACTGCTTCTCAGTATGAGAAGTAAATGGATGAATTCCAAATAAAAACGGAAAAAAAGCATACAGAAAATTCTGCAAATCTTCCTGTGTCATGATAGGGAAAAATTTTTTCAGGCATCTGGTCAAAGTGTCAAAAGCCTCCGCATAAACCTTTTTAAACACTACCAAATTTTCCAGACGGCTATTCACTTCCATGTCATAAATATTCATAGACATCAATTTAAGCATACACTGCCGTCTCTCCAGAATATGAGCCATAGACTTGGCAAATGTCTCCACACTCATGGAATCATTCTGCTCTATCATTTTTTTGAGATCTGCAACCCAAGCTTCATGTTCTCGCTGCAACAGGGCCAGAAAGATCTCCTCCTTGGTCTGAAAATAATTATAAATAGATGTTCTGGTAAAGGATGTTTTTTCTCCAATATCCCGGATCGTAATATCCTTGAAACTCTTAGTTTCATAGAGAACTGCACACGCCTGAATAATCTCTTCTTTTCTGGCATTAGTTAACTTTTCTGATCCTTTCGGCATAACCATCCCACCTTTGTTTTTTATACTGACATCATGTCAACTTTTTTTAATATAACACGGTTCTAACTTTACGTCAACACACTTTTAAGCCTTTCAAGCGAATTAAATCCTAATTTCATATTTTTGTCAAATAATTTTATCCTGTAAAAAAGCCATAAGAAGTTAACAAACTCCCTGTGGCTTTTGATAAATCTATTCTTCGATTGCCTTACTTAAAATCGTAACATATTTTGAAAACAATTCCATACAGATTCGCTCCTCTTCAGGAGATATACTGTCAAGTAATTGCTGTTCTGCCTCACAAATACGGTGAACTACCTGTTCACCAAATTTTTGTCCTTCTTCTGTCAAACGAATTGCTTTTTTGTTACGTGTCCCTGGAACACTCTCCAAATAAACATATCCTTTCTTTATCATACCGGAGACCACAGAATTAACAGTCTGTTTAGGAAGCGACCACAAATCACAAATGCTCTGCTGCGATTGGTCTCCATCCAAAGTAAAAAGGGCATACCAAATCCATAATTCCGTATCAGAAATGCCATGTTGATTCGCAACTTGATGGTATATGGCCGACAACATTTTCAATTGTCGATTAATGGCTTCAAAAATCTTTCTTCTCTCTGATTTCATCCCAATCCCTCCCTATATCAACTGAATCCACAGCAGATATAGTATAGTCCGATTCCGGATATTTGTCAAGCCACTATATTCCTTGTAAAGAAAGTAGAATGTAGGATTACAATACAGGTGTTACAACTGAATATTTAAAAAGCAAGGATAGACTCTTTTGTGTCATATTTGAATTACCCAAGAGTTTGACAGTTGAATAACGAGAAAAGTCCTTGCAAGCTATAAAAGATTTCATTTCAGAAAACGGATTCTACCTATTTGCAAACTTTTGAAGCAGAATCTTAACCTCTTCTTTTTTCAAAACTTTTCCATAAGATATTACATGATCGTTAACCACAAGTGCTGGTGTTGTCATAACTCCATATGCTGCAATCTGCGCAAAATCTGTCACATGTTCAATGGCTATATCTACGTTTAATTCTATAAGAGCACCACATACTGCTTTTTCCAATGCATTACATTTTTCACATCCTGATCCTAATACCTTTACGCTAAAAATCATTTTCTCTGCCTGCGGCATTTTTTCGGATATATTCCCATATTCACAATAATCTTTTTGCTTTTCTTTTTTCTTACGAAACAATACCATAAAAATCCCTCCTAAACTAAAATAAATTGAAATATATTAAACAAATATCCCACCATAATAATACCAATCGTACAAACGCTAACAAACAATATTAACAGTTTGGGCTTAACAGCCTTTCGCAACATAATTAATGAAGGAAGAGACAGTGTAGTAACCGCCATCATAAAAGAAAGAACTGTACCAAGCTGAGCGCCTTTAGAAAGCAAAGCCTCCGCAACAGGAATTGTGCCAAAAATATCTGCATACATTGGAATTCCAACAAAAGTTGCCAAAATTACCCCAAAAGGATTACTGCTGCCAAGAATCATCTCAATCCAACTTTCTGGTATCCAATTATGAATCCATGCACCAATACCAACCCCCACCAGAATATAAGGAAACACTTTCTTAAATGTGCCCAAAGTCTGCTCTTTTGCATAAATCATCCGTTCTTGTATTCTCAAATCCGGGGATTCAATATCAACACAACTGGAAGAAAGGACAAAATTCTCAATATACTTTTCCATATGAAGTTTCTCAATAATCATACCACCCAAAACTGCAATAAATAGCCCAAATACAACATAAATTACCGCTACTTTTGTTCCAAAAATACTCATAAGCAAAATAAGACTACCTAGATCAACCATCGGCGATGAAATCAAAAAGGAAAAAGTAACCCCCAGCGGAAGCCCCGCACTTGTAAAACCAATAAACAAGGGAATAGATGAACAGGAACAAAATGGAGTTACTGTTCCCAACAATGCCGCTACGATATTCGCCCAAATTCCTCGAAAATGTCCCAAAATACGTTTGCTGCGCTCTGGAGGAAAATAACTTTGTATATATGAAATTACAAAAATCAAGACACAAAGCAATATAGTAATTTTTAAAACATCATAAATAAAAAACTGAATACTTCCGCCAATTCTGTCATTAATATCTACACCTAATTTCAAAAGACTCTGTCCTATAATTTCATTGAGCCACTTCATTCCAAGCACCTGATTTTGAACGAATTCCCCGATTTTCATACAAGACCCTCTCTTTTTCATTTAGCATATTACATCAAAATAATTTGATATGTTTTCTTCAAAGAAACGCCACCCAATCTGATGGCGTTTACTGGTCTTAGAAAGAACAGGTATCTTCTTTTTCTGAATTTGGAGTAGTTAGTTCTTTCAATAACTTGATCGCATAGCTTCTACCGGAAGGACTCAATCGGTAATGTGTCCATTTTCCCTCCTGGCGGCTAGTGACAATGCCAGAATCGCATAGAATTCTCATATGATAGGAAAGGCCAGACTGTGTTAAATCCAATGGTTCCTGCAAAACACAGGCACACTTTTCACCATCTCGAAGCTGCTCAAGGATTGCAAGCCGTTTCGGATCGCAAAAAGCTTTAAAAACTTTTGCTTGTTCTTGATATATTCCCAAACTACTCCACCTCACATCAATTATTTTTGATATGTTTAGTATAAATGCTTTTCTCTGCTTTGTCAACACATTGTCTGGTCAAATTATTGTCTCTAATCCAATTACTATTTAAAGGTTTGAAAGATTCAAAAGATCCACTGCGTTCTTTGATAAAATTCTCTCCTTTGCCTCGTGAGACATCTTCGAATTTTCAATCTGATCAATTCCGTGCTCTATTCCCCATGCAGCCGGTGTAATTGGAAGATCCGAACCAAATAAAATTTTATCTGTCCCTATAATTTCTGCTGCACAGCGAATCGCACATTCACTCATAGAATGTGTATCCACATATATATTATCTGTGTAATTTTTATAATTTCTCATAAAAGCTGCCGCATTTTTTAAATCCGTCACACAGATTCCTTTTGCTGTCGCTCCATTCAGATGCATATTATAGAGCATCTGAAAACGTTCCAGCATAAAAGGATACATACCTCCAAGCTGCCCCATAACTACCTTCAAAGATGGGTATCGGTCGAAAACCCCACTCAAAACCAACCTGCTCAAACATAAGGTATTTTCCACAAGTTGACCCATTCCTGCATGGAGCATTGAATCATTCATATAACCAGGCATAGCATTTCCCACATCACCAGCAGAATATCGACTACTGAAGTGAATAAAAATAGGTTTTCCCAGTTCCGCTGCTTTTTGCCAAAATGGAATAAATTCCGGTGCATCTAACATCTTGAACTGTCCTTTTACAATATAACCAGTCAAAACAGAATATCCCAGCACCCAATCAGAAGTAGCTTCCATCTCCTTCAAAACTGAATCTCCCAATCGCAAATCAATCCACGCAGTTGCACCAATCTTTTCCCGATAAGCCGAGACAAGTTCCTGTGTCCTGCGATTTAAATCTGAAACTACTTCAGCTTTCGAATGAGTCTTATCAACGGCACTATCGATGATCTGAACTGTATTGGCACTATAAGTAATCACAGAATAATCAATTCCATACTGTTTCATAACCTCAAGTCGTTTCTCCATATCTTCAAATACAGGATTATTCCATAAATAACTGGTCCATAATCTTCATGTCCCGTTTGTTTCACCCATGATAAATAATTTGTATTATAAGGTGCACTGATATGATGAGAATGACAGTCAATAATCATAATTTTAAAACCTCCTTCAAAAAAATTTTCACACGGGAGTTCCCACTTCAATCAAGTTTCCATCCAAATCATAAAAACGAATCACTTTTTGTCCCCAGCTATGTGTCATCAACCGATTTACATAATGAATTGATGGATATAATTTTTCAAGTTTTTCCACAAACTTTTCAATCTGTTGTTCTTCAAAATATAATTCACAGGAATTATTCTCATGGATAATCTCTTTTCCAAGAAAATCTTTCCATATTTTTTTCTCTTGAAGTACAAGCCCCTCTGTCAAAATCATATTTCCTTCATAATCTAAAACCGTCTCAAGTCCAAAAAGATCATGGTAAAACTGTTTGGATTTCTCGATGTCCTCCACTACAATCAATACATTCTTCAGTTTCATTTATCTCTCACTCCCATCTGTTTACCTTTTTTTCCAAAAATATCTTTTATTTTCCACAATAGATACGAATTGCCTCTGTAACAAATTCAGCCGTTCCTTCTCCACCAAAACGATTGTATTCACAGCATAAACTATGACGCAACGTAGGAGTCAACAGTTTTTTTCTTTTTTTCAAAAAAAGGGCATTTCTTTCCCAAACACTGATTGTTTTCACTGCTATGAGAACATACAATTCTAGATTGTTCCATCTCAATTCCCAAGTTTTCTTTTACAAAGGTTATCGCCTGAAGGATTGAGAGGTAAGAGTCCCTTTTACAACACCTAGGACCTCCAATCTCACCAATGGCATCCAATGCACGAGCAGTCATTTTATGAGAAAGTCCAAAATTTTCTCTGCCCAAAGGTGTGGACTCTGTCACAATCGAAAGAAACATCCCCGTACTAATCCCAGCCCCACAGGCTCCCCAAAAGCCACAGGCTCCCCCAGGCACTGACTGTCCTCTTCGATACATTTCAATCAATGCTTTCTCAAAATCCAGCTTTCCTCCACAATTTTTGTATGCTGTCAGAAGCGCCATGCCCACCATAATATGGTGTTCCGGTCCATGCATATGACAAAATGGCATTGCCATCATCTTATTGAGAATTTCTATTGGATTTCCCGACATCTCCTGTAAACACATCCCCATAAGACTGTCGATCCCCTGCATGTGACACGCATTACATACATAATGCCCATTTTGGCATCTGGTCTTACTCATTTCTTTCTTATGGCACAACTCACACTCCATTTCTATATCTTCTTTCAGATATTCCAGAGGTGCCTTACATATCAAACATTCCTCACCCATAAATTCACCTTTTCTTTACTCTTTATCTGTTCTCTTTTTCCTGATTATACCAAATATCTTCAATAAGTTTCAATTCTCTTAATTCCTGACACATCTTTTCCAATTTTTAAAACTTTTTTCTTTTTCCACAATATTATGAATATAAAAAGCCACCTCGTACGAGATGACTATTCAGAAAATATAATACTATAATTCTTTCCATTCCTTCTCTTTTTTAAATTTCTGGTGCGAATCTCTGCGTATTTTTTCGTTTGCTTCCTTATCCGCACCAGATCATTTTTCTCTACTTACAGTATGCACAAAACAGATACCAGCGCATATAAACAAGGATCAAAGGTATCGAACTGTCTCAGAGAGAGCTTTCCGCTGGCCATGTGGTCCAAGAGGCCCTGCATCCTTCGCGGCAAACCCAAGATCCATCAACATGAGAACTTCTTCATTCTCAGGCAGAGCAAATTCTCTTGCCACTTCATCAGGATCCAAACGGTTCAACCAACAACTGTCAACCCCTGCATTTTTTGCTGCAAGTATCATATGGGTGGCTACAATCGTGGCATCCTCGATGCCTGAATTTCTCTTTTCCCCCGGATAGACGAACACATTATCTTTGTCAAAGGCAACAATGAGAACTGTCGGAGCTCCATAGCGGCACGGAGTCACCCGGTCAATCTTAGCCAGTCCTTCTTCACTTTGAACCACATAAATCTTCTGTTCCTGAAGATTCTTCGCTGTAGGTGCCAACCTTCCTGCCTCCAAAATAGATTCTAACTGTTCTTTTTCAATCTGTCGTCCATCAAATTTTTTACAAGAATAGCGTTCCTTAATTACATCTGAAAATTCCATCCTCTCTCTCCTTTCAATATGTGAGAAGCATTTCCTCATCTTATTAAGTTTACTAATATTAATAATACCTCTGTCACCGCAGACTTTGCAACTAAGATCTTTATTTCCTTACACAGAAAACCGATTGTATTCTTCATAGCAATCCAAACAAAGAATTTCATCTCCCTGTATTCTTATCATATTTTCAGACGTTATCTCCCCGCATCGACTGCAGGCCATCGATCTGAAAATTTTGGCTCCTTTTGGCAATGCTAATTTGGTATCTTTTACCTCAAACATCTCTTCTGGTTTTAATGCCTGGTAATATGCAAAAGATTCCGCCCGCGTCATTCCTCCCGGCCGAGGTCGCAATACTAAACGCACCGACTTTCCATTTCTCCGGTTATAAAAAGAAAACGCCTGTTTTCCACGCATATGGAATAAAAGATTTCCTTTTCCCACACTGCAGCCTAAAATTACCTGAATCGCGTCAATCCCGCAAGCATCGTTCTCCGCAATACAAACCAGTTCTTCGTCCTTTGAAACACAGCCCTGACTTTCAGAGGAGTCTCCTTTTGAAACATCCAAAAGTTTTAATGCATAAAGCGCTGCCTTATAACCAATAGTCAGTCCACCACATTCGTGGCCATGAAAAGCCACGCATTTTTCCCAAAGTTTTTTATTCTCCATTTTGCTCTCCTTATTGTAATCATTTGTTTACATATCAAATTTTTCTTTCCAATACGAAATCAACATCCTCTGCTGATTTTCATCACCTTAAAATTTCCCTTAATCTACTAAAACCATTTTACGTCCCCGAACATCTGCCGTCTCACCATGAATTCCATAGACCTTCCATATAGCTTCTCTGTCCACTACCCTTGCATCTCCATATCGGAATACTTCTCCATCACGCATCAAAAGGAATCGATCACAAAACTGTAGCGCAAGATTAAGATCATGTATCACCATAACAGCTGTAATCCCTGTCCTTTGACAGATTTCTTTTACTTTCTGAAGTACCTGATACTGATTTCTCAGATCCAGATTACTAGTCGGTTCATCTAAAAGCAAAAGTTTGGGTTGCTGCGCCAACGCCCTGGCAAGCATCACCTTCTGACGCTCTCCGCCGCTTAACTCATTCAAAAAGCGTCCTCTCAGATCCGCCAGTCCAAGCTGCTCCATTGCTTCATGAACAATCCTGTGATCATTTTCTGTAAATCCCCACTGCATATAAGGTTTTCTCCCAAGCATTACCATGTCATGAACAGTCATCTGGGTATTGGGAATAGCTTGTGCGACAAATGAAATTCTTTTTGCCACTTCACGCATCGACATTCTGCGTATTTCCTCTCCATTAAGAGAAATACTTCCCTCTTCCGGATCAATAATGCGGTTAAAACATTTCAACATTGTACTTTTTCCCGCCCCATTATTGCCCAGAACAGAAAGAAATCTTCCGTCTTCCAACTCAAAATTTATTTTTTTGAGAACCTGTGCTCCGCCTGGATAATGAAATTTTAAATTTCTCACCTTCAGCATACGCTCTTCCTCCGCTTAAAAAGCAGATACAAAAACAAGGGTGCGCCAAGAAAAGAAGTGATTGCACCAATAGGCAAGATTACAGGACTAACAATCGTTCTTGCGAGCAAATCTCCCAGTAAAAGCAACGATGCACCTGCAAGAATCGCGCCCGGGATTAAATAAATATGATTATTTCCCACAAGTCTTCTCACAATATGAGGAGCTACCAGGCCGATGAAATTAATCAGTCCCACATATGACACAATGGTAGATGCAGCCAAACAACATAAAACCATATTGGCCAAAATCAGACGTCGCACATGAATCCCGAGACTTGCAGCAGTCTCTGTTCCTGCAAGAAGCGCATTGAAATCCCACCGGTGAAAGATAAAATAGATCGAAGTAAATAGTACGACCAAAAACATAAAACCAATCTGACCATACGTAGTACTACCCAGATGAGGGCGTAAAATTTTCTGTGTCTATGGGGAAAAATCTTCTTTGATAAGAACCAGATATGTATAATTGTATTGTCCGAATTTCTGGTTTTCTGCTGTCGAATTATTTATCTGATAATAGTATTGCCCATTCGACGCAGGTTATACATG
>DXIX01000016.1 GCA_019112635.1 Candidatus Blautia intestinigallinarum | reverse complement strand
TCTGGTGCTGCCCCACATCTGTGACAATCAGGGCATCTCCTTTTGTCAGCTCATAGAGTTTCTCGATCACATAAGGTCCTGACAGCGTGTTTTTTGGATAGCGCAGCGGATATTTCTCCTTATACTCCTGAATATGCTGCAGCCACTGAGGATGTTCCTTGGGCTCCACCATCTCCAGAAGACGGCGCAGAACTTCTCTTACATCTCCCTCCACACTGGCGTCCACAATGACATTTTTGTTAATCTCCACAGGATCCACATCCACCTGAAGAATCTTCGCCCGTTTTGCGAAATTCTTGGTGTTTCCTGTGACACGGTCACTGAACCGGGCACCCAGAGTGATCAGCAGATCACACTCGGAGACACCCAGATTGGAAGTCTTCGTTCCATGCATGCCCAGCATTCCAGTGTACAGCTCATCCTCGCCGCTGAAGACACCTTTTCCCATAAGGCTGTCACAGACAGGAGCCTGAATGCGGTGTGCCAGCTCCCGCACTTCCTGGTCCGCGCCGGAGATATTCGCGCCGCCGCCCACAAAGATAAAGGGTTTCTCGGCCTCACGGATCATCTTCGCTGCCACTTCCAGATCCATGGTGTTGATGTTCTCTGTGACGCGGCTGATCGTCGCCGGACGGCAGGGTTCATATTCCGCAACGAATCCTGTCACATCTTTGGTCACATCCACCAACACCGGTCCCGGTCTTCCGCTTTTGGCAATATAGAACGCTTTCCGAATGGTGTCCGCCAGAATATTAATGTCCTTGACAATGAAACTGTATTTTGTAATCGGCATCGCCACGCCGGCGATATCGATCTCCTGGAAGGAGTCCCTTCCCAGCAGCGGTTTTCCCACGTTGGCCGTGATCGCCACCAGCGGAACGGAATCCATGTAGGCAGTCGCGATTCCTGTCACCAGGTTTGTGGCTCCAGGTCCTGAGGTTGCCATACAGACGCCCACTTTTCCCGTGGCTCTCGCATAGCCGTCTGCCGCGTGAGCCGCCCCCTGTTCATGGGAGGTCAGGACATGGTGAATTCTGTCACGGTATTTATACAAAGCATCATATATATTCAGAATAGCTCCGCCAGGATATCCGAAGACGGTGTCCACGCCCTGTTCCAGCAGACATTCGATGATGATATCTGATCCTGTTAACTGCATTGTCTTATGTTCCCCCTTGTTGTTTATTTCTTTGGCACTTCCAGAATTGCTCCCCTGTTTCCGCTGGTTACCATGGCCGCGTAACGTGCCAGATAACCTGTAGTAACTTTCGGCTGTCTCGGCTGCCATTTTTCTTTTCTGGCTTTTAACTCCTCATCGGATACCTTCAGATTAATAGAGAGGTCTGGAATATTAATCTGAATGATATCACCTTCTTCCACCAGCGCGATTGGTCCGCCCACTGCCGCTTCCGGTGAGATATGTCCAATGGAAGCGCCTCGGGAAGCGCCGCTGAACCGGCCGTCCGTGATCAGAGCCACACTGGAGCCAAGTCCCATTCCAGCAATCGCAGAAGTTGGATTCAACATCTCGCGCATTCCCGGGCCGCCTTTTGGTCCCTCATAGCGGATCACTACCACATCGCCTTCCACGATCTTTCCGCCTTTGATAGCCGCGATGGCATCTTCCTCGCAGTCAAAGACTCTCGCCGGTCCCTCATGTACCATCATCTCTTCGCAGACTGCGGAACGTTTCACCACACCGCCGTCCGGAGCCAGATTTCCTTTTAACACAGCCAGGCCTCCGGTCTCGCTGTATGGATGATCGATGGGACGGATGACTTCCGGATTCTTATTCACACATCCTTCGATATTTTCTCCCACCGTCTTTCCGGTCACAGTCATACAATCCGTATACAACAGACCTTTTTTATTCAGTTCGTTCATCACTGCATAGACGCCGCCGGCCTCGTTCAGCTCCTCGATATAAGTCGGGCCTGCCGGTGCCAGATGGCACAGATTCGGGGTCTTCGCACTGATCTCGTTGGCAAAGCTTACATCAAAATCCATTCCGATCTCATGGGCAATCGCCGGCAGATGCAGCATACTGTTGGTGGAACATCCAAGAGCCATATCCACGGTCAGAGCATTCAGAATTGCTTCCTTTGTCATGATATCACGGGGTCTGATGTTTCTCCGGTACATCTCCATCACCTGCATGCCGGCATGTTTTGCCAGGCTGATACGCTCGGAGTAGACTGCCGGAATCGTGCCGTTTCCTTTTAACCCCATTCCCAGAACCTCGGTGAGACAGTTCATACTGTTCGCCGTGTACATACCGGAGCAGGATCCGCAGGTAGGACAGGTCTTCTCTTCATACTCTCTTAACTCTTCCTCTGTGATTGTCCCTGCCGTGTACTGTCCCACTGCCTCGAACATGCTGGACAGACTGGTCTTATGGCCCTGTACATGGCCTGCAAGCATCGGACCGCCGCTCACAAAAACTGTCGGCACATTGATTCTCGCTGCTGCCATCAGAAGTCCCGGCACGTTTTTGTCACAGTTCGGCACCATCACCAGCGCGTCAAACTGATGCGCCATTGCCATTGCCTCTGTGGAATCCGCAATCAGGTCTCGGGTAACCAGGGAATACTTCATTCCGATATGTCCCATGGCAATTCCATCGCAGACTGCGATTGCCGGAAATACAATCGGAGTTCCCCCCGCCATGGCCACGCCTTGTTTTACCGCGTTCACGATTTTATCCAGATTCATGTGGCCCGGTACAATCTCATTATAGGAACTGACAATTCCCACCAATGGGCGGTCCATCTCTTCCTGTGTCATGCCAAGGGCATGAAACAGAGAACGGTGCGGAGCCTGCTGTGCTCCCTTTGTCACTGCATCACTTCTCATAATCTCACTCCTGTTCTTCTAATTCTTCTGTTTGTATTCTATTATCAGACTGCTTCCGCAATCAAATCTCCCATCTCTTTGGTTCCGACCAGTTTACAGCCCTCTGACATGATGTCCACCGTACGGTATCCCTCTGTCAGAACTTTCTGAACCGCTGCCTCCACAGCATCTGCCTCCTTGTCCAGATCCAAGGAATAGCGAAGCATCATGGCCGCCGACAGAATCGTGGCGATGGGATTCGCTTTATTCTGTCCCGCGATGTCCGGCGCGGAACCATGGCTTGGCTCATAGAGGCCGAACTTGGTATCGTTTAAGCTGGCGGAGGAAAGCATTCCGATGGAACCAGTCACCATACTTGCCTCATCAGAGAGAATATCACCGAACATGTTCTCTGTCAGAATCACATCGAACTGAGCCGGGTCTCTCACCAGCTGCATGGCACAGTTGTCCACCAGCATATGTTCCAGTTCAATATCCGGGTACTCCGCTGCCACTTCCTCCACAACTTTTCTCCACAGCCTGGAAGAATCCAGCACATTTGCCTTGTCCACACTGGTGACTTTCTTTCTCCGTTTTCCTGCGATGTCAAAGGCACGGCGCGCAATCCGGCGGATCTCATTCTCGTCATAAGTCAGCGTATCAATCGCCTTGCGCACCCCATTCTCCTCGATGGTTTTCCTCTCACCGAAATAGAGACCTCCCGTCAGTTCTCTCATAATCATCAGATCAAAACCATCCCCGATGATATCTTCTCTGAGCGGGCAGGCATCTTTCAATTCCTGATACAGATAGGCAGGGCGGAGATTCGCGAACAGATTCAGCGCCTTGCGGATTCCCAGAAGACCTGCCTCCGGTCTTTTGGACGGCTCCAGCTGGTACCAGGGGGAAGTCGCCGCATCCCCTCCAATGGATCCCATCAGAACCGCATCGGAAGCTTTCGCTTTCTCGATGGTCTCCTCCGTGAGCGGAACGCCATGAACATCAATGGAAGCGCCGCCTAACAGCAGTTCTTCATAGTGAAATGTATGGTTAAATTTTTCACAAACTTTATCTAAAACTTTCCTTGCCTCACGCACGATCTCCGGCCCTATTCCGTCGCCGTAGATCAATCCCAGTCTATATTCCATTGTTCTTGATCCTCTCCTTTTCGCCTATAAAATTACGTATTTCTAATATGATACTCTACTTGACTAAAATTTTCAACTGTTTCCGCGTCCTTTTTCTTCCAGAAAAGGATTTCCTGCGCCTAATAAAAAGAAACCGCTGTAAATCGTTAAAATTTACAACGGTCTTTGAATCCTCTATTCTGATACGGAAGTGCTTGCCTTCTCAACTTCGGCAATCGCCGCCTTCCTCATGGGAATTCTGCAGTTACGGTTATTTCCAAATTCTACAATCACATCTTCCTCAGTCAGATCGATAATCACACCATAGAATCCGCTGGTGGTGACAATGCTGTCGCCCACTTCCATATTGGAAAGCATGGCATTGACACGCTTCTGCTCTTTTTTCTGAGGACGAATCATCAGAAAATACATAATTGCAAACAGGATCACAATCCAGATAATCATTCCGCCGACTCCCATTGCACCTGAACTATCCATTGAAACAAAACCTCCTATTCAATATAAACTACAGAACATCATACACAAAAAATCCATTTTCTTCAAGTGTTTTCTTGATATTTTTCACGATTTTGTTCCATTTCACAGAAGGGATGTATTTTCTTTTTCTTCGCTCATCGTATACAGCTGGATTTTCTTTTCTTTTCCCGCCGAGAGAACCGGCTTTAACCCATATACCGCATTGCTGATCACATACTCGCCGTCATTGACATAGATCTCCACCAGGTTCTCATCCACCAGAACTTCCAGATGACACTCCCCTTTTAACTCAGGAGTCTCCGATATCAGATGTGCTCCTTCGAAAGCTGGATAGACTGCCGTCCTGTCTGTGCGGACTTTCCCGTCCTGTCTGCGGATCTGAAATCCTCCCAGATCCACCTGCTCTCCTTCTTCCAGATCAAAGACTGCCATATAGCCCTCCGGCATGGCCTGGCCGACCTGTGTGATCTTTCTGGAATAAGCTGCCCGCAGATTGGGATGCATACGGAAATAGATATGTCTTCCTTTTCTCTCCACAATGCGGGGGGAGGAGTACATGCCGATCCATCCTTGCTCCGTCGGACACGGCATACGGATCCACGCCTCCATCACGCGTCTTCCCTCAGCGTCCAGGGTCGTCTGGGGCGCATACAGATCCATTCCATAATCCACAAACTGGTAAGTATCCGGTATCTCCATCTGACAGGAATCCTCATCCATCTCCACCGGAAAACAGATGGTCTGATTCTTCTCCTTCTCACCGTTTTTCAGAAGTCCCATGGCCGACACCAGGAGTACCCCCCCGCCTTCGGTCTCAAAGACATCCGGGCACTCCCACATCCATCCATATTCCGGGCCCTTCCATGCTTTATTGATATAAGTCCAGTTCTCCAGATCTTCACTCCGGTAAAAAAGGACTTCACCGTATTGCTCCTCCACGGTGCTTCCCAGCACGAGATACCAGGCATCCTTTCCCCTCCAGATCTTCGGATCCCTGGTGTGAGTCCGATCGCCAATGCTCCTGTCGATCACCGGGGGAATGATGACCCGCTTTCCTTTTTCATTGTCAAAGGTAAAGCCATCTCCGGAAGAAATCATCAGCTGAGCCGACTCAAACTGCTCATTCAGACAGGTGTGAGGATCCTTAGGATTTACAACTTCATAGCGCACCCCTGTGTAGACAAGGTACAGCCTTCCGTCTTCTTCCAGGGCACTTCCGGAAAAACAACCGTTCTGATCTTCCCGGACGGAAGGCTGCAGCGCAATCCCCCGGTGTTCCCAGGTAACCAGATCTTTGCTGACCGCATGGCCCCAGTGCATGGTTCCCCACCGCGGTTCATAGGGAAAATATTGATAAAATAAATGGTAATACCCTTTGTAGTAGATAAATCCATTGGGATCATTCACCCAGTTGTCTGGTGCCTTTAAGTGTAATCTCTGTCTCTTCATACTGCCTCCGTGTAATTTACTCCCGTCTCTTTATCAAAAAAGTGCATCTTTGATGGCATGAACACAAAATCAATCTGATCTCCAATCTGGCTGATCTCATACTTGGAGACCCGCGCCACGGCCTGTGTGCCGCCGAAATTGAAATACAGGTTATTCTCATTGCCCATGACTTCCGTGTCCGTAATCACCGCATGCTGTATGTGATCCCGATTCAAATCCATATTCTGCGCATCCATCTTGATATCCTCGCCGCGAATGCCAAGCACCATCTCTCCCTGGCGTCCGCCAAGTTTTTTGGTGACTCCCTCCGGGACAGCGACCGAACTTCCATCCGCGAAATGGATCACATTGCCATTCACAGTCACATCGAAGAAATTCATCTGAGGAGAGCCGATAAACCCTGCCACAAACTGATTCTTCGGGTGGTCATAGAGTTCCATAGGTTTTCCCACCTGCTGGATCACACCGTCTTTCATGATGACAATCCGGTCAGCCATCGTCATGGCCTCCACCTGATCGTGTGTCACATAAATGGTAGTGGCTCCCAGTTCCCGGTGCAGTTTGCTGATCTCGGTTCTCATGCTGACGCGGAGCTTCGCGTCCAGATTGGACAGCGGTTCGTCCATGAGGAAGACCTTCTGGTTCTTCACAATGGCACGGCCCAGGGCCACTCTCTGGCGCTGGCCGCCGGAGAGATTCTTTGGTTTGCGGTAACGATACTCTTCCAATCCCAGGATGTCAATGGCCCAGTCCACTTTTTTCTTAATCTGGTCGGCCGGCATTTTCATATTCTTCAGGCCATATCCGATGTTTTTCTCAACGGTCATATGGGGATAGAGTGCATAGTTCTGGAATACCATGGCAATTCCCCTGTCTCTGGGAGCTGTCTCATTGACTTTCCTGCCGTCGATGTAGAGCTCTCCTCCTGTAATTTCCTCAAATCCCGCAATCATACGCAGTGTGGTGGATTTGCCGCATCCAGAAGGTCCGACAAAAGCGATGAATTCTTTTTCTTCGATATTCAGATTAAAATTATTTACCGTATTTTTATCCGATCCCGGATATTTCTTACATACATTTTTAAATTCTATAAAACTCATTTTCTTATCCTTCCTTTGATCCTGTCGATGTTACGCCTTCCACAATCTGTTTGGAGAACAGAGAGTAGATGATAATTACCGGAATAGTGACAAGTGTGATAACCGCCAGTGTCTGGCCCATGGTTGTGTTTTCATTGGATGTGATAGAGTTCAGACCAATCTGTGCTGTCAGAAGATCACTGGAGGTAAATACCAGTGACGGCCACAGATAGTCATTCCACACGTTCAAAAAGGTAAACACACTGACCGTCGCCACGACCGTCTTAGACATGGGCAGCACCATGGTGAAGAAATATTTCACCGGTCCGCAGAAATCCAGCTGTGCCGCCTCATATACGTCATCAGGCAGACTTACAAACACCTGCCGGAACAAAAAGATGTTAAACGGATTGACGATCAGCGGCAGGATGTACCCCACAATCGTGTTCAGAAGACCTGCTTTTGCTATAATCAGAAAATGGATGGTGATCACAGTCTCGGTGGGGACAATCAGAAGCATAATGATGATCATCAGCCACTGGTCCCGGAAGGGAAACTTGATCTTCGCCAGAGCATACCCTGCAAGGCCATTCACAACAATACTCAGAACGATCAGAATCGCCGCGTATAAAAGAGTGTTTCCCATATATCTCAGAAAGTTAGTATCCGTGATGATGGAGACATAGTTGTCAAAAAAGTTTCCGTTCGGTGCCGGCGGGATAAACGCCGCGACAGAGTTCATATCTGCGGTGATCGCCGCATCCGGTTTGAAAGAATTGGCCAGCATCCAGATCACGGGAAACAGGAAGAAAATGGAGAGAACCAGCAGCACAGCCACCAGGATCCAGTTAATTCGCTTTTGCTTTTTTGTGAACATGTTTTCTTCCCTCCTTATCTTTTGTCAGTACATTCTGTATAATGGTCAAAATCACAACAAAGACAGTAAATACAATCGCCATAGTAGACGCCAGTCCCATCTCCCAGTTCACCGTACCGGTCTCGTAAATATCGTAGACAATCGTGTAAGTCGAGTGATCCGGTCCACCTCCGGTCATTACCATGGGCTGTACCAGCATACGGAAAGCTCCGATGGTAACCGTGATAAATACAAAGATACACAGCGGCTTCAACTCTGGAAGCGTGATATCCTTGAATTTCTGCCATCCGCTCGCATGATCCATCTCCGCAGCCTCATAAAGGGCCGGATTGATGTTCTGCAGTCCTCCCAGAAAGATAATCATCTGGTATCCCACTCCCTGCCACACACTCATGATGGCAATGGATGGCAGAGCCTGATCCGCGCTGTGGATGAAAGGCTGCGTGTCAATTCCCACATGGGCCAGAAGCGTATTCAGAATTCCCTCCGGGCTGTAAATCTGCATCCATAAGGTGGAGACAACC
The DNA here is from genome assembly GCA_019112635.1 of Candidatus Blautia intestinigallinarum. Classification (GTDB taxonomy): domain Bacteria; phylum Bacillota; class Clostridia; order Lachnospirales; family Lachnospiraceae; genus Blautia_A; species Blautia_A intestinigallinarum. The sequence continues at coordinate 119,844 of DXIX01000016.1, read as the reverse complement.
GCCAAAGACATGACCACCGGCACGAAAAATGCCACTTTGAAGTACTTCTTACAGTGTGCCGCCTTGTTGATAGCAAGGGCTAAAAGCAGGGCTCCGCCGCACTGAAGAGGCACAATGATAATCACGAATTTCACTGTGTTTAAAAAGGACTGCACGAACAGATCGTCCTTAAAAATATTCATGTAGTTTTCCAGTCCCACAAAGTGCGTCAGCTCTGGATTCAGGGCAAAATAATCGGTAAAACTGAATCCGAAGGTAAGAAGCATCGGCAGGAATAAAAACAGGGTGAGAAGCACCAGTGCGGGGCCGAAAAACGCCATTCCCATAATTGAATTTTTTCTTTTCATCTCTTATTCCCTCGTATAACGTTCCAATTTTGTATCTATCCGTTCCACTGCTTTATCCAGTTCAGTCTGGGTATCTTTGCCTCCCAGGGCCACGCTCTCCAGAACTTCCTGGAAGGAAGTGCTGACCTGCGGATACACAGGAGTCTTAGGTCTGGGATGTCCGTAATTGCTCAGCTGATTATACAAAGCCCGGTAGTTCTCATCTGTCTGGAACACATCAATTTCCTCAAATGCCCCGTAAGTGGACGGAAAGCTTTTTGACATCTCCCAGATACGGACACCGCTCTCCACACCGCTCATCCATTTAACCAGCTCTGTGGCTCCCTCAATATTCTCAGTCTCTGAGGAAGCTGCAAAAGCCCAGGAACCCGTCGGCGTGTAAGTGCCTCCATCCCAGTCATCGCTCACCACATAGGGAGCAACTCCCAGATCAATATCCGGGTAACTGGTATATACCGTATTCACTTCCCAGGCTCCGTCAAACTTGAATGCAGCCCTTCCGCTCTCAAACAAATGATCAATGGGAGCCTCCGACATATATTCATTCTCCACCATGGAACGGAAATACTCCATCGCCTCCGCAGTCTTATCCGAATTGAAATAGCCGTCCACAGTCAGCCCGTCGTCACTCACCAGCTCTCCGCCGCCGGACCACACAAAAGGAGCGAAATAATAGATGCTGGTCTCTCCCACCGGAAAGGTCATATCCAGAGGATATCCGTCTTTCTCCTCCATCAGAGGCTTCAACTGCTCCAGGATCTGTGTGAACTCTGACCAGGTCCAGGGATGATCCGCATCCGGAACATCAATACCTGCTTCCTCTAAAATATCTTTGTTGTAGTAAAGTCCCACGCTGGACTCCATCACTCCCAGGGCATAAAGTTCGTCATTTACCGTTCCCTGTTCGATGATGGAAGGAAGATATTCACTCTCTTCTTCCTCCGTCAGATCTGCCAGAGGCTGAATAATTCCATTGGCGGCATAGGCGGCAATATTCGGTCCGTCTACCGTCAGCACATCCGGCAGTCCTCCTGCCATCACAGAGGCATTCACTTTGTCGGAATAACCGCCTCCGCTGTCATTGCGCGGCACGAACTCAATATCCGCAAAATACTTCCCGTCATAAGCTTCATTAAAGGTTTCCACAGATTCCTTGTAGGCCTGCCCTTCCTCTGTGTCCTCAATTGAGTGTACCCATATGGAGAGATATTCTTCTCCCTCATCATATCCGGCAATCTCCCCGGGCTCGGGGTCATGCTGTCTGCACCCGGAAAGACTCGCCGCGGCCAACAGCATGACCGACAGGCACAGCAATTTTCTTCTCATTCCATCCTCTCCTTTGCCTTTTCTGCTGAAAATCAGTTTTGAATTACCGGTTAAGTAACCGGTTCCTTTACTGTAATCATAACTGCTGCTTGGTTTTGTGTCAACAGCAAATTTCAGTTTCGTCATATATCCCATTTTTCTTCCTTGGTTTCTGTGGAAATCTAACAAAACCGGTTATGTAACCGGTTCTTTTATTGATTCTTTTTCCTTTTATCTGTTATACTGTATCTATTGAATCAAAGGAGCTGAAATGTTATGAGAACAAAAAAAGTAACTTTTGCGGATATCGCAGCATATACAGGTTTTTCCAAGACTACTATCTCCCGTTATTTTAATGATCCGGACTCGCTCACCTTGGAGAACCAGGAAAAAATCTCCAACGCCCTGGTGGAGCTTGATTATCAGGAAAACAAAGTGGGACGGATCCTGGCCAGCGGAAAGACTGAGTTTATCGGTGTAATCATTCCCAATCTGTACATGCATTACTACTCGGAAATGCTCAATCAGATTCTCGCCACCTATGAGACTTACGGCTACAAATTCCTGGTCTTTGCCGGGAGTTCCAAGGCAGATGTGGAGCGGAAATATATCAAAGAACTGCTTGCCTATAACATTGAAGGAATGATCATCTTAAGCGGTACCATTCCCTCCGAAGAACTGGCTTCCTACAACGTTCCCGTCGTGGGAATCGAGCGGGAAGATCAGCACATCTCCAGTGTCAACACAGACAACTATATGGGCGGAGTGCAGGCGGCCGGCCTTCTCAGCAAAAGCAACTGTGACATTCTCATCCACGTGAACGCAGATCTGCCGGACACTCTGCCCACCTACGGACGGATCCGCGGATTTGTGGATACCTGCGAGGAATTTCATTTTCCCTATGAATTGATTCTCACCGATCTGGGAAATACCTTTGAGGAAAACCGGGAAAAAATCCTGGAACTTATAAATCTTCTGGAACAGAAATATCCTGGCAAGAGAAAAGGGATCTTCATGCCCAACGATACCCACGCCAATGTGTTTTTGAATCTTCTCATTCAAAAATACGGATCACTGCCGGATACTTATCAGATCATCGGATTCGACAATTCACCGATCTCAAAGGAGGCTGTCATCCCCATAAGCACTGTGGGACAGCAGATCTCCGTCATCGCCGATGAAGCCATGAAAGTTCTGTCCGAGCAGATGAATGAGCGCAAAAAAAGAAGACCGGCTCCCCTGCGGGAACCGGTTCACAAAATCATTCCACCTATTTTAATTCGTCGAAAAACCACGATATAGAAAAATCTCTTTTTTCTTTCTGCCGCGAGGATGCGCAGGCGAATCTTACATGCCGTCAGGCGTTCTCTTCCATCCCTGCCAGCTTTCTCTTCTTATATGCCTCGTACTCTCCCGCGTCAATGGCGTCACGGATTTCTTCCATCATCTTGTTATAGAAGTACAGATTGTGCAGCACGCACAGGCGCATGCCCAGCATCTCCTTGGCTTTCAGCAGATGACGGATATAGGCTCTGCTGTAATGGCGGCAGGCCGGACACTGGCATCCCTCCTCAATGGGACGGTCATCCAGCTCATACTTGGCATTGAACAGATTCCGGCGTCCCTGGTTCGTGTACACATGGCCATGACGTCCGTTCCGTGTGGGATAGACGCAGTCAAAGAAATCCACACCTCTGCTGACTGCCTCCAGGATATTCGCCGGTGTCCCCACGCCCATCAGGTAAGTCGGTTTGTTCTGGGGCAGATAAGGCACCACTTCGTCCAGGATATGATACATCTCCTCATGCGTCTCTCCGACTGCCAGTCCTCCCACCGCATAACCGTCCAGATCCAGCTCGGAAATCTGCTGTGCGTGGGAGATTCGGATATCCTCATAGATTGCTCCCTGGTTAATGCCGAACAAAAGCTGATGGGGGTTGATGGTGTCTTCCAGGGAATTCAGCCTTGCCATCTCATCCTTGCATCTTTTCAGCCAGCGGGTGGTGCGGTCCACAGAATTCTGCACATACTCTCTGCTGGCCACACTGGAAGGGCATTCATCGAATGCCATGGCAATGGTAGAAGCCAGATTGGATTGGATCTGCATACTCTCCTCCGGTCCCATGAAAATCTTCCGTCCATCCACATGGGAGTGGAAATAGACGCCTTCCTCTTTGATCTTGCGCAGACCTGCCAGGGAAAACACCTGAAATCCGCCGGAATCGGTGAGAATCGGCCGGTCCCAGTTCATGAACCGGTGAAGTCCTCCCAGCTTCTTCACAACCTGGTCTCCCGGGCGCACATGGAGATGATACGTATTCGACAGTTCCACCTGGGTTTTGATCTCCTTCAAATCCATGGTGGAGACGGCTCCTTTGATCGCCGCCGCGGTTCCCACATTCATAAACACCGGTGTCTGAATGGTTCCATGAACCGTTGTCATCTGAGCTCTCTTGGCTCTTCCTTCCGTCTTTAATATCTGATACATAGATTTTCCTCGTTTTCTGTTCTCATTCTTATTTCTTATGGCTAATTTATACCATTGTCCAGTATAGCCTGAAACAGGAGGAATTTCAACCCTGATTAGACTGACGAAAGAACCTCTGTCTGTTGTTTTCTCTTTTTTCTGTTAAGATTCTGGGTACAATTTGTTAAGTTTTAACTGTTGTATTTTAGGAGGTCCTGTCGTATAATGTTACGATGAAAAAACCATAAAAATGATGAAAAGATTGTAAATAATGATCTGATCAAAAATATATTTTCGATTGAGAAGGAGGTACTGTCTTTGACTGTAAACTCATCCGTGAACGATTCTTATCGTCTGGGTATTGACATCGGTTCCACCACCGTGAAGATCGCGGTTCTTGACCAGGACAATACTCTATTATTCGCAGATTATGAACGACATTTCGCCAACATTCAGGAGACGCTGGCCGCGCTTCTGGCAAAAGCCCAGGACAAGCTGGGAGAGTTGACGGTTCATCCGGTCATCACCGGTTCCGGCGGTCTGACTCTGGCCAATCACCTGGAAGTGCCTTTTGTCCAGGAGGTAATCGCCGTCTCCACTTCCCTGGAGACTTTTGCTCCCAAGACCGATGTGGCCATAGAGCTTGGCGGAGAAGACGCGAAAATCATCTATTTTGAGGGCGGCAACATTGAACAGAGAATGAATGGAATCTGTGCCGGCGGCACCGGTTCTTTCATCGACCAGATGGCATCTCTGCTTCAGACGGACGCTGCCGGTTTAAATGAATATGCCAAAAATTATCAGGCACTTTACCCCATCGCTGCCAGATGCGGTGTCTTCGCGAAATCAGACATCCAGCCTCTGATCAACGAGGGAGCAACCAAGGAAGATTTGTCCGCCTCCATTTTCCACGCGGTCGTCAATCAGACGATCAGTGGTCTGGCATGCGGCAAGCCCATCCGGGGACACGTGGCCTTCTTAGGCGGCCCGCTCCATTTCCTGACGGAACTGCGTCAGGCCTTCATCCGCACTCTGAAGCTGGATGAAGAGCACACCATCGTGCCGCAGAATTCCCATCTGTTCGCCGCCATGGGTTCCGCCCTGAACGCCAAAGAAGACGTATCCGTCTCCCTGACTGCCATGAAAGACCGGCTGGCAGCCACCATCAAACTGGATTTCGAGGTTGCCCGTATGGAGCCGCTCTTTGAGTCAGAGGAAGCATACCGGGAATTTGAAGAGCGTCAGAACCGCTACAATGTGGCCACCGGAGATCTGTCCACTTACGAGGGCAACTGCTATCTGGGAATCGACGCCGGTTCCACCACCACCAAGACTGCTCTGGTAGGCGAGGATGGAACGCTTTTGTATTCCTTCTACAGCAACAACAACGGAAGCCCTGTGAAGACGGCCATCCGTTCCATCCAGGAGATTTACAAGCTGCTGCCGCCCAGCGCGCGCATTGCCTACTCCTGTTCCACCGGTTACGGGGAGGCACTGGTAAAAGCAGCCTTTCTTCTGGACGAAGGAGAGGTGGAGACCGTATCCCACTACTATGCCGCTGCTTTCTTTGACCCGGATGTGGACTGTATTCTGGACATCGGCGGACAGGATATGAAGTGCATCAAGATCAAGAACCAGACCGTGGACAGCGTACAGCTCAATGAGGCCTGCTCTTCCGGCTGCGGTTCCTTCATCGAGACCTTCGCCAAATCTCTGAACTACAGTGTGGCGGATTTCGCAAAGGCTGCGCTTTTTGCCAAACATCCCATCGATCTGGGTACCCGCTGTACTGTGTTTATGAACTCCAAGGTAAAACAGGCCCAGAAAGAGGGGGCGGAAGTCTCCGATATCTCTGCCGGCCTTGCCTATTCTGTGATCAAGAACGCTCTGTATAAGGTCATCAAAGTATCCGATGCCTCCGAACTTGGAAAACACATCGTGGTTCAGGGAGGCACCTTCTACAATGACGCTGTCCTGAGAAGCTTTGAAAAGATCGCTGACTGCCACGCCATCCGTCCGGATATCGCCGGTATCATGGGAGCTTTCGGAGCTGCTCTGATCGCCAGAGAACGATACACAGAAGGAACACAGACCACCATGCTCTCCATTGACAAGATTAACGCTCTGGAGTACACCACTTCCATGGCGAACTGTAAGGGCTGCACCAACCACTGCCGACTGACCATCAACACCTTCTCCGGCGGACGTCAGTTCATCAGCGGCAACCGGTGTGAAAAAGGGCTTGGCAAAGAGAAAAACCGTAAGAAGATTCCGAATCTGTTCGATTATAAATATAAGAAACTGTTCCACCGTGCTCCTCTGTCTCCTGTGGAGGCCACCAGAGGCCAGGTGGGAATTCCCCGTGTACTGAATATGTACGAGAACTATCCGTTCTGGCATACCTTTTTCACGGAACTGAAATACCAGGTGATTCTCTCCCCCAGCTCCAGCAGAAAGATCTACGAACTGGGTATTGAGTCCATCCCCAGCGAGTCCGAATGTTACCCGGCCAAGCTGGCACACGGACATGTGACCTGGCTGATCCGCAAAGGAGTCAAATTCATCTTCTATCCCTGCGTTCCTTACGAGCGGGTGGAATTTCCAGAGGCAGTCAACCATTATAACTGCCCCATCGTCACCTCCTATGCGGAGAATATTAAGAATAATGTGGATGAGCTGGATGATCCTTCCATTCATTTCGCAAATCCTTTCCTGGCCTTCACCTCCGAGGAAATCATCACCAACCGTCTGGTAGAGGAATTCCCGAAGATCCCGGAGGAAGAAGTGAGGGCAGCTGCCCACAAGGCCTGGATGGAAATGGAAGCCACAAGGGAGGATATCAAGCGCAAAGGAGAGGAAGTTCTGGCCTGGATGAAGAAGACTCATCACCGGGGAATTGTCCTCGCCGGACGTCCCTACCATGTGGACCCGGAAGTACACCACGGAATTCCAGAGCTGATCAACAGCTATGATATTGCCGTGCTCACCGAGGACTCCGTCTCTCATCTGGCACAGATTGAACGTCCTTTGAGAGTCAATGACCAGTGGATGTACCACTCCAGACTCTATGCCGCGGCCAACTATGTGAAGACCCGGGATGATCTGGATCTCATTCAGCTGAACTCCTTCGGCTGCGGTCTGGATGCCGTGACTACCGATGAAGTGTATGAAATCCTGGAAAAGAGCGGGAAAATCTATACCTGCCTGAAAATTGATGAGGTCAACAATCTGGGAGCTGCAAGGATCCGTATCCGCTCTCTCATCGCTGCCCTGAAGGCCAAGGAAAAACAGAATCAGCCCCGTGTGATTCAGCCGTCTTCCATCTATAAGGTTCCGTTTACCAAGGAAATGCGTAAGAATTACACCATCCTGTGTCCGCAGATGTCCCCGATTCATTTCTCCATCCTGCAGGCGGCATTTAATGCCAGCGGCTACCACCTGGAAGTGCTTCCCAACGACAACAAGGAAGCCGTGGATGTGGGACTGAAATATGTCAACAACGATGCCTGCTATCCTTCCCTGATGGTGGTGGGACAGATCATGCAGGCTCTGCTGTCAGGAAAATACGACTTGAACCGGGTGGCAGTCATCATGAGCCAGACCGGAGGCGGCTGCCGTGCTTCTAACTACATCGCTTTCATCCGCCGTGCCCTGGAAAAAGCAGGTATGAGCCAGATTCCGGTCATCTCCGTCAACTTAAGCGGACTGGAGAGCAATCCTGGATTCAAGCTGACTCCAAAACTGATTCAGCGTGTCGCCTACGGCGCCGTGTTCGGAGACATCCTGATGAAGTGCGTCTACCGGATGCGCCCTTACGAGGTGAAGAAAGGTTCCGTCAACCGTCTACATAGAAAATGGGAAAACCGCTGTATCCAGTTCGTCAGCGACAAAAAAGTGACACACAAAAAATTCAAATGGATGTGCCGCAGAATGATCGAAGAATTCGACAGCATCCCCATCACCGATGAAGTCAAGCCAAGAGTGGGAATTGTGGGAGAGATTCTGGTAAAATTCCTTCCCGCAGCCAACAACTACCTGGCAGAGCTTCTGGAGTCAGAAGGTGCCGAGGCTGTGGTTCCTGACCTGATCGATTTCCTGGCTTACTGCTTCTACAATCAGAATTTCAAGGTAAAATATCTGGGATCCAAAAAATCCGCGGCAGTGACCGCCAACATGGGAATCAAGGCTCTTGACTGGGTGAGAAGCGCGGCCAACGAAGCCTTTGAGAAGAGCCAGCATTTTGAGCCGGCCGCAGACATCCGCCAGCTGGCACGTATGGCAAGACCCATTGTCTCCAACGGAAATCAGACCGGTGAGGGCTGGTTCCTGACCGGAGAGATGCTGGAATTAATCCACAACAATGCACCGAATATTGTCTGCACACAGCCATTTGCCTGCCTGCCCAACCATATCGTGGGAAAAGGTGTGATCAAACAGATCCGTAAGAAATATCCCCAGGCAAACATTGTGGCTATCGACTATGACCCAGGTGCCAGCGAAGTGAATCAGCTGAACCGAATCAAGCTGATGCTTTCCACCGCCCAGAAAAATCTGAAAAAGTCAAAGAAAGCACAGAATGGATAAGAATCAGGTTTCATCCTGGCAGAAAAATCCCGCAGAATCTGACCGTAACAAATCGTCAGTTCTGCGGGATTTTTTCAGATCAATCTTAATTTCCGGCTCAGCCTGATCATCATGCCTCCGCCGGGCAGTCCGCCAAGTTCTTCCTCCGAGGGTTTGGCAATCTTCATATATACACAGAAATAAGTCAGTGCCCCAAGCCCGATCGAGAGAATCAGACAGATCAGATTGATCGGCACCAGAAGATAGAGTCCGTAGTACACACCTCCGGCCACAATCCCCATGGGCACAGACGCCAGAAGAGGCGGCAGATACGCCTTTCTCCACGGATTTCGGTATTTCATATATTTTTTCATGGCACGGTCATTCAGGACGCACATGACAACCGCATACACGATCATGGCACAGACGATGGAATAGACTCCCAGGTCTGTGGCAAACAGAAGAACCGCCATCACAATCACATCCACAACCAACGCGATGGCTGCGTTAATCATGGGAATCCTTGGCTTTCCAATACCCTGAAGAACTCCATTGGAAATATTGGAACAGCCATTCAAAATCACCGTCACTGCACCGATGGCCAGAATATTCGCCGCGTCTGTGGTAGACAGCGGAAAGAGAATTCTTGTCACCGGTCCCGCCAGCACGGCCAGTCCCACCGCCGCCGGTATGGAAATCAACATACTGATCCAGGTCGCCTGGTCTGTCTTAAGATTGGCGCCACGGATATCCCCTCTCGCATACTGGGCCGACACCTCCGGGATCATAGACGTGGGCGCCGTGCTGGCCAGTGTCAGAGGGATATTGATAATCGTCATGAAATAAGAGTTCTGGCTGTACAAAGACTGTACCACACTCTCCTCCACACCCCGGTATCCCATGATGGAGGAATACATATAACTGTTGATATATCCATTCACATTATAGATGAATGAGCTCAGAATGATCGGAGACGCAATCAGCACAATCAGACGCAGAACCTGTGAATAACTCTCGTCATGGGATCTTCGGTCTTTCGCGATCCTCCGGCGGATAAATCTCCGGTTCAGTCCATAGATGCCAAGCATCAGCAAAAGCGCGCTCAGCACTCCAGCCCCGGTACCTATGGTGGCTCCTGCCGCTTCCCAACGCTGCTGCACATCCCCGGAGGCAGCACTGAAATTCACCTGCATAAAGTGCACCATCAAAAGGGCGATACAGGCGTTTGCAATCTGCTCCAGAATCTGTGAGAGGGATGTGGGCATTGTATTGCGGTAAGCCTGGAAATAGCCACGGAACACTCCCAGAATTCCTGACAGGAAAATTGTAGGGGAGAGCATCTGAAGGGCCAGACGGGCGTTTGACATATTCTTCGGAATCAATATCGAAGAGCCAAACAGGCAGAACAGCGCCACAACGCCTCCTGCAATCACCGCATAAATCAGGGCTCCCTTAAATACCTTCTGAGCGTCACGGTAACGGTGGAAAGCAATTCTCTCCGCCATCAGCTTGGACACTGCCTGCGGGATACTGAAGGAGGCAATCATCAGCAAGATAAAATAAATATTCTGCGCAAACTGAAAACAGGCAAAACTTTCATTCCCGAGCATGGAAGACAGAGGCCTTTTGTAAATCAGTCCGATAATCTTGGAAACCAGAGCCGCAATCATCAAAAACGAAGCATTTCTTACCAGTGTATTATCTTTCTTACCCATTCAGTCTCTCTCCATGGTCCTTAATATTCTCAATCTGCCAGTCAATAGGAGTCTCCCCATGCGCAGCCAGAAATTCATTTGCCTTGCTGAAATGACGGCATCCGAAAAATCCCCGGTAAGCCGACAGCGGACTCGGATGCGGCGCCTCCAAAATCAGATGTTTCGGATTGTGCAGCATACTCTTTTTCATCTGTGCCGGACGTCCCCAAAGCAAGAAGACGATCGGGCGGTCCTGCTGATCCAATACCTGAATCGCTGCGTCTGTGAACTGTTCCCAACCGATTCCTCTGTGGGAATTCGCCTGGTGGGCCCGGACAGTCAGAACCGTGTTCAAAAGAAGTACGCCTTGTCTCGCCCATTTTTCCAGATATCCGTTGTCCGGGATGTAACACCCCAGGTCATCGTGCAGTTCCTGGTAGATATTCACCAGAGACGGCGGAATCTCCACATTCTTCTTCACCGAAAAGCACAAACCATGTGCCTGTCCATCATTGTGATAGGGATCCTGTCCCAGAATTACCACCTTCACTTTCTCAAGTGGTGTAAAATGAAATGCGTTGAACATGTCCTGGGCCGGAGGGAAAATTTTCCTCGTCTTGTATTCCTCCAGAACTTTTTTATATAATTGCGCGTAATAAGGTTTTCTAAATTCTCCTTTGAGTGCCTCATACCACTCGCCATCCAGTGCAGCCATATCTTCGACTCCTTTTATCTTCTGACCGGCACATTTCTCTGTGCCAGATAGTCTTTTACTTCACAGATCTCCAGCTCTTTATAGTGGAACAAAGAAGCGGCCAGAGCTGCTTCCGCCCCTCCCACAGTCAGGGCATCATAAAAATGCTCCAAAGTTCCAGCGCCTCCCGAGGCGATCACCGGAATGGACACACTCTGGGACACGGCGCGTGTCAGTTCCAGATCATATCCCGCCTTGGTTCCGTCGCAGTCCATACTGGTCAGGAGAATCTCTCCTGCCCCCAGCTCCTCGGCCTTCTTGGCCCACCACACTGCGTCCATTCCCATGTCCACGCGGCCGCCGTTCTTATAGATATTCCATCCGCTTCCGTCCTCTCTGCGCTTAGCGTCAATGGCAACCACCACGCACTGGCTTCCAAACTTCTCCGCCGCTTCCTGAATCAACTGCGGCCGGTTAATCGCAGAAGAATTGATGGAGATCTTATCCGCTCCTTCCCGCAGCAGCATCTTGAAATCCTCCACCGTCCGGATTCCGCCGCCCACAGTGAAAGGAATGAACACATTTGCCGCTACCTTTCTCACCATATCCACCACAGTCTTCCGGTCATCGCTGGAAGCCGTGATATCCAGAAATACCAGCTCGTCCGCACCTGCAGCGTCATAAGCTTTCGCAACCTCCACCGGGTCACCCGCATCTTTCAAATTGACAAAATTGACTCCCTTCACCACTCTTCCGTCGTTCACATCCAGGCAAGGGATGATTCTCTTCGTAAACATCAGGCATCCCTCCTATCCAGCCGTGCAAAATTTTCCAGAATCTTCAGCCCCCAATGGCTGCTCTTCTCCGGATGGAACTGGCAGGCGAAGACATTTCCCTGCTCCACAGAGGCATGAATCTGCGTTCCATACCAGGTCGTCGCCTTGACGATGGAAGGATCCTCCGCCTGCAGATAGTAAGAATGTACAAAATAGACATAGGTCTCCTGGGGAATTCCCGCAAACAGGCGGCCCTGATTCTGAAGATGAAGAGAATTCCAGCCCATGTGGGGAATTTTCAGGTCTTTTTCCGCCGGAATGCGAAGTACCTTTCCCTTTAGAATTCCCAGTCCTTCCACACCAGGACTCTCCTCGCTGCTCTCAAACAACAGCTGCAGACCCAGGCAGATTCCCAGAAAAGGAATCTGATCTCCCACAATTTTTTTGATCACGGGAACCAGCCCGTATTTTTTCAGATTTTCCATGGCATCCCCAAAACTTCCCACACCGGGAAGGATTACTTTATCTGCCGCCAGCAATTCCTGCGGATCTCTGGTCACCATGGATTTTTCTCCCAGATAATCCAGTGCTTTTTCCACACTTTTAATATTGCCCGCATCATAATCGATAATTCCGATCATAAGAACCTCCGAATTGATAAATTTACCAGTTAAGTATACAGCATAAAAGCTCCAGGGTCAAAGCTATTTCTACCCTGGAGCCTTACTATGCCTATCTTTTTTCCAGTTCAAACCAGAATTTCACGCCATTCTCATAATTTTCCACACCGCACTGCTGTCCAAAGGACTCCATAATCGCCTTCACGATGGAAAGACCGATTCCGCTTCCGCCGTACTCCCTGGTTCTCGCCTTATCCACTTTATAGAATTTGTTCCAGATCTGATCCAGATCTTCCTCGGGAATCGCTTTTCCTGTGTTGAAGACCGTCACCCGCACCGTCTTCTCATCCCGCTGCAGAATCCGGATCTCCACCGTCTTGTGCTCATCCAGATGGTTCAGCGCATTGGTGAAATAGTTGGTGATGACCTCCTCTGTCTTGAATTCATCAGCCCAGACCATGACCGGTTCCTTATGGCGGAAAATCACCTGGGCCTCTTTTTGCTGCACCAGGATATCTGACGCCTGGAGGACTCCCTGAATCATTTCCACCAGATCAAATTCTTCCATGGTCACACTGTCCATTCCAGATTCCAGCTGGTTCAGATTCAAAAGATTGCGCACCAGTTTATTCATCTTCGCTGCCTCATCTATGATGACATCGCAGTAAAATTCCCGGCTCTCCGCATCATCGGAAATATTCTCCTTCAGACCTTCCGCATACCCTTGTACCAGAGCAATCGGTGTCTTCAACTCATGGGACACATTGTTCAGGAATTCTTTTCTCTGCTCATCAATCCGTATCTTCTCTTCAATGTCCTTCTGCAGCTGCCCGTTGGCCTCTTGAAGTTCCGAGATGGTATACTGCAGTTTTCTGGACATTTCATTAAAATTCTCGCCCAGCACGTCAATCTCATTGCCCGCCTTGCTCTCGTATTTCACATTGAAATCCAGATCTGTCATCCTCTGGGACAGCTCCGTCAGCTTGGAAATCGGGCGGGTAATACGGCGGGTCAGCAGAATAATAATCAGGCAGCTGAACGCCAGAACCGTCACACCTGCGTAGAGATAAAAGCCCTTGGAGATGTCCACACTCTCCCGAATGCTCTCCAGCGGAGTGCGGATGATACAGTAGTTACTGTTGTTCAGCTCTCCCCAGATCTCCACATAATCCATGCCCATGTACTTGTCCTGGACCTTTTGAATTACATAATCGTCGGTCTCGTCCATAACTTTCGTCCGGACCTTCTCCTCTCCGATCCCATATAGATAGCCAAACAGCCGAGATGCCAGTGTATCACTGTCTCCCATGCCGCCGACAATGGATCCCTGCGGATTCAGCACCACCCAGCTTAGATTCTTTTCGGAACTGTCTTTCATCCAGGAATAAGGGATATCATCTCCATCCTGCAGCCCTTCCAGCTTTTCAAACGAACTTTTCAGTACCGACTTCTTCTGGGCAATGTAATAGTCTTCCAGAAAAAACTGATTGACCAGCAGGATGGCCACGAGAAACAGAGCCACCATTCCGGTGAAAAGAACTGTGATCTGAAATCCCAGTGTATGGGTTTTCTTCTGCTTCATTCCTCCACCTCGAATTTATAGCCCATTCCCCAGACAGTCTTGATATACTCCCCTTTGTCGCCCAGTTTGTTTCTTAACTTTTTCACATGGGTATCAATGGTTCTCGCATCTCCGAAATAGTCATAATTCCAGACTGAATTCAGAATCTTTTCCCTGGAAAGGGCAATTCCCTGATTCTCCATGAAGTAAGACAAAAGTTCAAACTCCTTAAAACTAAGCTCCACAACATTCCCGTCTACCGTCACCTGATGTGCCGCCTTGTCCAGCACAATACCTCCGGCACTCAAGACATCCTCCATGCTGCTTTGGCTCGTCCGGCGCAGAATGGCCTCCACCCGGGCCACCAGGATCTTCGGACTGAAGGGTTTGGAGATATACTCATCCACACCCAGCTCAAATCCCAGCAGTTCATCCCGCTCATCCCCTCTCGCCGTCAGCATGATGATGGGCACCTTGGAATTCTTACGGATTTCACGGCATACTTCCCATCCGTCCATCTTCGGCATCATCACGTCCAGAATAATCAGGGAGATATTTTTATCTGAATAGAAAAGATCCAGAGCCTCCTCCCCGTTCGCAGCCTCCACTACCTCAAAATTCTTCTTGACCAGAAAGTCCTTTACCAGCTTTCTCATTCTGCTCTCATCGTCCACCACTAATATTTTCAAAGTATCCATCTTCGGCCATCCTCCTTTTTTCCAACTATATCAAAGATTTATGTCTCTTTTGTGAACACAGACGATGTATCATTTTGTCATTATAGCGTATTTTTTTCTGTTTTGCATCTTTTTATGGATTTTTCCCGTCTAATAAGTGAAAATAAACACAGCCGGTTGTAGAAAGCACATCCGAAAGGGGGGATGCTTGTGGACACTTTGATCCGCAGAGCAAAGAAAAAGGATCCCGAGGCCTTTTGCCAATTGATGGATCTTCACATGCAGAGCATGTATAAAATCGCGATCGCTTACTTAAAAAACGAGGAGGATGCGGCTGATGCCATCCAGGACACCATTCTCACCTGTTACGAGAAACTGCAGTCTCTGAAACAAAACCGCTATTTCAAGACCTGGATGACACGGATTCTCATCAATAAATGCAAAGATATCCTGGCGCAGCACAAAAAAGTGCAGCCCATGGAGACATTGCCGGAAGCCAGCAGCCATTCTGTGGAATATTCCCATGCAGAGTGGAACGCAACCCTGTCCTTCCTGGATGAGAAGTATCGAATCGTTCTGCTCCTCTATTATATGGAAGGATTTTCCGTAAGAGATATCGCGGAAATTCTGGAATTAAAGGAACCAACCGTGAAGTCCCGCCTCCAAAGGGGACGAAAGCAACTCGCAGATCTCTATCATTCTCAAAAGGAGGAAACCGTATGAAATCATTTACTGAAAAACAGCTTCAGGAACAACTTCAAAAGGATACTCCGATTCCGGATGTTGTGGAAAAGAAAGTTCACCAGGCTTATCTTCAGATACAAAGCGGACAAATCTCTCAGGAAGAAGTCATTCGCTCTCCTTACCGGTGGATGAAAAAAGCCAGCATCGCCCTGGGCTGTGCGGCCGCCGCTTTTTTCTTCTGTATGATCCTGTTTCTCACCAACCCGGTCATGGCCGAAAACCTTCCCGGAATCGGAAGTCTCTTTAGCCTGCTCCAGGACAAAGTCAGTTTCTTTGGTAATTTTGAGGATTACGCCACACCTTTGCAGTCCCAGACAGAGGACGGACTGCAGTCTGATGACAACCTTACCCCTTCTGACGGTCAGAACACCTCGGAAGCGTTCAGTCAGACTTATGACGGTCTCACCATCACTCTATCGGAAGTGTATGCCGATCCCCTGGCTGTCTACCTGACAGTCCTTATAGAAAATGAAGAGCCCTTCCCGGATACCTTCACGGACCAATGGGGAAACCAGACTCTCTGCCTTTCCATCCAGTCGAAGATGGATTTCCGGGAAAGCGAAGACGAGAACTACTACCTTCCTTATTACACCGAGGGAAGTTTTCTGAATGAGAACTCTTATTCCTGCATTCTCAGACTTCCTTTGCAGGAGAGACTGGACTATCATGATTCCCAGGGATACGAGGAAATCCCTGACCAGATTCATCTGGATTTCAGCATTGAGCAGGTTCTCGGTGATCTGGCCAATCCCAAGCACTGGGACAGCGGTTATACCGAAGAAGAGCTCGCCGCCATGTCCGATGAGGAATTCAATGCCGTCATGTCTCAGATGCCGGAAGAGTATTTAACCCATCCGAACAAATATGAACAATACTGGTACGATGGGCAATGGGATTTCTCTCTGGATCTGACCGTAGACAAATCCCGGACTCAGGTCATCGAAGTCAATGAACTCAATGATAAAGGTGTGGGCCTGGCAGATGTGATTGTGACCCCTTATGAGCTGGTAGTCAATGATCTCTATAGCCCTGAGGTAGCTTCCTACGATTATTTCTGTGTGGCCCTGGATGCCGACGGCAATCGTCTCCCTTACAACGATTCTTTTGGCAACTGTGCTTTTTATACCGTTCAGGACCGGGATATCTCCACCATCGATATCTACATTCTGGATTACATCGAGTACATGGATGAACTCAAAGGCGACGATAATTACTACAACAACGAGAACAAAGCGCCTGAGGATAAATGGAGCACTCTCCTCGAGGAGCGATGTTTCTACCATGTAACTTTGCATCCGGATCCTGTATCCTGATCCATAACTTTTCAGGAGCGTTTGAAATCTGCAAAATACGGCTGCGGACTTCAAACGCTCCCTTTATTTTCCTCACGGAGTGTGCTATCATAATAACGTCGGCCAGAATCTGTTTTTCTCGACTCATTTCGGCTTCTGTGCACAAGCTGGCAGACATTCTTTGAAATTCAATTTGAAAAGGTATCATAAAAGATGAATCAGAATTATTGCATTTTCGCCGCTCAGTATTTTCCCCATCTGGGAGGAGTGGAGCGGTATACGTATCATCTGGCCAAGGAACTGATCCGCCGGGGAGATCAGGCAGTCATTGTCACATCCAATGTGCAACGGCTTCCCTCCTACGAGAAGATGGACGGAATTCCTGTCTATCGTTTTCCCTGTATCAATCTTTTGGACGGACGTTTTCCGGTTCTGTGGCCCGGCGGTGACTTTCGCAAAATTCACCGCACACTGATGAAAAAACATTTTGATAAAGTAATCGTGAACACCCGCTTCTATCCCCACTCTCTCTATGGTGTTCTCTTCGGCAGAAGACAGAGGGCGAAAACCATTGTCATTGACCATGGTTCCAGTCACCTGACGGTGCACAATCCCTTCTGGGATACTGTGGGCGGCTGGTATGAGCATCTGTTCACAGGAATCCTGAAACTTTTGTGCAAGGATTACTATGGAGTCTCCCGGGCAAGTATCCAGTGGCTGAGGCACTTTCATATCCAGGCAAAGGGCGCTCTGTACAACGCCATTGATCTGGATGAGATCCAACGAAGGCTGGCACACCCGGTGCGAAACTTCCGCGAGGAATATGGTATTCCAGACCAGGCGGATGTGATTACCTTCACCGGAAGACTCCTGGCAGAAAAGGGTCTTCTTCCTCTGGTTCAGGCATTCAAAAAGGTCCGCAGCCAATATCCGGATACTTACCTGTGCATCGCCGGTGACGGAGATCTGGAAGAAGAACTGAAAAAGCAGTCCGATTCCCACATTCTTCTTCTGGGACGTCTTGACTCCGGCGAGATTGTGGATCTTCTGGGAAACTCTGACATCTTCTGCCTGCCCTCCGTATCAGAGGGCTTCTCCACTTCTCTGCTGGAGGCGGCAGCATGCAAAAATTACATCGTGGTGACAGATTCTGCCTGTCCCCGCGAATTACTTCCCGATGACCGGTACGCCCGCATCCTGCCGGAACTCACAGAGGGTTCCATCCAGGAAGGGCTGCTCTGGGCACTTTCCCATCCGCGGGAACGCCAGGAAGCAGCTGCCCGGGCATATGAACGCCTGGCCAGCCATTTCACCTGGAAAATCGTCACAGACCGTATTCAGAAAATCTGAAGAAATACAGAGATGAGAACATGAAAAATTTAGTAATTATTCCTGCCTATAATGAAGAAGAAAATATTGAAAAAACCATAGAGAATCTGAAAGCAAAGACAACGCTCTTTGACTACATCGTCATCAATGACTGTTCCACCGACCACACCCGGCAGATCTGTGAGCGCAATCATTATCCGCATATCAATCTGCCCATCAACCTTGGCATCGGCGGAGCCGTTCAGACCGGTTATCTCTACGCCTGGGAAAAAGGCTATGACACGGCCGTGCAGGTGGACGGAGACGGGCAGCATGACCCCGCCTTTCTGGAGACCATGCTGAACACACTGCAGAGGGAACATGCCTCCATGGTCATCGGCTCCCGCTTTATCCGAAAGGAAGGATTTCAGTCTTCCTTCACCCGGCGTCTGGGAATCCGGTATTTTACCTGGCTGATCCATCTTTTGACAGGAAAGACCATCACAGATCCCACTTCTGGACTCCGGCTGGTGAACCGGGATGTGATCGGGCTGTTCGCCAGACATTATCCGAAGGACTATCCCGAACCGGAGAGCGCCGTCTGCGTACTGCACCGGAAGAAAAAAATCGTGGAGATTCCAGTAATCATGCGGGAACGCACCGGCGGTGTCTCTTCCATCTCTCCTGGAAACTCCATTTACTACATGATAAAAGTTTCACTGGCCATCCTCATTGAGTGGATCCGCCACTGAGAAAGGAATGTCTATGAATCTCAAACTTCAAATCATCATTGCTGTGATTATCCTGATCGGTTTCTTTCTTTTGACAAACCTGATCCGGAAAAACAAACTGGACCTGAAATATGCTCTGTCCTGGATACTTCTGGGAGCAGGAATTCTTATTTTGGACCTTTTTCCTGGAATCACCAGCCTGCTTGCCCGTCTTCTGGGAATTGAAGTGCCGGTCAATATGCTGTTTTTTCTGGGATTCTGCTTTTCTCTGCTGGTAATCTTCTCCCTGACTATGGCTGTCTCCAGACTTTCCCGGAGAATCACAAGGCTTACCCAGGAAGTGGCGCTTCTCAGCCGGAGACTGCAGGAATTGACACATCAGGAAAACGATAAAGAGGAGTGAACAACGATGGAACGACGCTTTCACTATCTGATCACAGAAGATCAGGAAGGGACAACCATATATGACTATCTCCGATCCCTGGGGTACTCCCGGGGACTTCTTTTGCAGTTGAAAAGAACCGAACAGGGCATCTTGAGAAACGGGGAATCCGTCTATGGCAGCTGTCGCCTTCACGCCGGTGATTCTTTGGACATCCACCTTGTGGAAGAGAAATCCTCGGAAAAGATTCCTGCCACGCCCATGAAGCTGAACATTCTCTATGAGGACGAGGACATCCTGGTTCTGAACAAACCCGCAGACATGCCCATCCATCCTTCCATGGGAAATTACAGAAATACCCTGGCTAACGGAGTCGCCTACTATTTTCAGTCCCAGGGGGAATCCTTCATCTATCGCTGCATCAACCGGCTGGACCGGGATACTACGGGCGCACTGATTCTGGCCAAACATGCCTACAGTGCCGCACTCTTATCTTCTGCCATGCAAAAAAGGCAGATTCACCGTACCTACCTGGCACTGGTTCAGGGAATCTGTCCCGAGAAAGGCCTCATCGATGCCCCCATCTCCAGAAAAGAAGGGTCGGTCATCGAGCGGGAGGTAAATTTTCAGACTGGTTCTGACGCCCGCACCCATTTCCAGCGTCTGGACACCCGGAATGGTCTTTCCCTCGTACAGCTGTGCCTGGAGACGGGCCGCACCCATCAGATCCGGGTACACATGAAATATCTGGGATACCCTCTGCTTGGGGACTATCTCTATAACCCGGATTACAGCCGGATCTCCCGAGTCTCACTCCACTCCTACCAGCTTGACTTCTCCCATCCTGTCACAGGGGAAGCTCTGTGTCTTCAAGCGCCCGTGCCGGAGGATTTCCAGAAAGCCTGGGAATGACATTTCCCTGTGAAACGTCTTTTATTACACAAAAAACCGGAAGAAAGTTACTCATAAGTGTAACTTCTTCCGATTTTTTATTATTCTAATTCATCCCGGAAAACAATCTCTCCGGTCTTCTCGTTCATGGATTCGATCACTGCCAGCGACTCAATACGGATTCCCTGGGAACGCAGAAGATCTCCTCCTTGCTGAAATCCTTTCTCAACGACAATTCCGGCTCCCACCAGCTCTGCCCCGGACATCTGTACCAGCTCCACAAGTCCTTCCAGAGCCATTCCGTTTGCCAGAAAATCATCGATCAGGAGCACTCTGTCTCCCTCTCCCAGAAATTCCTTCGCCACAATAATATCATAGACTCTGCCATGGGTGAAAGATTCCACCTTGGTGGTGTACACGTCTCCCGCGATATTCTTGGTCTGGTTTTTCTTCGCGAAAACTACAGGAACGCCAAAAGCCTGTGCAGTCAGACAGGCAATCCCAATCCCGGATGCCTCAATGGTCAGAATCTTATTGATCCTCTCGCCTTCAAAGCGCCGTTTGAATTCCTTTCCAATCTCCTCAAACAAGTGAATGTCCATCTGATGATTCAGAAAGCTGTCCACTTTCAGCACATTACCTTCTTTAATCTTTCCATCCTTGCGAATTCGATCTTTTAATATCTGCATACGTTTCTCCCCTGCTTTCCCTTAATTGTTTAACCTATTGTATCGATTTTTTCGACAAAATGCAAGCTTTCTTGCCTTTGTTTTGCCAGATTCTTTCTTGTAACAGACCGCCTTTTCTGCTAAAATAGGTAAGAAAATGCAAACGAAAGGAGTCTTTTTCATGGAAAAAATAGCCAGCTTTACCGTTGACCATATAAAACTGCAGCCGGGCATCTACGTGTCCCGCAAAGATCAGGTGGGGGACAGCGTCATCACCACTTTTGACATCCGTATGACCTCCCCCAACGAGGAGCCTGTGATGAACACCGCGGAGCTTCACACCATCGAGCATCTGGCTGCCACCTACTTAAGAAATCAGCCCGAATTCAAAGACCGGGTAATCTACTGGGGACCTATGGGATGCCGCACAGGAAATTATCTTCTGTTGAATGGTGATTATGAGTCCAAGGATATCGTTCCTCTGATGATTGAGACCTTTGAGTTCATCCGTGATTTCGAAGGTGAGATTCCTGGAGCCGCCCCGAAAGACTGCGGCAATTACCTGGATATGAATCTTGGCATGGCAAAATATCTGGCAAAGAAATATCTGGATGAGGTTCTCTACCACATCACACCAGACCGGCTGACCTATCCGGAATAAGAAATCATGGATAAAAAATTTCTGCCTGACAGGAATCCCCGCCAGGCAGAATTTTTTATTTTTTCTCTTCTTTTTTATCCTCTTTTTCTTCGCTTTGTTCTTCTTTCTTTTCCTCCGGCACAGGGTTCACACTCACAGGAATCTGCCCGTTGGTCCTCAGTGACATCTTCTCATAAACTCTGTGATGTCCCACATACTTATAAGCCGGACGGATGATCTTGCTGGCACTGGTCAGCTCTTCCATACGGTGTGCGCACCAGCCGGAGATACGTGCAATAGCAAAGATCGCCGTGAACAGCTCCTGCGGCAGGCGAAGCATTGTGTATACGAATCCGCTGTAGAAGTCCACATTCGCGCAGACCGGCTTGGGAAGCTGTCTCTTGGCTGCGAGAGCTTGCGCCGCAATCTTCTCCACCCGCTCATACAGGGCAAACTCTTCCTCTCTTCCTTTCTCTTGGGCAAGTGCCTTGGCATATTTCTTCAGAATCACCGCCCTTGGGTCTGACAGTGTATAGACTGCATGGCCCATTCCATAGATCAATCCGCTGTGGTCAAACACTTTCTTATCCAGCATCGCGTCCAGATAGCTGCGGATCTCTTTCTCATCGCTCCAGTCTTTGATGTGTGTCTTGATATCCTGGAACATCTCCTGCACTTTCAAATTCGCACCGCCGTGCTTTGGTCCTTTTAAAGATCCC
This sequence comes from Candidatus Blautia intestinigallinarum, assembly GCA_019112635.1. Taxonomy (GTDB): domain Bacteria; phylum Bacillota; class Clostridia; order Lachnospirales; family Lachnospiraceae; genus Blautia_A; species Blautia_A intestinigallinarum. The sequence goes on along the minus strand of DXIX01000016.1, from coordinate 97,765 downwards.
AGGGAAGCCGCCACCGCGGAATAAGTATCCGTTCCTGTGGAGGAGACTACATGGGTGGAAAAGGTGGAGTTGTTACCGCCGCCGTGTTCCGCGTGGATAACCAGCGCCACATCCAGAACCTTCGCCTCCAGCTCTGTGTATTCCCCATTGTTTCTCAGCAAGCGCAGAATATTCTCTGCTGTGGACAATTCCGGCAGAGGATAACGGATAATCAGATGCTCTCTTTTGTGGTAATGCCGGTAAGCCTGATATCCATACACGGAGATCAGCGGCATCTGCGCAATCAGACGCAGAGACTGATCCAATACATTCAAAAGAGAAATATTATCCGGCTCCGCGTCATAAGAGTAGAGCGTCAATACCGATTTCTGCAGCATATTCATCATATTCGCGCTGGTCGACTGCATGATTACCTCGCGCACAAAATTATCCGGCAGTTCCCGGTAATGACTGAGAATCTCCAGGAACTCCTGAAACTGCCCTTTCGTGGGAAGAGAACCGAACAGCAAAAGATAAGTCACTTCCTCAAAGGCAAACTTTGGATTCTCTGTATTGTTGATCAGATCTTTGACATTATATCCCTGATAATATAACCGGCCGTCTGCCGGATATTTTCTCCCGTTCACGGTTTCGTATCCATTGACGTCAGAAATCTCCGTCAATCCAGTGAGCACACCTTGTCCGTTCGCGTCACGAAGTCCGCGCTTGACATCATACTCTATGTAAAGATTCGGGTCAATCCGCCCCTCTTTGTTCCAGTACTCCGCCAGTCCTTTCAATTTGTCATTCATATAGTTTGCTTTCACTTCTTCCATACCATCCTTTCTGGGTTCACGGATAAGGATCAGCGAAATGAGCCCCTCACACTTCCTGCCTTTCGCGCAAACAACATGTACTAAGAGGACGAACCCGTCATCTGCCGGATCCGTCCCTTACTTCACTTTAGTATAATATGACAAAAGTGCTCTTGTAAAGTTCTTTTTCATCTTATGAAGATTTTTCCGGAAAACCGGTCATCTTTTTAAATTCTTTACGGGAAAATGCCTTTCCTCTGCAATTATTTAACATCCTGGATTCTCTGTGAATTTTTCTCCGTCTCTCGCCGCTCCTCTTCCTCAGCCAGCATCCGCCACCATGGAATCTCTGGCTCATGTACATCTCCCAGACGTCCAGTCTCATTGTAAGTCTCGAACTGTTCCTCAATGTTCTCCAGCACCTGTGCGTACTGCTGAAATGCCGCAGCCAGCTCTTCCCGGTGCTCCGGCTGCTTTTTGTAACAGATCCGGTGTTCCATGCTTGCCCAGAAATCCATGGCCATGGTCCGAAACTGGATCTCTACCGGAAAATACTCCATTGTGTCCAGATAGTACACAGGAACTCCCACAATCATATGGTAACTGCGGTAACCGTTCGGCTTGGGATTCGAGATGTAATCCTTCTCACGGATCACAATCAATTCCCCGTGCCTCTTCAGGGCATTGACCAGGTTGTGGATGTCATCCACGAAATAACAGATCACACGGATCCCTGCCACATCCAACAGATGGTCCTTTGCATTTTGCACGCTGTCCGAGTAATTCATTCTCGCCAGCTTCTCCTCGATGCTTCGTTTCTCCTTCACCCGCACCTGAATGTGATGGATGGGCTGTGAGGATTTCAGATATAAATTATGATTCAGCACCTCCAGCTTCATGCGCATGATCTCGTTGGCATTGTGGTACGGCTGTATAAAATCATAATATTGTTCGTTTGTCATTCAACTGCTCCTTGTCATCCGGCGTTCCCCGGGCATCTGTTTTTCTATGTATTTCTCATCCTATGATGCCCGGAAAAGTCCTGCCGTTTTTTTAGATTTATTGTACCACACAATTATGAACTTTCTGTAGGAATAATCTTAACTTTTTCCCTGTTTCTTAAATTTCTATAAACTGTTTTCTGGCTGCTGTTCTATTGCTTTTTTGGGTCTCATCCTCTATAATGAAATCAGTAATGATTCTTTTAAGCGGAGGGATAAAAATGAACCAACAACTTTACGATGAGGCAGTTCGCTCAGAACTGTTATCCAAACAATTAATCAGCACATTACTGGAATCCATGGACTACAACAGCATCTCCTTTATCAACTGGTCAATCGAAGTGCTCAGCGTCATCAAAACCCGCCTGGAACGCGGCGACAAAATCATCGATGAGGTATCCAAGGAAAAATACACTGCTGCCTCTTTCAAAAAATTTGTGAAGAAGAACTTTTCCTCCTACGTATTCAGCCAGGTATACGACGAGGGCAACAAGAAAGAGAAGATCTATTTCTCCCTGGAACGCCACGGCAGCGGAGAATACGGCCTGCTCATGGCTGAGTCCAGCCACAACAAAACCTACCGCTGGATCTCCAGTCTCAGTGAACGTTTCTCTCTGGTGGAAATGATTGCCACAAGCATCGTCTACCTGAAAGACAATAAGACCGATACTTACTCTCCATTTATCTCTGAGAACGGCAAATACTGCCGCTATGATAAAACAAACGGAGTCATTAAAGAAATCTAAAAGAATACTGTAAAAATTGAAAACCCTTTGAGATCCAATGTTATCTATTTGGTCTTAAAGGGTTTTCGCTTTTTCATCGTAGAGAATCAGATCGCCTTTTTCACAGAATCTATCGTTCACATGCCTTTACAATTCTTTTGCCAATCCTCAATTTTTCTTTATCAATATTTATGAATTTAAAAAAGGACTGCGAAAAATTCCTTCGCATTTTCCACAATCCTTACCTGTTCAACTTTTTGCCTCTATTCTCACCGAAGCTTATGGATAAACAACCCGCTGCGAAGTTTTGGTTCAAACCAGGTGGACTTCGGCGGCATAATCTCTCCGGCATCCGCGATCGTCATCAACTCCTGGATCGTGGTGGGATACAGGGAAAAAGCAATTCCTCCTGTCTCATCTGCCATGGCTTCCAGCTCCTTCAAGCCTTTGATGCCTCCCACAAATTTGATCCGGTGATCTGTTCTGGGATCTTTGATCCCCAGAATCGGATCCAGAAGATTCTTCTGAAGAATCGACACATCCAGGCTTGCCACCGGATCTGAGTGGTCATAAGATTCTTCTCTGGCTCTCAGATGATACCACTGGCCTCCCATATACATGCCAAAACAGTGGGGCTCAATGGGTTTGCAGGGAAATCCCGGGAAAAACAAAAGCTCAAAATTCAGCTTCACCATATTTAAGATTCCCTTCTCCTCAAATCCATTTCTGTCCAGAACCACCCGGTTATAAGGCAGGATCTGCATATGCCTGCAGGGAAATAATACCGAGAGGAAATAGTTAAACTCTTCCTCACCGGTGTAATCCGGGTGCTCCTTGCGTCTTTTCAATCCCACCTTCACGGCAGAAGCCGCCCGGTGATGTCCATCGGCAATATAAAAGCTTGGAATCTGCCGGACATATTTTTCCACCTGACGAATGATATCTTCATCATCGATCACCCAGACTCTGTGGGCGATTCCATCCTCCGCCACGAAATCATATTCCGCCTCATGACTCTCAATCCACTGATTGCGCAATTCAATCAGCTCCATAGGAAAATGACCTGTGAGAAAAATCGGTCCCGTATTGGCGTCACAGGTGTCCACATGACGGATTCTGTCCTGTTCCTTCTCTGCCCGGGTGAGTTCATGACGCTTGACCACCTGATTCCTATAATCATCAATGGAAGCACAGCCCACCAGTCCAGTCTGTACATAATCTTTCATCTGCTGCTGATAAATATAATAACAGGGAGATGGATCCTGGCGCATCACCCCGTCTTCCTCCATCTTCTGCAAGGTCTCCCTTGCTTTTTCGTAGACTTGCGTGGAATAAGGATCCACCTCCGGATCCAAATCAATCTCAGCCCGGTCCACATGGAGAAATGAATAGGGATTCTCCTCTCCGATTTTTTCTGCTTCTTCTCTAGTCACCACATCATAAGGTAACGCAGCTACCTGCTCTGCCAGCTCCTTCGCCGGGCGAAGCGCCGCAAAAGGTCTGAACGTTGCCATCTTTTTTTACCTCCCAGTTATTTTCTTTTTACCATTCAGTTCCGGAAGAACCGTCACTAACATTGTGATAAAGCAGGCGCAGCCTCCGATCAGATTGGAGATCGGCTCCGCCCAGTAGACACCGTATACCCCCAGGCCGCCCACATGGGGAAGCCACAGAGTCAGAGGAACCACAATAATCGCTTTTCTGAATAAAGAGAAAAATGTGGCCTTCTTCGCTTTTCCCAGGGCTGTGAACACACACTGCCCGGAAAATTGCAGTGCCATAAAGCAAAATCCAAAAAAGTAAATATGAAGCGCTGGTACACAGGCCGAAATCAGTTCCTGATCCCCATTGAAAATCTGTATGAAGAACTCAGGAAACAATTTCACCACCAGCCAGGCCGCCAGCGTATAAACAATTCCCACCGCAGAGGTGAAAAAAATCGCCTTTTTCACCTTCCCGTAGGCTTTTTCACCGTAATTGAAACCCATGACAGGAGACGCGCCATTATTCAACCCCTGAATCGGCATATTAAAAATCTCTCTGACAGAATTTAAGATGGTCATGACACCCACATACAGATCTCCGCCGAAATTCTGCAGTGTGGCATTGCAGACCACCTGCACCAGCCCATTGGTAAAAGCCATCACGAATCCGGCCATTCCCAGGGATACAATTTTTTTCACCCGCCACAGCTTCAAAACCATGCTCTTCGTGGTCAGATGCAGAATGGCCTTCGGGCCTTTCAGAAAACAGAAGACCCAGACCGCTGAGCAAGCCTGGGAAATCACCGTCGCAATGGCAGCTCCCTGCACTCCAAGATGGAATCCAAAGATGAAAAGCGGATCCAGGATGATATTCAGGATAGCTCCCAGCAGCACGGTCAACATGCTCATATTCCCAAAGCCCTGTGCACTCAGAAAATTATTCATTCCCAGAACAATCATCACAAAGATTGTCCCCAGAAGATAAATCCGGATATATTCCTGCGCATAGGGAAAAGTCACATCGCTGGCCCCGAAAGCATACAGAACCGGTCTGTAGAAAATCAGTCCCAGCACTGTGAGAATCACACCTGTAATCAAAAGGAGGGCAAAGGTATTTCCCATCAGCATCTCTGCCTCCTTCTCATTCCCTTTTCCCCGTTCGATGGAGCAAAGGGGTGCTCCTCCATTTCCAAAGAGAAGAGAAAAGGCGGTGATCAGCGTGATCAGAGGAAAGCATAACCCTACTCCGGTCAGTGCCAGTGTCCCCTCCCCTGCAATCCGTCCGATATAAATCCGATCCACAATGTTATACAGCAGATTTAAAAGCTGCGCCGCGATCATGGGGATCGCCACTTCTATGATGTTTCTCTGCACACTTCCTGTGGAAAAATCTGTCTGATGTACCTGCACCAAAATCCCCTCCGCCCGATTTTTATTCTTTCGTTCTGTTATTATATGGAAAGCCTGTCAATGACGTGCAGACTTCTCTTTCTTTTCTTCCAGAGATAAGGATCCAATAAGACCCTGTATCCTTCTCCATTTGCCACATGCCAATCATAAAAAGATTTCTCCGGCAGGCCATATGCTTCCAGAATGTTCATAATCGTTCCGCCATGGACCACCAGAGCCGCTCTCTCACACTGACCGCGTATACAGCAGGATACCACTCTTTGGAATCCCAGAAGAGTTCTTCTTTGAAACTCCTTGGGGCTTTCCCCTCCCGGGAATGGCAGCGTTCCTCCACTGTCAATCCATTTTTGATAGTTTTCATTGTCTGCCAATTCCAGATAATTTCGATTCTCAAACTCTCCGAAATCACATTCCCGGAAATCATCAATGATGTGCAGCCTGGCCTGCGGATAGAGGATCCTGGCCGTCTGCACACAACGTCTCATGGGACTGATGAAGATATTGTCCAAAACCGGATAAGAAAGCGCGCTCAGCTGTTCCAGTCCTTCCGGACACAAAGGTTCATCGGTTCTGCCGATATAACGCTTTTTCTTATTACCCTCTGTGAGCCCATGCCGGATCAGAAACAGCTCAATCATCTTTGATCACCGTCCCGACTCCGCAAATGACACGGTGTACTCGCTTCGCATACGCGGCCAGACCGGTACAGACCCGTCCCACTGCCTCCCGGTAACTCCGGTCAAAAGGATCCACAGGAACAACGCCGTATCCGACTTCCTCGGACACAATCAAGATATCCGGATTTTTCCGGATCAACAGATCGGTAAGTCCCATGACATCCCTGCCCTCTCTCATGGTCCGCCGTATGTATTCCTGAAATCCAAAGACCCCCTCGCAGGAGCAGAGTTCCTCTTTACTGCAGACCGCCCCATCCGTCCATTTTACCATTGGAAACAATCTTTTCGCATAATCCAGCTGCCCTTGAAAGGCACCTCCCACAATCAACTCCATTTTTCTCTCCGTCTCAAATTTTATTTTCTTTTCTCAGCTCCACAAAGTTCCGCCGCTTCCAAGAGTCAGAATCGCTGCCGCAATCATCACTCCCAGCTCGCACACCTGCAGAAACCATCCTGCCATGTCCCCGTTGACTCCGCCGAATTTGTCATACACCATATGCCGGAAATAAATCCAGACCACACAGAAAACGGCCGTACACAAAAGTCCCAGGATTCCATTCATCCAACACATAGCAGTGACACACACAATCATATAGACAAACATCCAGACACGGATCACCCGTTTGGACGCCCCGTCAGAGAACGTGGCTGCCAGTCCGGTATTTTTCGCAAGTTTTAACGTGACTATGGACATTCCGCTTCCGGATCGAATCATCACATACATAAAAGCAAGCACAAAAAAAGTCCTGCTCTCAATCAGGCTGACTGCTCCGGCATACAGGATGAAATACACTGCACAGCATATAATGGCAAAGGCTCCCGCATGGGAATCCTTCAGAATCTCCAGTCTCCGCTCTTTCTCCTGCCAGGAGCTGAGCGCATCTGACACATCCAGAAATCCATCCAGATGAATGCCGCCGCTCACCAAAACAGGGATCACCGTCAAAACACAAACCCGAAAAAGCTGTCCATCCTCAATTCCCAGAAGATCAAATCCCCAGGCAGCCAGGCAGACAATTGCCCCGATTACCACACCGACCAGGGGCAGGAACCCCAGCGCATATTTCATATTCTCCTTCGACCACTCGCTTGCGGGCATGGGAATCTTGGAGTACATGGAAAACGCGATTTTAAATCCATTCCACAATGCCATCAGTCTGCTCTCCTTTCTTCATCCCTGCCCTTTTTAAACCAGAGCGGAATTCCATAGACCACCTCGACGGCCTGATCTGCCATCTCAACCATTCTCCGGTTGATCTGTCCCAAATATTCCTGGTAACGTCTTGTGTCCCCCTCATAGGTAGCCGCCTCTGAGAAAATCTCATTGGTGACAACACAAAGATGGGCACAGTTTCTGCGAAGATTCTGAATCCCCTCACAGACTGCCTCCACAGTGTATTCTCCCGCGCCGTTTTCCATGAACATCTCATTCGCCACCAGATTGGACATACATTCCAGCAGCACACAGCTTTCCCTGGGGATTTCAAGATTTTTCAATCCCGTATAACATTCCACGGTCTCAAAATTCTTTCCCCTGCGCATCCGGCGATGCCGTTCAATTCTTTTGTCACTTTCCTGGTCATAGGGAAACATGGTGGCTATATAGATTCTTCTGCCATCTTTTTCCTTCACAACCAGATTCTCCGCGAAAGCGGATTTCCCGCTTCCGCTCCCTCCAGTTACCACAGTAAACATGCCGCTTTACTCCAAATGTTCATATTGATCCATATGAATATCTTCAAAAGTACTCATTGTGTTATAGATTGTCGCCGCCATGTCAAGAAGAGGAAAGAGTGCCGCAGCTCCGGTGCCTTCTCCCATACACATTTTTCCGTGGATCATGGCTTCTTTTCCCATGGCCTCCAGCACCTGTACGGCCGCTGGCTCCTTGGACACATGGGAGGCGATCAGATACCCTGAGACTGCCGGACACAGACGGACCGCAATCAGTGCCGCCACACCGGAGATAAATCCGTCCATCAGAACGGGAATCCGGTTGAGCGCTCCTCCCAGACACAGTCCTGCAAGAGCCGCAATGTCAAAACCACCCACTTTTCTCAGAACATCGATGGGATCTTGGGGATCCGGCTGGTTCACTTCAATTCCTTTCTTGATCGCCTGGATCTTCCTCTTCAGACCCTCACTGGACAGCCCTGCGCCTCTTCCGGTCATGTCCTCCACAGGGGCCTGCAAAAGCACACTTGCCACAGCACTGCTGGTAGTGGTATTTCCGATTCCCATCTCTCCCATGGCAAGCAGACGGTAACCCTTCTGCGCCAGCTCTCCTGCCACCTGAATTCCGGCTTCTATCGCCTCCACTGCCTGCTCTCTCGTCATCGCAGGACCTTTCACAAAATTCTGGGTTCCATATGCGCTCTTATACCGTGGAACTTTCGTATCCACTGCCATTCCCACGTCGATGGGAACCACATCTGCATGTGCCTGTCTGCACATGGTACATGCCACAGTCTCTCCTTTCAGGAAGTTCTCTGCAACTAAAGCTGTGATTTCCTGTCCGGTCTGTGTGACTCCTTCCTCCACCACGCCATTGTCCGCACACATTTCCACAAGTGCCTTCTTCTGAACATCCACAGAAGTCTCTCCGGTCATCCCCGCGATCTGGACAATCATTTCTTCCATCATACCCAGGCTGTTCAAAGGCTTGGCGATGCTGTCCCACCGCTTTCTGGCCACTTCCATTGCCTGTTCATCCAAGGCACTGATCTGGCCTATTGTCTCTTCCAGACTCATCTTCCCCATCGTCTTACAATCTCCTTTTCTCTCTATCTTCACTGTCATCAGGTTTCTCCTCCGCACTTTTACATAGTATCACAATCCGCCAAAAAAACCAAGTCTTCGCACTTTCAAGACTTGGTTTTTCCACGGGTAAACACGAAAAATCTGCTGAACAGATAGTTCAGTATCAATACCAGAAACTGTACCAGGAATTTTCCCAGCATATCCGGCAGTTGAAGATATTCCACCAGAAGCCAGACCCCGCCCAGTTCCAAAAGCATAGTCACTGCCCTTGCCCCGAAAAACTTGCCTCCGGAGATCAAATGCTCTCGAAAGCCATGACAGGGCTCTTGAAAGACATAGCGGGAATTCACCACATAGGCAAACAGTATTGCCAGGATAATTGAGAGCAGGTTGGCCGGATTCAAAGGAATCTGAAACACATAGCGAAAGAGATAGAATGTTATCAGATTGACCATGGTGGTACATCCGCCGAAGAAGACATAGCGAATCACAGAATTCCGATAACATTTCAGCACAAACTCTCTCACGTCTTTTCCTCCTTTTCCTGTCTGTGTGTCATTCTGCTGATCAGATACCTGGGTCTTCGGCGCACTTCATCATAGATTTTTCCCATATAAAATCCAATGATTCCCAGGCTGATCATGATAGCACTTCCGATAATCAAAAGCACCATCAAAATGGTGGTGTATCCTTCCACGGCCTGCCCCTGGAAGTAACGGATCAGGGAATAGATGCCAAGTGCTACGGATCCCAGAAAACAGATCAGCCCGCCCACTGTGACAAACTGCAGGGGAACGGTGGTAAAGGCCACAATGTTCTGAAATCCATAGGCAATCAGGGAACTCCAGTTCCACTTGGATTTTCCCGCCGCCCGCTCAGCCACCTCATATTTCACCTGCGTTTTCCGATATCCGGCCCACGCAGAAATTCCCCGGAAAAACAGATGTCTCTCCGGCATTTTCAAAAGACTGTCCACCACCTTGCGGTCCATCAGTTTGAAGTCTGACGCGTCTTCCATGTCCAGTTTTAATGCCCTGGACAGAATATGATAGAACCATCCTGCGCCTTTCCGATAGAAAAAGTTCTCCTCTCCCCTGTACGCCTTCACACCTTCCACAATCTCACTGCCATTTTCCCAGATACGGTACATACTCACCAACGTATCCACAGGATGCTGAAGATCACAGTCCATCACTGCCACCGCATCCATCCTGGCCTGTGCCATCCCTGCGAAAATAGCAGAATCCTTGCCGAAATTTCTGGAAAATTCCAGTCCCAGTACTCTGCTGTTCTCATCGGCTTCCCGCTCGATCTCCTCCCAAGTGCCATCACTGGAACCGTCACTGACAAAAATAAGTTCATATGAAATTTTCTCCTGCTCCAGCCGTCTGGTCAGTTCCCGTGAGATGATAGGTATCATTTCTCTCTCATTATATGCCGGCAGTACCACAGATAAGCCCTTCATTTGCGTCCCTCTTTCTTACAAAAGGAGCCATTGCTCCTCCAACCTTGGTCGGATTTACAATGGCTCTTTTTTCCGTTTGAACATAAGCCGCCTTCTGCGGCAGATCTATTTTTATCTGACAGGAGTCAATTATTCCTCTGGTCCGTACAGAGTGATCAGTTTCTTCAGGTATGCATATCTTGCTTTTGCCTGAGACTCGTTGAGTGCGAACAGTCTCTCTGCTTTTGCCGGATTGGAGCGTTTCAGAGAATTGTAACGAACCTCTCCATCCAGGAATGCCTGGTAATCTCCGCTCGGCTCTTTGGAATCCAGTGTGAATGCAGCTTTTCCTTCTGCAGCCAGTGCTGGATTGTAGCGGAAGTTATGCCAGTATCCACACTCTACAGCCAGCTGTTCCTCAGTCTGAGCTTTGCTCATACCTTTCTTGATACCATGGTTGATACATGGAGCATAAGCGATGATCAGAGATGGCCCCGGATATGCCTCAGCCTCAGTCAGAGCTTTTACAGTCTGGTTGAAGTCAGCACCCATGGAGATCTGTGCAACATATACATAGCCGTAGCTCATAGCGATGCTTGCCAGGTCTTTCTTCTTGGTCTCTTTACCGCCTGCAGCGAACTGAGCGATTGCTCCGGTCGGGGTAGCCTTTGAAGACTGTCCGCCTGTGTTGGAATAAACCTCGGTATCGAATACCATGATGTTGATATCTTTTCCACTTGCAAGTACGTGGTCAACACCGCCGAATCCGATATCGTAAGCCCATCCGTCACCACCGAATACCCACTGAGATTTCTTGCTCAGGAAGTCTTTCTGTGCCAGGATTTCTTTTGCCTTGTCGCATCCGCATGCTTCCAGTGCAGCGATCAGTTTATCGGTAGCTGCTCCGTTTGTAGCGCCGCATCCATAGGTATCCAGCCATTCCTGTCCGGCAGCTTTCACATCCTCGTTGTTTCCGTTTGCCACTACATCTTCTACTTTCTCTTTCAGACCCTCGCGGATTGCATTCTGAGCCAGCAGCATACCATAACCAAACTCTGCGTTGTCCTCGAACAGAGAGTTATCCCATGCAGGACCCTGGCCTTTTGCATTCACGGTGTAAGGTGTGGAAGGTGAAGAGTTACCCCAGATAGAGGAGCATCCTGTAGCGTTTGCAATATACATTCTGTCACCGAACAGCTGGGTGATCAGTTTTGCATAAGGAGTCTCTCCACAGCCTGCACATGCGCCTGAGAACTCAAGCAGCGGCTGTTTGAACTGGCTTCCCTTTACAGTAGTCTCTTTGAATTTTGCAACAACATCGTCTTTCTGCGGCAGTTTTACTGCGTAATCGAAGTATTTCTGAGCGGCTGCGTTTGCTTCCATGTTCTCCATAGCCAGTGCTTTTGCACCTTTCTTGCCTGGGCAGACATTTGCACAAGATCCGCATCCGGTACAGTCATATGCAGATACAACAATGCCGAATGTATAATCAGCCATACCAGTCATCTTAAGTGTCTTCATGCCTTCCGGTGCATTTGCTGCTTCCTCAGCAGTCATAGCCACTGGACGGATTGCTGCATGCGGACATACATAAGAACAACGGTTACACTGGATACAGTTGTCTGGATTCCATACAGGGATATCCACTGCGATACCACGTTTCTCGTAAGCTGCTGATCCGGAAGGTGTTGTTCCATCTACGTAATCCTTGAATGCGGATACCGGCAGAGAATTTCCTTCCTGTGCGCTTACTTTTGCCTGTACGTTATTTACGAAGTCGATAACTTCCTGACGTCCTTCCTCAGCGTGAGTCATGCTCAGACCTTCATCAGCTGCGTTCTTCCAGCTCTCAGGAACCTGAACTTCCACAACCTGTTTTGCGCCTGCATCGATAGCATCGTAGTTCATCTGTACGATTGCGTCACCTTTTCTTCCGTAAGTAGCTTTTGCAGCTGCTTTCATCAGCTCGATTGCACGCTCCTCAGGAATGATGTTGGCAAGTTTGAAGAATGCGGACTGCAGAACGGTGTTGATACGTCCGCCAAGACCGATCTCTTTACCGATCTTGATACCGTCGATCACATAGAATTTGATTCCATGGTTTGCGATGAATGCTTTCACCTGTCCCGGAAGGTGTTTCTCCAGTCCTTCCATATCCCAGGAACAGTTCAGCAGGAAGGTACCGCCGTCAACCAGCTCCTGAACCATGTTGTATTTGTCCACATAAGAAGGATTGTGGCAGGCAACAAAGTTTGCCTTGTGGATCAGGTAAGTGGATTTGATCGGTTTCTTTCCAAAACGCAGGTGAGACATGGTCACACCGCCGGATTTCTTGGAGTCATAATCAAAGTATGCCTGTGCATACATATCTGTATTGTCACCGATGATCTTGATGGAGTTCTTGTTGGCACCTACTGTACCGTCTGCGCCCAGACCCCAGAACTTACAGTTGATGGTTCCCTCTGGAGTAGTAACCAGCGGAGCACCCTCTTCCAGTGACAGATTGGTAACGTCATCTACGATACCGATGGTGAATTTCTTCTTCTCAGTGTTGTTGTAAACAGCAACGATCTGTGCAGGAGTGGTATCTTTGGAGCCCAGTCCGTAACGTCCGGAGTAGATCGGAACTGCGTCGAATTTGGTTCCTTTCAGAGCTGCCACGACATCCAGATACAGAGGCTCGCCCAGTGCGCCTGGCTCTTTGGTTCTGTCTAATACTGTGATCTGTTTTGCAGTCTCAGGAATAGCAGCTACCAGAGCGTCTGCAACGAATGGTCTGTACAGACGTACTTTTACAACGCCGACTTTCTTTCCTGCTGCTGTCAGGTAATCAATGGTCTCCTCGATGGTATCATTTACAGATCCCATAGCGATGATGACATGATCTGCGTCAGCAGCTCCGTAGTAGTTGAATAATTTATAGTCTGTTCCGATTTTCTCATTTACTTTGTCCATGTACTCTTGTACGATAGCCGGAAGAGCTTCGTAGTATGGGTTACATGCCTCTCTTGCCTGGAAGAAAATATCCGGGTTCTGAGCGGAACCTCTCTGACACGGATGGTTTGGATTCAGAGCATGATCACGGAAAGCCTGGATGGCATCCATGTCAGCCATGTCTTTCAGATCTTCGTAATCCCATGTCTCGATTTTCTGAAGCTCATGAGAAGTACGGAATCCATCAAAGAAGTTGATAAACGGAACTTTTCCTTTGATTGCTGCAAGATGAGCTACCGGTGTCAGGTCCATGACCTCCTGTACACTGGACTCACAAAGCATTGCGCATCCTGTCTGACGGCATGCCATTACGTCAGAGTGATCGCCGAAGATTGACAGTGCGTGGCTTGCAACCGCACGCGCGGAAACGTTGAATACTCCCGGAAGCTGCTCACCTGCGATTTTATACAAGTTCGGGATCATCAGCAGCAGACCCTGGGATGCTGTATAAGTAGTAGTCAGAGCACCAGCTGCCAGTGAACCGTGTACTGCACCTGCAGCGCCTGCCTCAGACTGCATTTCTGTAACCTGTACTTCACGTCCGAAAATGTTTTTTCGTCCCTGTGTCGCCCATTCATCTGTAGCTTCAGCCATTACAGAGGAAGGGGTGATCGGATAGATTGCTGCTACATCAGAAAACGCATATGACGCATGAGCGGCAGCATGGTTTCCATCCATGGTTTTCATCTTTCTTGCCATTGTTCTTTTCCTCCTTGAAAGATTTTATGATAATGAGTGTCAGACATGCCTGATGCTGGCAGTTTTTTTCTGCCAGCATAAGGTAACTGTCCTTCTAAAATCCAGTGTTTATTATAGCACAAAATGAAAACCTCGTCTATCCACTTTCCCGGTTTTTCTGTACATAATCTTATACAAAATCACTCCTGCTTATCCTCTTTCATCTTGGCTACCAGCTGATTGGCGATGAGCTGATCTCCCTCTTTGATAAAGATCTTATCCACCACACCGTCAATCTTGGCCAGAATATTGCTCTCCATTTTCATGGCCTCAATCACTGCCACCGGCTGTCCGGCTGACACTTCGTCACCCTCTTTTACCAGAATCTTGTTGATCGTTCCGGGGATATTCGCTCCCACTTCCAGATCATTATCCGGATCCGCCACAAGAATGGATTCCTTGCTGGCCTTCGTGTTGGCCGTCTTGTCCAGAATCATCACAGAACGAATGCTTCCGTTCACCTGGAAGACCACTTCTCTCTCGCCGTCTTCGTTGGCTGCCTTCACTTCCAGCAGCTTGACGATCAGCTCTTTTCCTTCCTCAATCTTCACACCACAGGTCTCATCGATGTTGATTCCGTGGAAGAATACATCACTTCCCATTTTCCGGAAGTTTCCTTCCTTTTTCAGCTTGGTCCGGTAATCCTCGTACACCTTCGGATACATGCAGTAGCTCATGATCTGCTGTCCGTCTGCGTCCATATCAAATTTCTCATCCAGATATTTCTTGATTGCCTGGAAGTCTTCTGCCGGAAGCAGTTCACCCGGACGGCAGGTAATCGGTTTTTTATCCTTCAGAACAATCTTCTGAAGATCTTTCGGGAATCCTCCCTGAGGCTGCCCGATCATTCCCTCAAAATAAGATACCACAGAATCCGGGAAGTCCATGGTCTTCGCCTTTTCACAGATATTTTCCGGAGTCAGATCATTTTGCACCATGAAGATGGCCAGGTCTCCCACCACCTTGGAAGAAGGCGTCACCTTCACAATATCGCCCAACATAAGATTCACTTTCTTATACATGGATTTCACTTCCTGGAAACGGTGCCCCAGTCCGAAGCTTTCCACCTGAGATTTGAAGTTGGAGTACTGTCCGCCAGGCATCTCGTAATAATAGATCTCCGTAGTGCCTGTCTTGAGATCGGATTCAAACTGCTTATATACCGGACGCACAGCTTCCCAGTAAGCAGAAATCTCATCCAGCCCTTCCAGAGGAAGTCCGGTATCCCGCTCGGAATTCTCCAGAGCCGCCACCAGTGAATTCAGAGACGGCTGGCTGGTCAGCCCCGCCATGCTGCTGAAGGCCGCATCCACAATATCCACCCCTGCCATGGCGGCCATCATCAAAGTTGCTCCGCCATTGCCGCTGGTGTCATGAGTGTGCAGATGTACCGGAATACCAATCTCCTGTTTCAGCGCTGTGATCAGTTTATGAGCTGCCAATGGTTTCAGCAGACTGGACATATCCTTGATCGCCAACACGTGTGCTCCTCTGTGTTCCAGCTCCTTTGCCAGATTCACATAATACTTCAGATTATATTTTTCTCTGGATTCATCCAAAATATCACCCGTATAACAGATGCAGGCTTCCGCAACCTTTCCCTGATTCAGCACTTCATCCAAGGCAATCTCCATTCCCTGCACCCAGTTCAGAGAGTCAAATACACGGAAGACATCAATTCCCGCCTGAGCAGACTCTTTGATAAATTCACGGATCACATTGTCCGGATAATTTTTGTATCCCACAGCATTCGCGCCCCGGAATAACATCTGGAACAGAATGTTCGGAATCTTCTCCCGCAGGGTAGCCAGTCTCTCCCAGGGAGATTCTCCAAGGAAACGGTAAGCCACATCAAAAGTTGCCCCGCCCCACATCTCCAGTGAGAAAAGATCCTTTCCATATAAAGCTACCGCCGGCGCAATCTTTTCCATATCAATCGTACGCATCCTTGTAGCCATCAGCGACTGATGCGCATCTCTCATGGTGGTATCTGTGATCAGCAGTTTCTTCTGATCCAGGATCCACTGGGAGAATTTCTCCGGTCCCATCTGCTGCAGAAGCTGACGGGTTCCGCTTAATTTCTGAATTTCCTCTTCCTTAATTCTCGAAAAAGCAGGCACGTCAAACTGCGGTTTGTTTCCCTTTATCTCATTGACATATTTGTTGCCAAGGAATTTCAAAACCCGAAGCTCCGCCGTCTCTCCCTGATTGATGTGCATCAGTTCCGGATGATTGCCGATGAAATTCGTATCACATTTTCCTTCCGCAAAAATCGGATGATTAATCACGTTCTGAAGGAAACGGATATTCGTCTTCACGCCTTCAATCACGGTCTCCGAGAGAGCACGGAAAGCCTTTCTTCTGGCATCCTCAAAGGTACGCCCCCAGGAAGTCACCTTCACCAGAAGGCTGTCGTAATATGGTGATATCTCAGAACCTGTAAAACCGGAATCTCCGTCCAGACGGATTCCAAATCCGGAGGCGCTGCGGTACACATCAATTTTTCCGGTATCCGGCGCGAAACCATTGACCGGATCTTCCGTCGTGATTCTGCACTGAATAGCCGCGCCCCTCATGGAAATATCTTCCTGGGAGCGGATTCCGATTTCCTTTGAGGCCAGGGGATATCCCTCCGCCACCAGAATCTGTGCCTGAACCAGGTCAATTCCTGTCACCATCTCTGTGACCGTATGTTCCACCTGAATTCTGGTATTCATCTCGATAAAATAATGGTTTCCGTTACTATCCAACAGAAATTCCACTGTGCCGGCACTCTTATAATGAACTTCCCTGGCAATTTTTAAAGCATCTTCACAAATCTTCTGTCTCTGTTCTTCCGTCAGTACCTGTGAGGGAGTGAACTCAATCACTTTCTGATGTCTTCTCTGCACGGAGCAATCCCGCTCATAAAGGTGAACCAGATTGCCATATTCGTCTCCCAGGACCTGCACTTCAATGTGTTTTGGATTCTCTATGTATTTCTCAATAAAAATGTCATCCACACCAAAAGCTTTCCTGGCTTCACTCTGGGCATTGTTGAACTCCGAGATCAGATCCTTCTCATCCCGCACGATTCTCATACCTCGTCCGCCGCCTCCGGCAGAAGCTTTCAGCATGACCGGATAGCCGCAGAATCTGGCAAACTCAATGGCATCCTTCTCACTGCGGATCGCCTCATCCACTCCAGGCACAGTGGCAACTCCCGCTCTGTGGGCCACCAACTTGGACTGAATCTTATCGCCTACCTGCCCCATCATCTCGGCACTTGGACCGATGAATGTAATTCCTGCCTCCTCACACTGTTTCGCGAAATCCCGGTTCTCAGACAGGAATCCATATCCCGGATGAATGGCATCCACACTCTTCGCCTTTGCCAGCTCAATGATCTGTGAAATCCCCAGATACGCCTCCAAAGGCGATTTTCCTTTGCCGATCTGGTAGGACTCGTCTGCCTTCGTGCGGAATAAAGCATTCTTATCCTCCTCCGAGTAGATGGCTACCGACCGGATCCCCAACTCTTTGCAAGCTCTGATTACTCTCAGTGCGATTTCCCCCCGGTTCGCAACTAAGATTCTCTTAAATTTTTTCATACCTTCTCCATACACCTCCTAAGTAATTTTTACTACTATATCGGATTTTCTATTAATTGTCAAGAAATCTTTAAAGTTTTTTTAAATTTTTCTTAAAATTAAAAATTTCTATTTTATTATTCTTTATTTAATTAAGTTTTCTTATCTTTTCACGATTTTTGAATTCAACGTGTGACAGTTATGGAATTTTGTCAGACATCATGCAAAAAATCCCTGTGATTTTTTAATCACAGGGATTTTCTCCAATATTTTCCATCTTATTTTGTGATCTGTGCCGCCTCTCTCACACCGAGGATTTCCTGAAGCGTCTTCTCGCTGAGCATGTGCTGAAGATTACACTGAATTCTGGCCAGTTCCTGATGCACCTCACATCCGCCTTCCATCTTCTCATCTCTGCAGCACTTCTTCTTGGGATTCATACACTCAATAATATACATTCCGGAATCAATTGCAAGATATACGTCCAGCAGAGTCAGCTCCGAAGTACTCTTCTTCAGGGAATAGCCGCCGTGTACTCCCCGATAACCCCGGACGATCTTGGCTTTCTGGAGTTTTTTCAAAATTTTATAGGCAAATGGTGCTGTGATTTCCTCACGCTCGCAGATGTCATTCACACTCAGCCGATCCTCATCTGACAATGCGCGAATCACTCTCACAGCATAATCACACTCTCTTGTAATTAACATAGAAGCCTCCTACTTGTAATAACTCAAAATTCCTAAGGCCGCTGTACCTCTTTTGTCATTTCATTTAAAAATTATACCAATTTAGAGCAGAATATGCAACCCGAAATTCCTACTCCACAAAAAACATTCCAATACCGATGGCAAAGATCAAAACTCCCACTATCGTCCGGAGAACTTTTCCAACCCTGCGGGAGCCCGGGCGGTTCATGATCTCCTCCACAGCTCCATAGCTGGTTCCCGCGGCAACCAGCAGGATACTGTGTCCCAATGCGTACAGAATCATAAGGAAGATTCCCCACCACATTCCACGGCCGGATTCCACCACCATGGCAAGCAGAGCAAGCATTACCGGCGTCGCACAGTGAGACGCGAACAGCCCGCCCAGAGCGCCCGTGAAAAAGGCTCCCTTGTAACCGGTTCCTCTGATCAGCTTTCTGTTGTGATGTTCACAGTGCTGAGGATCTTCACATTCCGAGTGGTCATGTTCCTCCCCCGGAATCAGATGAATCACGCCCCATACCTGCAAAGCCATGACAACCATCAAAATTCCCAGAAACACATGCCACCAGCGCCCCACATCGTGCATGGCGTGGCCGATGGCAGATGCAATGCTTCCAAACACTCCAAAGGTGGCAGCCATTCCCAGAGCCATCACCAGCGAAAGGCGCAGTGCCTTCTTCCTGCTGTTCGACGCTGCACCCACATATGCCAGAATCATGGGAACCGCGGACAAAGAGCAGGGAGTAAAGGAAGTCACGACTCCTGCTGCCAGACTCAGGACCGGTGCGAACCACAGATTATCTCTCATCAATCCGGTCAGAGTTTCCAACCAGACATTCATCCAATCACTCTCCTTAATTTTTTCTCATTTTCAATTCTTTTTGTTATACCATGATTTTCGGATCTTGTCAAAAAAAATCCAATTTTTTATAAGTCAGTATTGCAAATTTGAAAAGATACGTTAAAATAGCTAATGTGTATGTGATTTCGCACCACTGTAACCATATCACAGTATTCTATGAGAAAATGAGGTCAAATTATGATTGCAGCAAATAATGTCACTTTACGTATTGGAAAAAAGGCTCTCTTTGAAGATGTCAATATCAAATTTACCGAAGGTAACTGCTATGGACTGATCGGAGCCAACGGAGCGGGAAAATCAACGTTTCTGAAAATACTGTCCGGACAGCTTGAGACAACCAAAGGAGATGTGACCATCACCCCTGGACAGCGTCTGTCTTTTCTGCAACAGGACCATTTTAAATATGATGACTACCAGGTTCTGGACACAGTAATCATGGGAAACGCCCGTCTCTATGAAATTATGAAAGAAAAAGATGCCATCTACGCAAAGGAAGATTTCACCGATGAGGACGGAATCCGTGCCAGCGAGCTGGAAGGTGAGTTTGCCGAGATGAATGGCTGGGAAGCGGAATCTGACGCCGCCACCTTGCTCAACGGGCTGGGTGTGGACACAGAATATCACTATACTACCATGCGTGATCTGAACGGAAGTCTCAAAGTGAAAGTTCTGCTTGCCCAGGCGTTATTCGGAAATCCGGATATTCTGCTTTTGGACGAGCCCACCAACCACCTGGATCTGCCTGCCATTGAATGGCTGGAAGAGTTTCTGATCAACTTTGAGAATACCGTCATCGTGGTATCCCACGACCGTTACTTCCTTAATAAAGTATGTACCCACATCGCGGACATTGATTACGGCAAGATTCAACTCTATGCCGGCAACTACGATTTCTGGTTTGAGTCCAGCCAGCTTCTGGTCAAACAGATGAAGGAAGCCAACAAGAAAAAAGAAGAGAAAATCAAAGAACTGCAGGAATTTATCTCCCGGTTCAGCGCGAATGCTTCCAAGTCCAGACAGGCTACCTCCCGTAAGCGTGCCCTGGAAAAAATTCAGCTGGATGAGATGCGTCCTTCCAGCCGAAAATATCCCTATATTGATTTCCGTCCGAACCGTGAGATCGGAAATGAAGTCCTGATGGTGGAGAACCTCTCCAAGACCATCGACGGTGTGAAAGTCATCGACAATGTCAGTTTTACCCTGGGACACGACGACAAGGTTGCGTTCGTGGGAACCAACGAGCTGGCCATCACCACCTTTTTCCGTATCCTGATGGGAGAACTGGAACCGGACGAGGGAACCTACAAATGGGGTGTGACCACCTCACGCGCTTATTTCCCCAAGGACAACACCGCTGAGTTTGACAATGATCTGACCATTGCCGACTGGCTGACTCAGTACTCTGAGATCAAAGATGCCACTTATGTGCGCGGCTTCCTCGGAAGAATGCTCTTCGCAGGTGAGGACGGTGTCAAAAAAGTCCGCGTACTCTCCGGTGGAGAGAAAGTCCGCTGTCTCCTCTCCAAGATGATGATCTCCGGTGCCAACATCCTGCTTCTGGATGAGCCCACCAACCACCTGGACATGGAATCCATCACCGCTTTGAACAACGGTCTGATCAAATTCCCGGGCGTGATTCTGTTCGCCTCCCACGACCATCAGTTTGTGCAGACGACAGCCAACCGGATCATGGAATTCCTGCCCAACGGAACCCTGATCGATAAGATCACAACTTACGACGAATATCTTGCCAGCGATGAGATGGCCAAGAAACGTCATGTATATCAGATGACCGAAGAAGATAATTAATTTGAAAAAGTGCCGCTTTCCCATAATGTCATGAGAAAACGGCACTTTTCATATCTTTCCGGCTCACGCTGTCACAGCAGCGGTAATTCCCTTTGTTATCTTCAGCAGAGCTTCCACGGGCACTTTGAGAGTGATCCCGATCCGCCCTCCGCTCACATAAATTTCGTCAAAATTTCTGACACTCTCGTCATACACTGTGACAAACTGCTTCTTCATTCCCAAAGGACTGCATCCTCCGCGCACATATCCTGTGATCTTCTGGATATCCTTCACATGAATCATATCCACACTCTTCTCTCCCACAGCCTTCGCCGCTGCCTTGCGATCTACTTCCCGCTCAATGGGAATCACAAAGACATAGTGTTCTTTGCTTTTGCCCTCCATCACAAGCGTCTTGTATGACTGCTCGTAAGGCGCCCCGGTCAGATCTGCCGAGTGCATCCCGTCAATAAACTCCTCACACTCATAGGTGAGTACCTGATAAGGCACTTTCTGTCTCTCTAACATTCTCATTGCATTTGTCTTTGCCTCTTTTGCCATTCTCAGTCTCCCTGTCCTTCTAATTTTACTGTCAAAATTCTCGTCAATGCGTCATTTAACCTCTCCTGGGAAATACTCCCGTTGTTCACGGCTTCCAGAACACCGTTATAGGCGGATATGAAATCCGCCGGCATCAGGATCATATCAATTCCGGCCTGCACAGCCCTCACAGCTGCCTCCGCGGAAGAATAATGGTTGGCAATCGCCCCCATATTCATGGCATCCGTGATGGCAACCCCGGTAAATCCCATCTCTTCTTTCAAAAGCTGCGTGACTGCCCAGGAGGAGATGCTGGCTGGTTCCCCGCTTTCATCAATCTGGGGATAACACAGATGTCCCACCATCACAAAATCTGCCCCCGCATCAATTCCTGCCTGAAAAGGAAGCAGCTCACACGACCGCAGCTGTTCCAGGCTTCGGTTTGCGTAGGCAAAGCCCTCATGGGAATCCTCTGCCGTGGCTCCATGTCCTGGAAAATGTTTCAGAGCCGAACGGATGCTGTTTTCTCCAAGTCCTCTCACCTCTGCCGCCACCATATCGGCTACCAGCTCAGGTTCGCTGCCGAACGATCGTCTGCTGACCACCGTGTTGGATGGATTGGTCAGCACATCCGCCACAGGCGCAAAATCCAGGTTAAACCCATACTGATGAAGATAAGTTCCCAAAGTCACTCCCACCTGATAGGCCTGATTCGGATCCCGGGTACTCCCCACATCCGCCATATCTCCCACGTCCGTCACCGGAAAAGCAGGATTGCCGGCGATCCTGGTCACGCTTCCTCCTTCCTCATCCACTGCGAGGAAGGGATCCACCCCAAGGATCTCCTGACTAAGCCGGCAGAATTCCTGATTCATGTCCGTCAGCTGTTCTTCTGAGAGAATCTGATTCTCCATATACACAATTCCGCCCACCGGATACTGCCCAAAAGCAGAGGCTGTCAGTTCTCCCACCTGGGTTGTCTGGCTGACCTGGCTCAGGGAATCCGGAAGAACGAAGAACAGCTGGGCCACCTTCTGCTCCACCGTCATCCTCTCAATCAGTTCTTCCACCTTCTTCGATACCGATTCCTTCGGCTGCGGCGTATCTTCCTTACGCTGCGGCACATCTTCCTCCGGCTGTTCTTCCAAAACATCCAGGTTTTCCTGTTCTTTTGGCGGAGAATTTTCTTCCTTCTGCGTCTTTTCCTGATAAATGCTGAAAATCAGGAGGCTCATAAACAGAAGACAGAGGACAAGCAGACAGCTTGCCCCCACCGTCAGGATTACCTTTCTTCTCCTCTTGTCTCTACCGGGTGATCTCATACTCACAAATATACCCTATCTTTCCTGTGAACTCCGGAACCACATCTGTCAACTCATTGGGAACATCATTGATCACCCAACGGTTTTCACCGGAGTAGAAATTCATCTCCATACAGGTTTCCTCAATGGCCCCATCCGTGAAACTGGGCTCATTGGCCATCCAGTATCCATTCAGAGGTGAATTGACATCGTTGATGGGTTCTCCGGTAGTCACATTATTTTCATCAATCCAATAATAGCTGCTGCTCCCCGGGTCTCTGCGCCCGCCGATGAAAAACATATAGTCCTGCATTCCCTTTGCCCGGATTTCTTTGCAGATCGTCTCAAATTCCTCTGCGCTCTCGATGCGGACCAGATAACCGTCCTGCGCTCTGCATTTCTGGTAGGCTTCCTCCCAGCTGCAGTTATCAATATAATACTCATAAATATGAACAATCTCCGGCTCTTTTGTGGGAGTGGGCATTGGAGTGGAAGTGGTCTTTGACGCCTCTTCCGTCTCTTCAGAACTCTTCTCCTCTCCAGCATCCGCTTCCTCTTCCTCGACCGCTGTGTCATCGTTCCGGGTATAAAAATAATATCCGGCCAAAATCGCATCGATCAGCAAAAACAAGACTAAAAGCACCAGAAGGATCTGTTTTGTCAACGGCTTTTGATTTTTTCCGCCTGATCCCTGGGAAGGCCCCTCTCCCTTGTAGGGAGGGACGTCATAAGGCCGGGATGTCTGATCCACCGCTGCTCCGCAGACCGGGCAGAAACCGCAGTTTTCTTCCAAAAGACTTCCGCAGCGCGGACAGCGTTTCTCCGGATAACCTCGATAGGTCTGATCTCCCTGGGGACTTCCCCAGTCCACCTGCTGTCCCTCCCAAGTTCCATTTCCGTCGGAATAGAATTCCGTCTGCCCAGTCTCTTCGCGGAAACGTTCTCTTCCTTTCTCCTGTGAGAACGCGACGGTCTCCTCCTGTCCCTTCCCTGTTGTCTGAGGCCTCAGAGCGCTTCCGCACTTCTCACAGAACCGCGCATTCTCATCATTTTCAAAACCACATTTTGGGCACTTCATCTGTCTCCCTCCTCAACACTTCTTCGCTGAACATTTAACCCTAGTATACCATACAGTCCTGCCAATGCCAAAGAATCTCAGCGTTTCAGCAGAAGCAATTCCTGTTTTTGGGGTGCCGATACACAGCGGGATTCCCGGATTTTCTGAATTGCCTTATTGTGGGTGAACACATCCATCCGGTCACACTTTAAATACTCCTTTGTCTCCTCTGGAAATTTCACATAATAGCAAGAGACCGCCCAGGACACCGCCATTTTCACATAGTAATCCGGATGGCAGATTCGGTCAAACCACTCAAACGCACTTTCCCTGTAATTCTCATCCACATAATATTTCAGAATCATCACCACCGCAAACCGGATCTCATAAGCCTCCCCGGACGCCAGATATTCCTGAAGGAACTGCCACATCTTTTCCGGTTCCCGCAAGGCGATCTTCAGCCCGGTGCAAAAACTGTCACAGACAGACCAGTTGTCAATTTTGGGAACAAAACTGCGCAGATAAGGTTCCAGCTCCTCCCAGGGAAGGGATATTTTCCCCAGAACCATTCCCTCCACCATAATCTCCTCGAAGTACTCTTTCTCCTGGGCCACGTAAGACTCCCAGTCATCTCTCGCGATTCGGGCTGCTATCTTTCGAAGCGCCGGAAGGCGGACTCCCAGTATTTTCCCGGGTGGAACATTGGGAATCAGCCTGCTGGTGAATTTCTGATATTCAGGTTCCGCCAACTCTATCAGCTGACTGCAGATATTACGACTTTCTATATTTTTCTCCCCCTATCCGATCAATGGGATACCTCATGCTTATCTCACAAAGAGTGCCGCCGGCCGGCTTGTTCGGCCAGTCCTGCGGCACCCTGCTGTCAAAATCGCTTTTTATTTCCCGATGTGGCTGTGCAGCTCCTGCAAAGAGAGTACTTCCTTGCTCTCCTGCTTCTTCACCTGGGCAATTCCCATAGCAGACATGCGTGCCGCTGCCATGGTTGTCATGTAAGGCACTCGGCTCTTGATACATGCCTTACGCACGTAACTGTCGTCCACACCGTCCTCATTGGTTCCTTTTGGTGTGTTGACCACCAGCTGAACCTTTCCGTTGGTGATCATGTCATAGATGTTCGGACGTCCCTCAGACATCTTGAATACTTTCTGCGCCTCAATTCCAGATTCCTCCAGAAGCTTCTGCGTATGGCCGGTCGCCATGATGGAGAATCCGGCATCCTGGAACAGACGGGCCACTTCCACAACTTCTCCTTTGTCTCGGTCGCTGACGCTGATCAGCACCGTTCCTTCCAGAGGAAGTTTGCTCTTGGTAGCCTCCTGCGCTTTATAATAGGCCTCGCCCACCGTCTTGGCCAGTCCCAGCACCTCGCCGGTGGAACGCATCTCCGGTCCCAGCAGCGGGTCCACTTCCGGGAACATATTGAACGGGAAGACTGCCTCTTTTACTCCATAATGCGGAATCTTCTTCTCGGTCAGATTCAGAAGCGGAGACGGCTCATGGGTGAACTCGGAGGTGATAATCTCAGTTGCAAGAGGAACCATGGCAATGTTGCACACCTTGGATACCAGCGGCACAGTACGGGAAGCTCTCGGGTTAGCCTCCAGCACATACACCTTTCCATCCTCGATGGCATACTGCATGTTCATCAGACCGCGCACATGCATCTCCTCGGCAATTTTCTTCGTATATTCTTTGATGGTCTTTAAATTCTCCTCGGAGATATTCGCAGACGGAATGACACATGCGGAATCCCCTGAGTGAATACCTGCCAGCTCAATGTGCTCCATCACAGCAGGCACATAAGCATGTGTGCCGTCACTGATGGCATCTGCCTCACACTCCATAGCGTGGCGCAGGAAACGGTCAATCAGAATCGGGCGATCCGGCGTCACACCTACTGCCGCAGCCATGTAAGATTTCATACTCTCCGGATCATAAACCACTTCCATGCCGCGTCCGCCGAGCACGTAGGACGGACGTACCATCACCGGATAGCCAATCTGATCCGCAATCTTCAGTGCCTCTTCCACATCCACCGCCATTCCGGACTCCGGCATCGGAATCTCCAGCTTATCCATCATAGCACGGAACTGGTCTCTGTCCTCTGCCATGTCGATCACTGCCGGAGAAGTTCCCAGAATCTTCACTCCATGTTTCTCCAGATCCGCAGACAGATTCAGCGGTGTCTGTCCGCCGAACTGGGCAATCACACCCAGAGGTTTCTCCTTTTTATAAATGCTCAGCACATCTTCCATAGTCAGCGGCTCAAAATACAGCTTGTCCGAAGTATCATAGTCTGTGGATACGGTCTCCGGATTACAGTTCACGATAATCGTCTCAAAGCCTGCTTTCTTCAGGGCAAGAGCTGCGTGAACACAGCAATAGTCAAACTCAATACCCTGTCCGATCCGGTTCGGGCCTCCGCCCAGAATCATGATCTTATTCTTGTTTTCGCTCACCGGACTCTCATCTTTGATATGATAGGAGGAATAGTAATAAGCGCTGTCCTTCGTTCCGCTCACATGAACACCTTCCCAGCCTTCCTCCATACCCATGGCGATTCTCTGGCTGCGGATCTTTTCTTCCTCCACGCCGAGAATCTGGCTTAAATATTTATCAGAGAAGCCATCCAGCTTCGCCTGGCGCAGCACCTCTCCAGGAAGTTCCTGGCCCTTGTATTTGAGAATCTCTTCTTCTTCCTCAACCAGCTCTTTCATCTGCTCCAGGAAATAATGTTTGATCTTAGTCAGTTCAAAAAGCTCGTCCACCGTTGCGCCCTTGCGCAGAGCTTCATAGAGGATGAACTGTCTCTCACTGGTGGGTACCACCAGCATTTTCAGAAGTTCCTCTTTGGATTTTTCGTGGAAATCCTTTGCCCAGCCAAGACCGTATCTTCCAATCTCCAGACTTCGGATCGCTTTCTGGAATGCTTCCTTATAAGTCTTGCCGATGCTCATCACTTCACCGACCGCACGCATCTGGGTGCCGAGTTTATCTTCCACACCTTTGAATTTTTCAAATGCCCAGCGGGCAAATTTGATTACCACGTAGTCGCCGTCGGGGACATAGCGATCCAGGGTACCGTATTTTCCGCAGGGGATCTCATCCAGATTCAGACCGGATGCCAGCATAGCTGACACAAGCGCAATCGGGAATCCTGTCGCCTTGGATGCCAGGGCAGAGGATCTGGAAGTTCTCGGATTAATCTCAATGACAATAATTCTGCCGCTCTGCGGGTCATGGGCGAACTGTACATTCGTACCTCCAATCACCTCAATCGCCTCGACAATCTTGTAAGCCTGACGCTGAAGTTCTTTCTGCACGTCCTCTGAGATCGTCAACATAGGCGCAGAGCAAAAAGAGTCTCCTGTGTGTACGCCCAGAGGATCGATGTTTTCAATGAAGCAGACGGTAATCATATTATTCTTGGAATCACGGACAACTTCCAGCTCCAGCTCCTCCCATCCCAGGATGGACTCTTCCACCAGAACCTGTCCCACCAAAGACGCCTGCAGACCGCGGGCACACACAGTCTTCAGCTCTTCCACATTGTAGACCAGACCGCCGCCGGCTCCTCCCATGGTATAAGCCGGACGCAGAACCACCGGATATCCCAGCTTATCCGCTATAGCCAGAGCCTCATCCACACTGTAGGCTACCTCGCTTCGCGCCATCTCAATTCCCAGACTGTCCATGGTATGTTTGAACTCGATCCGGTCCTCGCCTCTCTCAATCGCGTCCACCTGAACTCCGATGACTTTCACGTTATATTTATCCAGAATTCCAAGTTTTGACAGTTCGGAGCACAGATTCAAACCAGACTGTCCGCCCAGATTGGGAAGAATCGCGTCTGGACGTTCCTTCGCAATGATCTCTTCCATTCTCTCCACATTCAACGACTCAATATAAGTCACATCCGCAATGCCAGGATCCGTCATAATCGTTGCCGGATTGGAGTTCACCAGCACAATCTCATATCCCAGCTGTCTGAGTGCCTTACACGCCTGAGTACCTGAATAGTCGAACTCGCAGGCCTGTCCGATGATAATCGGACCTGAGCCAATAATCAATACTTTGTGAATATCTGTTCTTTTCCCCATTCTGTTTCTCCTCTTCTATGTAATTTCTGTTGCTTTCACTCAGAAGTATACCATATTCATATTCGAGAAAAAAGTATCTTTCGACACTTTTCGAGATTCAAAAAAGAGATTCTCCGGTTACGGAAAACCTCTTTTTTTTCTTTTTACGCTTTCACTTCGTTTTCTGTCGTCCCGCCTTTGAGAAATGTCACCGCATTGTCCAGAGTTGTCTGGCTGATCGCTGCCAGTGCCTCCTGGGTAAAAAATCCCTGATGGGAGGTGATCATCACATTCGGGAAAGAGAGCAGTCTCGCCGTGGTGGAATTCTCCAGAATTTCATCCGACCGGTCTTCAAACACATTCTTCGTCTCTTCTTCGTACACATCCAGACCCACGCCGAAGAATTTCCGTGCCCGGATTCCTTCCACCAGATCCTGTGTCTTTACCAGACCGCCTCTGGATGTATTCACAAGAATCACTCCGTCTTTCATCTTCTGGATCGTATCCCGGTTGATCAGATGATAGGTATCATCTGTCAGAGGACAATGCAAAGAAATCAGATCGCTCCTTTTCAGCAATTCATCCAAGGAGACATACTCCGCGAAATCCAGCTCTGGATTATGATATACGTCGTAGGCCAGCACCTTCATGCCGAATCCGTGACAGATCTTCGCCATCGCTGCGCCGATCTTTCCAGTTCCCACAATCCCGGCCGTCTTCTGATGGAAATTGAATCCCAGAAGTCCGTTCAGACTGAAATCATTCTCTCTTACCTTCACGTAAGCTTTGTGCAGCTTCCGGTTGACTGCCAGGGCAAGCGCCATCGCGTGCTCCGCGACTGCCTCAGGTGAATAGCCCGGCACTCTCAGCACCTTGATTCCATAAGCAGCGGCCTGTTTCAGATCCACGTTATTGAATCCGGCACAGCGCATGAGAATCAGGGAAATTCCGCACTGATGAAGTTCGTCAATGGTCTTTGTTCCGATATCGGAACTGACAAAAGCACACACCGCGTCATATCCCTTGGCCAGCTTCGCTGTGGCCGGCGCCAGATCTGTCTTCAGATAATCAATGGTGATATCCGGATAAGCAGGCAGCTGTCTGTCAAAAGATGCACGGTCGTATTCTTTGGTATCATAGAATAAAATCTTCATATCATTGCCTCCATCATTTTCTCATAGTATGTATAAAAATGTCTGTTTTTACTCTCATCAACCATAAAATACCATATCATACTATTTTTGTCAACTTTATTCCGACTCCTGTACGGCAAGCACATCCCCCAGAGACGAGTCTGTGAGAAAAGTGTTCAGATTATACAAAAACAGCACATCCGTCACACCTTCGGAGGCAATCAGCTGTTCCACATCTTCGTAATAATAGCGGGGATCAACCAGAATGATCTTCCGAAAGTAAGGGGTCAGAAACTGCATGAAACTGTTGGCATAGGAATCTTTGAACACCAGCAGGCACCGTTCTTCTTTGTTCGTCGTCTCAATGTCCACCCGTGTATGATTTCCGCCAAAGAACACCGTATACTGATCTTTCTCCTCCAGGCAGGAACGGTCGTAAATGGTAGTGGTTCTCTCCTGGTCGTCTGCGTAATAGACGACATAATCGTTCTCAACTCCCTGGGGATCATAGACCTCAATGGTATCTCTCTGTCCGTGATAACCACTGGTGGACGCCAGTGTCCCTGAGAAAGAATCCGACACCGTATATACCTGATAATCCTGTACAGGCACAATTCCCAGATCATCTGCAATCTCATCAAAGACATATTTGGCTCCCAGGCTTGTCCAGTGATGATCCGTCTTGTAATAAATCGGGTCTGACGCATGATCCTGAAGGGTTTTTGTCACATCGATGAAGTTCAGACTTTCGCCCACCTCGTCTTTGATTCTTTGTATGTCTTTCGACTGGTCTCTCACAGGAGCGTTGGCCGGCATCTTATCTTTTAAAATATACGCTGCGTTGGGCACCAATGTCATAAACCGGTTCAGATTCTGATGCCGGCTGGAAAAATCCTGGACTGCCGCCAGGTTTTTCTTCAGATACTCTTCTTTAGGCTCATCCAGGACTTCCATCAGATACCCTTCCTTCCCCAGATAAACCCCGTTGGACTCTTTCTTGCCTGCAAGCTTGTCCAGCTGCAGTTTCAGCCAAATCCAGGAATCCCGGAATATAAACTGATCTGCCACATAGGATTCTGTCTGCGCCATAAAATCTCCTGACATCACTTCCTGAAGATCCCACTCAGGCCGCTCGGTGAGAATCCGATTCTCCGACTCTGAAAACGTCACATCTTTTTTCAAAAAATTTGAGATCACCACAACGGCCAGTACCAGCCCGAAAAGCACTGCCGCCACCTGGCAGATTCTGTTCGCCCTGAGCTTTCTCATTCTCTTTTTTCTGGATATCCGATCCTCTCTTGACTGTATGCTCATCCTGCTTTCGCTTCCCTCTGTTAAAATCTAAAATATAAAAACGGGTTATAAGTCATATTTACTAAATATGCGGTCGATGCCACAAAAATTCCTGCATATACCAAAATTGTGGCAGTAAGGCGCAGAGCGGAATTATCTTCCAGAGCAAAACGCCGGAACCACCCATAGACTTTCGGT
This sequence comes from Candidatus Blautia intestinigallinarum, assembly GCA_019112635.1. Lineage (GTDB taxonomy): Bacteria > Bacillota > Clostridia > Lachnospirales > Lachnospiraceae > Blautia_A > Blautia_A intestinigallinarum. The sequence goes on along the minus strand of DXIX01000016.1, from coordinate 67,190 downwards.
GTGGCACACAGAATCATCACGATCATCAAAATCAGATTTGTCGTGAGATAATATACTCCCGTATGATCCACCAGACCGGCACCTGTGATTCCTATCATATTTCCCAGATAGGCACCTGCCTGTCCCATGGAAGAGGAGAAGAAAAATACCCATCCGATCATCACCAGCAGCATCGTGTAAATATGAGATACGAAGGCGGGAGCCTTCTCCAGAATCGAATGAAGAAAATATTTTTCCACCAGAAGAAGTATCCCGTAATAAAATCCCCAAAACATAAAATTCCACGCGGCGCCATGCCAGAAACCAGTTAAAATCCAGACAACCATAATATTTCTGATATGCTTCGGTACAGATACCCGGTTGCCGCCCAGCGGAATATATACATATTCCCGGAACCAGGTTCCCAGTGAGATATGCCAGCGGCGCCAGAATTCCGTAATGCTTCTGGAAATATAAGGATATTCAAAGTTTTTCACAAACTCAAATCCCAGCATTTTTCCCAGTCCTATGGCCATATCCGAGTAACCGCTGAAATCATAATAAATCTGCATGGTATAAGCCAGACATCCAATCCAGGCTGTCAGAACCGATCTCTCATCACTCCCCATGGCCACAATGGTGTCAAACACCATACCAATGTTATTGGCAAGCAGAACTTTCTTGCCCAGTCCTCTCAAAAACCAGAGCACACCGTCTCCAAACTTTGTCAGGGAGAGTGTTCTGCTGCGCAGCTGCTTCTCCACATCTGCATAACGCACAATCGGTCCGGCGATCAACTGAGGAAACATCGTCACATAAGTCCCAAAGGAAATCAGATTCTTCTGCACCTCTACATTTCCCCAATAAACGTCAATGATATAAGATAATGTCTGGAAAGTATAAAAAGAAATTCCGATGGGAAGAGCAAGTTCCTGATAGGGAATATCCACAGGAAGAATCCTGTTCAGATTGAGAACAAAGAAGCCGTAATACTTAAAAAATCCCAGAATTGCCAGGTTTGCCACAACCGTTGTAAGAAAACAAATTTTAAATTTCAGTCTCTCTCCTGTCCTTCTCCTCAGATCCAGCTCCAGCCCGCTGAAATAATTAAAGACGATGCTGAACATCATTAGAAAAATATATACCGGTTCTCCCCAGGCATAAAAAATCAGACTGAACAGTAACAGAACCAGATTTTTGATTCTCCACGGCACCAGATAATATACGATCAAGGTCACCGGGAGAAAGACAAAAATAAAAAAAACACTGCTGAATATCATCTCTTATCCCCACTTCATTTACAGACTGTCCAAAAACGCTTTCTGAGCCTGCCGCGCATCCGGATGGACCAGGAAGAACACATAATTTCCCTGAACGCTCAGGACATGCTCCTGCAAAAGCTGATACTGCTCTGCCCCGTATCCCTCAAAAGCATTTTCCTGATTTGATATCCGTGTCTCAACCGCAGCCTCCACATCATCTGCCTGGGAGACATCCGCCAGCTTCACCAGCAGCATCTCCTCAGCTCCCATATTGGAATCTGCGATATACAGAATCGTCCCATCATAGTCATTGGCATTCAATCCATACAGTCTCTTAACCATCTGGCTCCCCTCCTGGTGCATTCCATCCATGGACACCTGGGCAGTGACTGCATTTTCCACCTCTTCTATCTGCGCATCGCTCACCCGATCCGCTCCCATCAGCATTCCCACAAATACCACCAGGAACACCAGCATCCCATAGCGAACTCCAGTCAGCCAATTATTACGAACTTTCTCCATCTGCCATCACCTCTGCCAACATATTGACTGCCCAGTACTCATAGAAATCCTCCTGCAGATGAATCCCGTCCTCATCGTAGAGATCTGAATGCTCCTCGACAATCTGGGTGTTATCAATATAGGGATATCCATTTTCCTCACAGTAAGCTTTGATCACCTCATTGTATTCCGGAATCTTTCTCCACTCTTCCGACTGTTCGAACGCAGGATCCTGGGCCGGAAAGATGGAATTTACAAACACTTGCGCATCCGGAAGCTCTGTCCGGATGGACTCAACCGCTTTTCCCAGATCTGTGGTGTATGCCTGCGGAGTCTCCCAATAGCCGATACTCACGTCATTCAAACCATAACACAGAAACACATAAGACGGATTCAGAGCCTTCAACTGCTCCATATACTCCGGAATATCCGCGATTGTGGCACCTCCGTGAGCCAGAATCCTCTCGGAGGGAAGAAATCCATACTGGTCAAACCCCATAGTCCGGGAATCTCCCAGAATCGCGTAATCCGTAAACTGTTCCCACACAGTCAGATCTCCATTGGTCAAAGCCTCTCTTTGCTCTTCTTTTCTGAGTGTCTTGATTTCCTGTTGGATAGAATTCATATCCTTCGCCTCCAGACTTTCCAGATACGCAATTCCCTCTTCTGTATCAGCCTCTTTTTCACCTTGCGCCCGCATTCTGAAAACCAGAACAGCAATGGTGAGGAGCAAAAGCAGAAAAATCCCGGCAGCCAGAAAAAAATTCCTCCGCAGATACTGTTTCCTGCGATTTTTTCTTCTGTTTTCCATTTCTGTGACCTCAACTTTTAACCTCTTATATTCTTTAATGATACGGAAGTCTTCGACATATTTCAACATCTTTTTTCATAATTTTATTATTTTTTTTACATTTTATTAATATTTTCCCTCTCTATATTTTCAGATAATTTAGATATTTTTATTTTTAAATTAGTTTATACAATTTTTATATTTTTATTTTTAAAATTTTTATTGACAATCAGCTAAGTATTTGCTATACTTAGTTCAACAAATAAATCATACGTAAGGAGGACAGACCACCGAAAACGTTAAGATTTACCTCATAATCTAATGAAAGGAAGGTACGGACCACCAGAAGCGTAAGAGAATAAACTTTTAAAAGTTTAAGAAAGTGAAGGTATCGTCCAATGGACAATGAACAACATTGATAAGGGTCATTCGAATGTGAACAATCGAATGACCCTTATCACATTTTCCATGAAAGTCAGAACCAAAATAGAACTGCATCTCTTCTGTCCTCTCAAAGAATCAAAAAATGCCCTGGGCAGTTGCCTCATAAACTATGATTCCGCAGTCGCTCAGAGCATTTATCTTTTTTATTTTATGCCTTCTTTACCAGAAGAGATTTTCCGGTCATTTCTTCAGGCTGCTCCATTCCCATCAATTCGATCAGGGTCGGAACAATATCCGCCAGACGTCCTCCCTCTCTCAGTGTGTAAGAAGGATCTGCATTCACCAGGATAAATGGAACCGGATTTGTCGTGTGAGCGGTAAAAGGTTCACCAGTCTCATAATCCACCAACTGTTCTGCATTTCCGTGGTCAGCACAGATAAACATCTGACCATCCACTTCTTTGATGGCATCCACAGCACGGCCCACACATTCATCCACCGCCTCAATGGCTTTGATGGCTGCCGCTTCCACTCCGGTATGGCCCACCATATCCGGATTCGCAAAATTGATGATAATCACATCATATTTCAGAGAGCGGATGGCTTCCACCAGTTTATCACACACTTCATAGGCACTCATCTCCGGTTTCAGATCATAAGTAGCCACCTTCGGTGATTTCACCAGAATACGGTCCTCGCCCTCATTTGGCTCTTCCACTCCTCCGTTGAAGAAGAAGGTGACATGAGCATATTTCTCAGTCTCCGCGATTCTTGCCTGCTTCATATGATGAGCTGCCAGAAATTCGCCGAAAGTGTTGGTGATAGACACTTTATGGAAAGCGATGATCTTATTCGGGATTGTCTCATCATACTCTGTGAAGCACACATAAGTCAGATCCAGTCTCTTTTCTCTGTCAAATCCGTCAAACTCGTCCGCGCAGAAAGCACGGGTAATCTCTCTTGCGCGGTCCGGACGGAAGTTAAAGAATACCACCGAATCCTTATCCTGAACAGTGGTCACTGGTTTCCCATCTTTCTCAATCACGGTCGGAAGGACAAACTCGTCCGTCTTGCCGTCATCGTAGGAAGCCTGAACTGCCTGCGCAGCATCTGTCCCCTTGACTCCCTCTCCTTTTGTCAGAGCAAGGTAAGCTTTCTCCACACGATCCCAGCGGTTGTCACGGTCCATCGCATAGTAACGGCCTGACACGACACCGATCTGGCCCACGCCGATCTCCTTCATCTTAGCCTGAAGTTCTTCGATATATTCTTTTCCGGATGCTGGAGGTGTGTCACGGCCATCCAGGAAGCAGTGTACATAAACCTTCTGAAGTCCCTCCCGTTTTGCCAATTCCAGCAAAGCATAGAGATGAGTGTTATGGCTGTGAACACCGCCATCTGACAAAAGTCCCATAAAGTGAATGGAAGAATTGTTCTCTTTCGCATTCTTCACTGCTGTGAGAAGTGCCTCGTTCTCGAAGAAATCTCCGTCTTCAATCTCCTTCGTAATTCTGGTCAGTTCCTGATAGACTACCCGTCCGGCACCCATATTCATGTGTCCCACTTCCGAGTTGCCCATCTGACCTTCCGGAAGACCGACTGCCATTCCGCTGGCCGCTCCCTTCACAAAAGGACACTGAGACATCAGCTGATCCATAATCGGAGTCTTTCCCTCACAAACTGCATTCGCTTCACATTTGTCATTTAACCCATATCCATCCAGAATCATTAATACGGTTGGTTTTTTGCTCATAATGCTATCTGTTCTCCTTTAGTTCGTCTTTTTCTCTTTTTTACTGCTCATATTATAAACAAAATTACCAGAATACTCAATCGTCAATTTCACCAAGAAACCTGCCCTGTCTTCACTTTTTCTCTCTGTCACTCAGCACGGTACACACGGAGCAAGGAAGAAATCTCTTTCACCCGCTCCAGTTTCTTGATTGCATCCATCGCCCTGGTGAAATCTCCTTCACGTACTTTTGAAGTGATCACCACAATCTCTGCCAGCTGATTGGAGCGTGCCCGTTTCTGGACAATCTCTTCGATACTTACCTGGTTCTCAGCGAAAATCTTAGTCAGCTCTGCCAGAACTCCGCAGCGGTCCTCCGCCTGCAGTCTCACATAATAGCTGTTGTAAGTATCCTCCATCTTCTTGATCGGCAGCTGTTTGTAACAGGTACAGCTGATTCTCGTACAGCAGTTGTACTCAATATTTCTGGCAATGTCAAAGACATCTCCCACGACCGCACTGGCTGTGGGCAGTTCTCCTGCTCCTCTTCCAAAGAACATGGCATTCTCCACTGCGTCTCCATGTACAAAGACTGCATTGTAGGAATCATTTACGGAAGCCAGAGGATGGCTGCTGGGGATCAGCATCGGATTCACATAGGCCTCGATTCCGTCCTCCGTGGATCTGGTCACACCCAGAAGCTTGATGGTGCATCCCATCTCCTTCGCGTAACGGATATCCGTCGCCGTAATTTTCGTAATTCCCTCGATTGTGACATCATCCAGAACCACCCGGGAATTAAACGCGACAGACGCCAGGATCGCCACCTTTCGCCCTGCGTCCAGACCTTCAATGTCCGCTGTGGGATCTGCCTCCGCATATCCCAGTTCCGTTGCCAGGTCCAGGGCATCTTTGAATTCCATTCCTTCCTGTGTCATCTTTGTGAGAATAAAGTTGGTGGTTCCATTGACAATTCCCATAACCTCTGTGATATGGTTTCCGGCCAGGCACTGTTTCAGCGGACGGATGATGGGAATTCCGCCGGCAACTGCCGCCTCGAACAAAAAGTCCACCTGGTTTTCAGAAGCTGCGTCCAACAGTTCTTTTCCTGCCACAGCCACCAGATCTTTGTTCGCCGTCACCACATGCTTGCCTGCGTTCAGTGCCTGCAGAATATATTCTTTTGCCGGTGACAGACCGCCCATCAGCTCAATGACCATGTCGATGGAGGAATCCTGAATAATCGAATTCCAGTCATTGGTCAGAACAGACGGGTCGTCCACTTTCTTCGCCGCCTTTTCCAGATTACGAACCAGAATCTTCGTGATCTTTACCTTGCAGCCGATCTTCTGCATCATCTCCGGCTCCTGATTTTTCAACACTTTATAGACTCCTGTGCCCACAGTTCCCAGGCCCAACAAAGCCACATTCAACACTTTTTCCTGAACCATCTCAATTCTCCTTTCGTACCTGCCAGTCCGAATTTGGGGATATTCCTCTCACATTCCAGACTGCTTTAGTCTTAATCTTAGGGGAGACTCACCGATTTGTCAAGTGATAACTGGAATCCACTGCTGTCCAAAAGTCTTACGCAGACCCGTTCTCTTTCCCGGAAGTACCCTCATAAGTGTCATCTACCACATTCCCATCGGGATCTACCATGTTGATGTAGCCGTCAAAATGTACCTCCAAAAGCCCTGTCCCCGTGGAAGGTTCCACTTTCTCAGACATGATCTCGTCGTACAGATCATAGAGTGTTTCCACTGTAAATTCGTCCGTCCGCACATTGTGCATACTGTGTTCCGCCGCAAGCTCATTGGTATAATCTCTCAAAAGATACGGACCGTAGACTCCCTGATCATGATTGTAATGCATGACCAGCGGTTCCACAGACTTTGCGATTACTTTCACAGAACTTTGATCTCCCAGCTGGGTCTTCTCCAGTGTGAACTTGGCCATACCGCCCAAAAGCCCTGTCATATCCTGCTGCGTGGAAGCGAAATTTCCAAGAGAATAAAAAATCAGCATCTCATTTCCCTGGTCATCTGACATAGTGCCATAAGGCTGCAGAATATGGGGATGACCGCCAATGCAGACATCCACCCCCTGCTGCATCAGAAAAGTGGCCCACTGTTTCTCATATTCACTTGGAACTGGATCCTCCTCATTCCCCCAGTGTGCCACAAAAATCACACAATCACTGATCTCTTTTGCCTTGCGGATATCCTCTGCCACCTGTTCTTTGTCAAAAATATTGATGACATAAGCATCCTCCCCGGAAGCCAGACAGTTATTGGTCCCGTAGGTATAATCCAGCAAGGCAATGGTAATATCGTTGACGGTGACTGTCTTAATCTCATCCCTCTCTTCCGGCGTGGCGTTTGTCCCGATAACCGTCACTTCCGGATGATTGGTCTCCCAGTAATCCAGCTCATCTTTAATCAGATCCAGACCAAAATCATCAATATGGTTAGTCGCTGTCTCGATCACATCAAACCCGGCTTTCACCACTGCGTCCCCTACTTCCTGGGGTGTGGCGAAGGAGGGATAGGAACTGATCTCATCGTGGTTTGGCGTCAGGACCGTCTCCTGATCGATGAAGGCAAGATCCGCCTCCTGGATATATTTTGTCACATGTTCGTACACATGATCATAATTCCACTTTCCGGACTCTTTCATACCAGACTCATATAATTTTGTGTGAAACAGATTATCTCCCACTGCCACAATATCTGCCGTCGTAACCTTGGGTGTGGACGCTTCCTTTTCGGCTTTCCTGGCGGCATCTTCCTTTTGTTTTGCCTCTCTTTGGGCCGGCTCTGTGATCAGAATCCGGTCTGCCTGACGAAATCCCAGACACAGAATAACCAGCACCGCAACAGAACACACAAAACTGACCTTTGACTTTTTCTTCTCCTTCTCATGAATCCATCCATTTTTTTGACTCATATCTTTTCCCCCATTGTCTCTTTTATCCAGAAATTTTGATCTATTTCAAGACTATTTTATCAAATTTTGTCAGTTCAAAAAAGTTTTCTGTATGAATATAGTTTTAAAAATACTTAACAATCATCTTAAAAAAATATTGACAATTTAATATCACCGTTTTATACTTTAAAACAGTCAAATAAGGAATCTTCAGGGCAGGGTGCAAGTCCCTACCGGTGGTATAGCCCACGAGCCGCAAGGCATGATTCGGTGACCTCAATTTTTTGACAGAAAGGGGAATTCCGAAGCCGACAGTATAGTCTGGATGAAAGAAGATAGAAGTATTGATGGATTGAGAATTGATATTTTTATTTCCAAACAAGAATGGTTAAGAGCTGCCTTGAGCTTCCGCTTCAGGCAGTTTTTTTATTGGACAAAAGTCAAAAAGCTGCCTTGCAAAGGAGGTATGTAAATTGACGGATGAATTCTACATGAAACAGGCCCTTTCCCTGGCCAAAAAAGGCTGCGGATGGGTCAGCCCCAATCCCATGGTGGGAGCTGTCATTGTCAAAAATAATCGAATCATCGGTTCCGGCTTTCATCAGAAATACGGCGGACCTCACGCTGAGAGGAACGCTCTGGCCGCCTGCGGGGAATCTCCCGCTGGCGCCACCATGTATGTCACTTTGGAGCCCTGCTGCCATCACGGCAAAACCGGTCCCTGTACCCAGGCAATCATTCAAAGCCGGATCCGCCGGGTAGTAATTGGCTCCAAAGATCCCAATCCTCTTGTCTGTGGAAAAGGAATTGAACTTCTAAGGCAGGCAGGAATTTTGGTAACCACCGATGTACTCCGGGAAGAATGTGACCGTCTGAATACGATCTTTTTTCATTTCATTCGGACCAAAACCCCCTACGTCACCATGAAATACGCTATGACTGCAGATGGAAAAATCGCCACTGCCGCCGGTGACTCTAAATGGATCACCGGTGACAAGGCCAGGCTCCATGTACACCAGACCCGGCATCAGTACTCCGGCATCATGGCCGGCGTGGGCACAGTCCTCCTCGACGACCCCCTCTTAACCTGCCGGCTTCCCGCATCCAAAAACCCTCTGCGGATTATCTGCGACACCCATCTTCGCACGCCGCTGAAATCCCGGCTGGTCTCCACAGCAGGAGAAATTCCCACTCTTTTAGCCACCTGCTGTACAGATACAGGAAAAATACAGCCTTACCTGGATACAGGATGCGAAGTTCTCACAATCCCTTCCTGTGACGGCCACGTAGACTTGAAAGTTCTGATCCGCCATCTGGGAGCCCGGGGAATTGACAGTGTCCTCCTGGAAGGCGGCATGACTTTAAACTGGTCTGCCCTCAAAGCCGGCATCGTCAAGAGTATACAGACCTATATCGCCCCGAAAATTGTAGGCGGCGCCAAGGCCAAATCTCCCATCGGCGGAGAAGGGATCCAGACACTCTCCCAGGCCTGGACGCTGACCCCTGCGTCCATACAGCACTTCGGAGACGATCTTCTCCTGGAAAGCGAGGTGGTCCCATGTTCACCGGAATCATAGAAGAAGTGGGAACTTTTCTTTCCAAAAAAAGCGGTTCCTGCTCTGCCTCTGTGACCATCGCTGCTTCCCGGATTCTGGAATCCGTTCATCTGGGGGACAGCATCTGCGTAAATGGCGTCTGTCTGACTGTCACTTCTTTTCACTCAGACTCCTTCACTGCCGACATCATGCCGGAGACCATGCGCCGGACAAATCTGGGAAGACTTCCCAATGGCAGTCCCGTCAATCTGGAGAGAGCCATGGCTCTTGGCGGCCGTTTCGGCGGACATATTATCACCGGCCATATCGACGGGACCGGTGTGATTCAGTCCGTCCGCCGGGAGGACAATGCCATCTGGTATACCATACGGACCTCCCCGGATATTCTTCGCTATATCATTCCCAAAGGCTCCGTGGCCATTGACGGAATCAGCCTGACCGTGGCTGAGGTGAATGACGCCTGTTTTCGCATCTCCATGATTCCCCACACAGCTCTGAGCACTGCTCTGAGTCAGAAAAGAACCGGGGACACGGTCAATCTGGAAAATGATTGTGTCGGAAAATATGTGGAAAAACTTCTTGGAATCTCCCGGGAGCAGCCCCGCTCTGTCTGGGAAAGCCTGAAAAACTGACTGAAGGAGGAAAGACAATGATTACTTTTCATACCATCGAAGAAGCCCTGGAGGATCTGCGCCAGGGGAAAATGATTCTGGTGACAGACGATGAGAACCGTGAAAATGAGGGAGATTTGATTTGCAGTGCCCAGTATGCCACCACGGAAAATGTAAATTTCATGGCAACCCATGGAAAAGGGTTGATCTGTATGCCCATGAGTGAAGATCTGTGCCGGAAACTGGATTTTCCCCAGATGGTGGCCTCCAACACAGACAACCATGAGACTGCCTTCACCGTATCCGTAGATCACGTGAGCACCACCACCGGAATCTCCGCCCAGGAAAGGGGCATCACAGCCCGGGCCTGCGTGGATGACCACACAAAACCGGAAGATTTCCGCCGTCCAGGTCATATGTTTCCTCTCATGTCCAGACCGGGCGGTGTTCTGGAACGGGGCGGACACACCGAGGCCACCGTGGATCTCATGCGCCTGGCAGGTCTGAAGGAATGCGGCCTTTGCTGTGAGGTTATGCGAGAAGACGGTACCATGATGCGGACCAAAGAACTGTATGCGATGGCACAGAAATATCATCTGAAATTTATCACCATCCGCGCTCTCCAGGACTACCGCAAGAAGCATGACTGCCTGGTATCCCGGGAGGCTGTCGTCAAAATGCCCACAAAATATGGCAATTTCATGGCCTATGGCTATGTGAACAAGCTGAACCAGGAACACCACATCGCCCTTGTAAAAGGAGAAATCAAAGACGGCAGGAATCTCCTGTGCCGGGTTCACTCAGAATGCCTCACCGGAGATACCTTCGGCTCCCTTCGATGTGACTGCGGTCAGCAGCTGGCTGCCGCGATGACGCAGATCGAAAAAGAAGGGAGAGGGATTCTCCTCTATATGCGTCAGGAAGGAAGAGGAATCGGCCTGATCAATAAGCTGCGTGCCTATGAACTCCAGGAAAAAGGAATGGATACTCTGGATGCCAATCTGGCCCTGGGATTTCGAGCTGATCTGAGAGAATACTTCATCGGCGCTCAGATTTTACGGGATCTCGGCGCAAAAACCCTGCGCCTGCTTACCAATAATCCGGACAAAGTCTACCAGCTGGAGGATTATGGAATCGAAATCATTCAGCGAGTTCCTCTCCAGATGGAGGAGACCGCCTATGATCGCGCTTATCTGAAAACCAAACAGATCCGTATGGGACATATTTTGAATTACAAATAGGAGGAGATTTATGAAAATCATTGAAGGAAATCTGGTCGCACAGAACATCAAAATCGGAATCGTTGTGTCTCGTTTCAACGAATTTATCACTTCCAAGCTTCTCTCTGGAGCTTTCGACGGCCTGGTTCGCCATGAAGTGCCTGAGGAAGATATCCATGTCGCCTGGGTCCCGGGAGCCTTTGAAATTCCTCTGGCCGCATCAAAAATGGCCAACAGCGGAAATTACGACGCCATCATCTGCCTGGGAGCCGTCATCCGCGGAAGCACCTCCCATTACGACTATGTATGTAATGAAGTCTCCAAAGGAATTGCCCAGGTCTCCCTCTCCAGCGGCATCCCCGTGCTTTTCGGGGTTCTCACCACAGAGAATATCGAGCAGGCGATTGAGAGAGCCGGTACCAAATCCGGCAACAAAGGCTATGACTGTGCTCTTGGCGCAATTGAAATGGTCAATCTGCTGCGCAATCTGTAATTTCCATAAACCCGACGAAAAAAGACCCGCCTCACAAACGAGGCGGGTCTTGAATCTTTTTATTTGTAATTTACAATCTTGCCAAAGTCTGGTTTCAGGGAAGCTCCTCCCACCAGTCCTCCATCGATATCCGGCTGAGCGAACAGTTCCGGAGCAGTTGCAGCGTTTACAGATCCGCCATACTGGATACGGATGGCATCTGCAGTAGCCTGATCATAGATCTCAGCGATGCATGCACGAATTCCCGCGCATACTTCCTGTGCCTGCTCTGTAGTAGCAGTCTTACCGGTTCCAATGGCCCAGATTGGCTCATATGCGATCACAGCGGTCTTTGCCTGATCTGCAGTGACACCCTGGAATCCAACTTTCACCTGCTGACGGATGAAATCCATGGTCACACCCTGCTCTCTCTGAGTCAGAGTCTCTCCGCAGCACATAATCGGGGTGATTCCATGCTCAAATGCTTTTAACATTTTCTTGTTGACTGTCTCACTGGTCTCAGCGAAATATTCTCTTCTCTCAGAATGTCCCAGAACTACATATTTCACTCCCACATCGGTGAGCATTGCAGGAGAAATCTCTCCGGTGTAAGCACCTTTCTCCTCAAAATACATATTCTCAGCGCCGACCTGGATGTTAGAACCCTTTGCCGCTTCCATAACCGGGATGATGTCAATCGCCGGTACACAGAAAACTACATCCACTTCATCGTTGACTACCAGAGGTTTCAGAGTATTTACCAGTTCTACAGCCTCGCTGGGAGTCATGTTCATCTTCCAGTTTCCGGCAATAATCTTTCTTCTTGACATAATTCTATCTCCTTCTTCCGCTCTTATTTATCGTTGGCAGCTGCCACACCCGGCAGTTCTTTTCCTTCCAGGAATTCCAGGGAAGCTCCGCCGCCTGTGGAAATATGGCTCATCTTATCTCCGAATCCAAGCTGGTTCACTGCCGCAGCAGAGTCACCGCCGCCAATGATTGTCACTGCGTCCGTATCGGCCAGAGCTTTTGCCACTGCGATTGTACCAGCCGCCAGAACCGGATTCTCAAATACGCCCATCGGTCCGTTCCATACTACTGTCTTGGCAGATTTCACTGCATCCGCATACAGTTTCGCAGTCTCTGTTCCGATATCAAGTCCCAGCATATCCGCAGGAATCGCGTCCACAGAGACATTTGTCACCTCGATCTGTGCATCGATGGGATCCGGGAAAGCCGGAGCAACTGCTGAATCCACTGGAAGCATCAGAGTCTTACCCAATTTCGCTGCCTTGTCAATCATCTCTTTACAATAATCCAGTTTGGAATCATCTACCAGAGATTTTCCGATCTCTTTGCCCTGTGCTTTCAGGAAAGTATATGCCATACCGCCGCCGATGATCAGAGTATCGCATTTCTCCAGAAGATTGGAAATTACGTTCAGCTTATCTGCCACTTTCGCGCCGCCCAGGATAGCAACAAAGGGACGGGTTGGTTTTTCCACCGCATTGCCAAGGAAATCAATCTCTTTTTGCATCAGATAACCAACCACTGCTGTGTCCACATACTTGGTCACTCCCACATTGGAACAGTGTGCTCTGTGTGCGGTTCCGAATGCGTCATTTACAAATACATCACACAGGGAAGCCAGCTCTTTGCTGAATGCCTCTCCGTTCTTAGTCTCCTCCGCGCGGTAACGGGTGTTCTCCAGCAGAACCACATCGCCGTCTTTCATCGCCTCCACAGCTGCCTTTGCGTTCGCTCCCACAACTTCCGGATCAGCTGCAAATTTTACTTCCTGTCCCAGAAGTTCAGACAGGCGCGCTGCAACCGGAGCCAGTGACAGTTCCGGTTTCGGCTCTCCCTTCGGTTTGCCCAGGTGAGAACACAGAATTACTTTTCCGCCGTCAGCGATCAGCTTCTTGATTGTGGGAAGAGCAGCTACCAGACGGTTCTCATCTGTGATCTTTCCATCTTTCAGCGGGACGTTGAAATCACAGCGTACCAGGACTCTCTTGCCCTTCACATTAATGTCATCAACAGATTTTTTATTCAGCATGTTTCTTCCTCCTATACACAGCTTTCAAAATTAAAGTAAAAGGGATCCGGCCCCTCTGTGACCGGACCCCTAATGAGTCTTATAATTACAGTAATGTTCCGAAATGTTTGATTGTTCTTACCATCTGGCTGGTGTAAGAGTTCTCATTGTCATACCAGGAAACAACCTGAACCTCTGTGCTTCCGTTGTCCAGCGGCAGTACCATAGTCTGAGTTGCATCAAACAGAGAACCATATTTCATACCAACGATATCGCTGGATACGATCTCATCCTCGTTGTATCCGAAGGACTCATTGGATGCTGCTTTCATAGCTGCGTTGATCTGATCAACAGTAACATTTCCTTCAACAACAGCGGTCAGAATTGTTGTAGAACCGGTTGGAGTAGGAACACGCTGAGCAGAACCGATCAGTTTGCCGTTCAGTTCCGGGATAACCAGACCGATTGCTTTTGCAGCGCCTGTGCTGTTCGGTACAATGTTAACAGCTGCTGCACGGGATCTTCTCAGATCGCCTTTTCTCTGAGGTCCGTCCAGAGTCATCTGATCTCCTGTATATGCGTGGATTGTACACATAATACCGGATTTGATCGGAGCCAGATCATTCAGTGCTTTTGCCATTGGTGCCAGGCAGTTTGTTGTACAGGAAGCAGCTGAAATGATATTGTCTTCTTTTGTCAATTTATCATGATTTACGTTGTAAACGATAGTTGGCAGATCGTTACCTGCTGGTGCAGAAATGACAACTTTCTTAGCGCCTGCTTTGATGTGTGCAGATGCTTTTTCTTTGGAGGTGTAGAATCCGGTACACTCCAGAACTACATCAACGCCGATTTCTCCCCATGGAAGTTCGGAAGCGTCTGCTTTTGCGTAAATTTTGATTTCTTTTCCGTCTACGATGATGGAATCCTCACCTGCAGAAACTTTGTCTGCCAGTGCATATCTTCCCTGAGTAGAGTCATATTTCAGAAGATGTGCCAGCATTTTCGGGGATGTCAAGTCGTTGATTGCAACAACTTCGTAGCCCTCAGCTCCGAACATCTGTCTGAATGCCAGACGACCGATACGTCCAAATCCATTAATTGCAACTTTTACTGCCATGTTAAATTCCTCCTATGATGATTGATTTTTTTTACCTATGTGTATCACACAAGTTAGCTTCAACCCTGTATGTTATTGTAACCAAGTTTGTCAAAAAATTCAAGACTATTTTCGAAAAAATCTCCCGTTTGGCAATTTTATGACTCAATCGGCCATTCCCCAGCCCATAATAGTGCGAAACGCCTCCTCATATGTTATACTGATAGAGAATGACTATGTCTGACAAAAATTTACAGAAATGGAGGCTTTTCATTTATGCACAGAAACCTTGTAAGTGATATCCATCTGCACTCTTCTTTTTCCGGGGACAGTGACACCCCCATGGAGGAAATGATTCTGTCCGGAATCCAAAAGGGACTGCGCCAGATGTGTTTCACAGAACATCTGGACATGGACTACCCTTATCATCCGGAAGACTTTGTAGACTTTTCCCTGGATGTCGATCAGTATGAGAAGGGTTTTCTGGAACTGAAACACAAATACCAGGGACAGATTGAACTTTTGTTCGGAATTGAACTCGGGCTTCAGCCCCATCTGTATGATTCCTGCCAGGAGCTTCTGCACAGACATTCCTTTGACTTTGTTATCGGCTCCTCCCACACAGCTTATGGAGAGGATCCCTACTACAGCGACTGTTTTTTCCGCGGAAAAACCGAACAGGAAGCCTACCATCAATACTTTGAATCTATTCTGGAGAACCTGAATATTTTCGCCGATCTCATAGACACCTACGGACATATTGACTATGTTGTCCGCTACGGTCCCAACCGGAATCTTAACTATTCCTATGAGACTTACCGGGATATTCTGGATCCCATCCTCCATACACTCATAGAAAAAAAAGTAGCCCTCGAGGTGAACACCGGAGGGCTGAAATACGGACTCGGACACCCGAACCCGTGTGAAGAAATTATTCAGAAATACTATGAATTCGGCGGACGGCTTATCACCATCGGCTCCGATGCGCACAGCCCGGAATATTTGGCCTATGAATTTCCGAAAATCGAGAAAATGCTGAAGGAATTCGGATTTACTCACTACACCATTTTCCGCCAGAGAGAGCCTGTCCTCCTTCCGCTGTGATCAGGATCTGGCAAACCGTCTCTTCTTTCTCCGGGATTTCTGATACATCCTGCGCAGCAAAGATGTGATTCCGTCGATCACCACGGGAGAAAAAATCATCAGCATGAACACCAGAATAATCATGCCGAATTCCAGAGCTTTCAGATTCAGCAGATTCTGCAGAATCAAGGCTCCTCCGAAGAAGATCACCTGCATCCCGTAGATCACCACTTTCCGGTAGGTCGTCAGCGGAGAGTAGACCGTCTTCAAAGCCGCCATATAATTCCACCCTGTTACCAGGAAGCAGGCGGTATTCAGCATCTCATTGGATTTATAGATATCCTGGCACACCAGCATAACCGCAAAAACACAGGCCGTGATGGTCACTGCCGCCGGGAATGCATTCAGAAACACATGCCGCAGAAAAGTCTTGTCCAGGCGTTCATAATTGCCCTCCTGGGCAAGCAGGAAGGTGGGGATTCCCACGGCACAGGCACTGATCAAAGACATCTGGATCGGCTCAAAAGGATAACTCTCTCCGAAAAAGATCGTCAAAAGCGACAGGCACACAGAAAAAATGGTCTTGATCAGAAACATGGAAGCCGCAGTCCGGATATTGTTGACCACCTTTCTTCCCTGATTCACAATGTGGGGCATCGCACCAAAATTAGAATCCAGCAGCACCACATTGGCAATATTCTTGGCCGCGTCACTTCCAGAGGCCATGGCCACACTGCAGTCCGCCTCTTTCAGAGCCAGAACATCATTGACACCGTCACCAGTCATCGCCACTGTATGGCCGTGTTTTTGCAGGGCCAGAACCATCTCTTTTTTCTGCTGGGGTGTCACCCTTCCGAAGACACTGCACTCATTCACCGCTTTCTCCAGCTCCTGAGGGCTGGTGAGCGTGGTGGCGTCCACATAATTCCCGGCGTTTTTCAGTCCGGCTTTCTTTGCAATGGCAGAGACTGTCACCGGATCGTCTCCGGATATGACTTTCAGATCAACCCCCTGGCTGTCAAAGAAAGCTAAGGTCTCCGGCGCCTCCTGCCGGATCACATCCGTCAGCAGCAACACTGCACAGACAGACAACTCACAGGGAAGCTGACTCCCGTTTGCAATCTGCGGACTGTGAGCCAACAGCAGCAGCCGGTAACCCTGCGCCGCATATTTTTGACAAAGCTCCATCAGCTTTTCATTTCCATCCGGGAACAGGAACTGCGCAGCACCCATCAGGTACGTCCCCTTCTCGGCAAAACTGGCACCACTGTATTTCCGGTCTGAGGAAAAAGGAATGGCGTGATCCAGGGTAAATTCCTTGCTGGGGCGGAAGCGTTCCCGCAATGCGTCTGATGTGGCATTGCTGTCTGCGAGAACATTCATGAGATTTCCCATAATCTGTTCGATCTGCTCCACACTCAGCGTCAAATCCTGTTCTTCTTCCCCGTCATCTGTCTGAACAGCGGGTTCCTTCTTCTCCCTGGTTTCTTCTGCTATTTCCTCCTCTTCCTTCTCCTTTTCTGCCGGTTCTTCTTGTGCCGGTTCTTCTTCGTACTCTTTCGGATTCAGAGGAATCACCTGCTCCACACACATACTGCCTTCTGTGATTGTTCCCGTCTTATCCAGACAGAGGGTGTCCACCCTGGCCAGCGTCTCAATGCAGTACAATTCCTGAACCAGTGTTTTCCGGTTTGCCAGGTATAAGGCTCCAAGTGTCAGTGCCACACTGGTCAGAAGAACCAGTCCTTCCGGTATCATTCCGAGAACACCTGCCACGGTGCTGACCACAGAATTCCGGAAGGTATCGCCCACAATCGCATACTGTTTGTAGAATAGCAGAATTCCCAGAGGCAGAATGATGATACTGATGACTTTCAAAATCCGGTTCAGAGAATTCCGAAGCTCTGAATTATGTTTTTTGAATTCTTTTGCCTCTCTGGTGATCTGGGACGCATAATTATCCTTTCCCACATGGACCACCTGACAGCAGGCCGATCCGGAAGTGAGAAAGCTTCCTGAGAACAGCTCATCTTTGACCGTCTTCTCCAGATTATCGGCCTCGCCGGTCAGCAGCGACTCATTGACTTCCACGCTTCCCTCCAGAATCACCGCATCTGCCGGCACCTGATCTCCGCTCTTTAAGTAAATCACATCGTCCAGCACCAGCTCTTCCGTGGGAATGGACCATTTCTTACCATCCCGCAGAACCACGGCCTTACTCGCTGTCAGAATCGCCAGTTTATCGATCGTCTTCTTCGCCCGGACTTCCTGCACAATGCCGATCACCGTGTTAATCACGATAATGCCCATAAACAGACTGTTTTTATATGACCCGACAATCAAAATCAGAACCAGAAGAACCACATTCAGAAAGTTAAAAAACGTCAGTGTATTCTCCCGGATGATCTGTTTGTAGGTCCTCGTGTTTGGCGAGTCGCTCACATTCACCTGTCCGGCTTGAATCCTCTCTTCAATTTGTTCTTTTGTCAGTCCCGTCATATCTCACCATTCCCTAACTCTTAGATTCGTCCTGTAATGGTACCTCCCGCTGCCACACAGCCATCCCGGTAAAAGACAACTGCCTGTCCCGGTGTCACAGCTCTCTGCGGTTCCGAAAAACGGCAGACTGCCTCATCCACTGACAGTACTTTCTCGATCACGCAGGGAGCCCCTTTATGGTTATAGCGGATTTTCGCTGTGAATTCCATGCCTTCCTCGAACCGCTCAACTCCCATAAAATTAAGTTTCTCACAACGCAAAGCAGGCGCAAACACATCTTCACTCTCACCAATCACCACCTCATTGGTCTTTGGACGGATCTCCGTCACAAACACCGGATGGCCCATGGATAAGTTCAGTCCTTTGCGCTGTCCTATCGTATAATGTATAATTCCTCTGTGTTTTCCCAGAACTGTTCCGTCTGCCGTCACAAAGTTGCCTTCCGGGATCTCCACGCCATTGCGCTTCCGGATGAATTTGGCATAATCGTGATCCGGAATAAAACAGATTTCCTGGCTGTCCGGCTTATCTGCCACCTTCAGGCCAATCTGCGCGGCAATCCTGCGGATTTCATCCTTCGTATAATCTCCCACCGGCATCTGTGTGTGCGCCAGCTGCTCCTGAGTCAGATTATAAAGAGCATATGTCTGGTCTTTTGCCGATGAGTCACAGGCGCGAAGAGTATAACGCCCATTCTCCAGACGGGCAATCTTCGCGTAATGTCCTGTGGCGATATACTCCGCCCCCAGCTGTCTTGCCTTGGCGAGAAGTGCTTCCCATTTCACAAAACGGTTGCAGACCACGCAGGGATTGGGAGTCCGCCCTGCCAGGTATTCTCTGGAGAAATAATCCATGACATGCTGGGAAAATTCTTTCTGAAAATCCACCACATAATAGGGAATTCCAAGTGCCTGGGCCACTTCCCGCGCATCCTTTGTCACCTCCGGACTTCCTCCCGCCGCCGGATCTGTATCCTCTTCATCCTCCGGCGTCCAGGTCTGCATCGTGACTCCGATCACCTCATATCCCTTCTGCTTGAGAAGATAGGCTGCCACGGAGGAGTCCACTCCTCCTGACAACCCGATCACTACTTTTTTCCCCGCCATCAATAATCTTCCTCTTCTTCCTCTTCACCCTCGTGAATATCAGATTTGGGCTTCTCCAGGCCTTCGATCTTGATTCCATGCTTCTCCGCGTAATCCCACAGTGCGGCATGAATGGCTTCCTCTGCCAGAAGAGAGCAGTGCACTTTCACCGGAGGAAGTCCATCTAAAGCCTCCATCACTGCCTTGTTGGTCACCTGCAGAGCTTCCTGTATATTTTTCCCCTTCACAAGTTCCGTCGCCATACTGCTGGTGGCAATTGCCGCTCCGCATCCAAAGGTCTTAAATTTACAGTCACGGATAATCTGATTCTCATCAATATCCAGATAAATTCTCATGATATCTCCACACTTCGCGTTTCCTACCGTTCCCACGCCGCTGGGATTCTCAATCTTACCAACGTTTCTCGGATTCTGAAAATGATCGATTACTTTTTCACTGTACATATCAATTCCTCCTGTGTCTACTCTTACAATATCTCAATTTTCGCGCTTCTCGTCAATTATAATTTTGATTTTTTCACAATTGTTTATTTATTTTTTATGAATTTGCATTTTTCTTTACAAAATCTTCATAGAGTGGTGACATACTGCGCAGTCTCGCAACGATCTCTTTTAATTTTTCCACCACATAATCCAGCTCTTCCTTCGTTGTCTCCTCACTCAGAGTCAAGCGCAGGGAGCCGTGAGCAATCTCATGGGGCAGCCCGATCGCCAGCAGAACGTGAGAAGGATCCAGAGAACCTGAAGTGCAGGCGGAGCCGCTGGAAGCACAGATTCCTGCTCCATCCAGGAAAATCAGCAGAGATTCTCCCTCTATAAACTGAAAACTGATATTCACATTATTCGGCAGTCTCTTCACCGGATCTCCATTCAGCCGGCAGTAAGGAATCTCCTTCGTAATTCTCTGAATCAGATAATCCCGAAGCAAAGTCTCAGCCTTCGCTCTCTCATCAAGGGTTCTGGCCGCCCTCTCGGCCGCTGCTCCATACCCCACAATTCCAGGTACATTCTCTGTGCCGGCCCGGCGTTTTCTCTCCTGGGCTCCTCCGTGGATGAAGGAACGGATCTTCACACCTTTGCGGATATACAGAAATCCGATTCCCTTCGGTCCGTTGATTTTGTGAGCGCTGGAACTCAACATATCGATGTGGTACTCGTCCACATTGATGGGAATCTGGCCAAAGGCCTGCACCGCATCCGTGTGGAAATAGATCCCATGCTCCTTTGCAATCTGTCCAATCTCTTTGATGGGCTGAATGGTTCCAATTTCATTGTTGGCGAACATCACAGAGATCAGTATTGTCTGCGGTGTGATCGCCTTCTCCAGCTCCTCCAGTTTCACCACACCATTCTCGTCCACATCCAGATAAGTAATTCTGGCTCCCCGATATTTCTCCAGATACTCACAGGTGTGCAAAATAGCGTGATGTTCAATCTTCGTGGTAATGATATGATTTCCTTTATTCTGCAGCAGTTCATAAGTCGCCTTCAAAGCCCAGTTATCTGCCTCGCTGCCGCCTCCCGTGAAGTAAATCTCCTTGGGATTCGCGCCGATAACCGATGCGATCTGCTCTCTCGCATGGTCAATCGCCTCTTTGCTGGTTCCCGCCAGACTGTAAATACTGGAAGGATTCCCGTAATTTTCTGTAAAAAACGGAAGCATTGCATCTACAACTTCCGGTGCTGTCTTCGTCGTTGCCGCATTATCCAGATATATTAATTGATTCATAACTTTATTCCTTTCCATTTAATTTTTTACTCTCCTGAACCAGTTCCTCAATCATGATCGTGTCCACCGCCTGACTGATACTGTCATTGATTCTCTTCCAGACATATTTCGTGACACATGTCGGTGCCGCCTCACAGGCCGGGACCTCATCATTGCCTGGACAGTTCACTGCCTCCAGATCTCCTTCCAAAGCCCTCAGCACATCTCCCACAGAAATTGTTGAAGGCGGCTTTGCCAGACGGTATCCTCCTGCCGCTCCCCGTATGCTGGTGACTATGCCTGCCCGGCGCATCTTCCCCACCAACTGCTCCAGATAACTGACAGAAATGTTCTGACGGTTCGCAATACTTTGAATAGAGACTGTCCCATTTTCGCTGTGAACTGCAAGATCCACCAGGGCCCTCAGTCCATATCTTCCTTTCGTCGACAATTTCATATTCTATCCTTCTTTTATTTCCGAGTATTTTACTGCGATTTCTTCTTAACTGTATCATTGTATCCAGGTTCTGTCAAGGGGATTTTTGGAATATACTGAACAAAAAGGGTAAAATTTTATGAGACCGAAACAACAAATTCTCTGGGGGACTTTCATCCTCACCGCCGCAGGGTTTCTGAGCCGGCTGATGGGCTTCTTCTATAAAATATTCCTCTCTCACGCAATTGGTGCACAGGAGCTTGGAATCTATCAGCTTGTTTTTCCGATCCAGGCTCTCAGCCTGTCCCTCACCGTGTCGGGAATGTCCACGGCCATCTCCCGTTTTGCGGCCGGCAAATCCGCGATCCATGATCAGAAGGGAGCCCACGATCTTTTCCTCGCAGGCACAGGTTTCTCCTTCCTGTTCACCAGCCTGATCGCCTGGTTCATTCACCAGAACGCTGACATGATAGCCAGCCTTTTTTTGCAGGATCCAAGGACGGCCTCCCTGCTGAGAATCGTCGCCTGGGCCTTGCCCCTTGCCGCTCTCCACGCCTGCGTCAACGCATATTTTTACTCTCAGAAAAGAACTTCTCTGCCTGCTCTTGGCCAGCTTCTGGAACAGGTTGTGCGGATCTCAACCGCCTGTCTGGCTTACCTGTATCTCCTATCACTGGGAGTGACTCCTTCTGCCTGGATCGCGGTCATTGGTATTTTTACCGGAGAACTCTTTTCCGTAATCTTCGCGCTTTTTATCTTCATGCTTCATCATCGGAAAGAGCAGATTTCTCTGTTTCCGGTACGCACTCCGCTCACCCACCTGGGCAATCTGTTCACCATGTATCTGCCCTTGACCGCCAACCGTCTGATCACAACCTTTCTTACCTCCATCGAATCCATTCTCATCCCCTCCAGGCTGATTCTGCACGGATATTCCAGGGCAGAATCCCTTAGTATCTACGGAACCCTCACGGGAATGGCCCTGCCGCTGATTCTTTTTCCCAACGCAATCACCAACTCAGTCTGTGTCATGCTGCTGCCATCCATCGCTCAGCTGCAGGCTCTGGAACAGAACAAAAAAATCCGCCAGGCCGTGGAGATCACCATCCAATGCTGTCTGCTCCTCGGATTCTCCTGTACAGGTTTCTTTGCTGTTTTTGGCAGCTTCCTAGGCAGGTTTCTCTTTCACAGCTCCAACGCCGGTCTGTTCATCCGGACTTTGGCTTTTGTCTGTCCCTTTCTCTATTTGAATGCTGCTCTGAACACAATCCTGAATGGCCTTGGAAAGACGGGGATCTGCCTTTTCCACAGCATCCTGGGTATCTCCCTGAGACTTTTTTGTGTAATCTGGGTTATTCCACACCAGGGCATTCACGGATATCTCTGGGGCGTGCTGGCAGGCGAAGTGCTGATCACTCTGCTGCACCTTACTGCACTGAACCGTCTGATCACCTTCGACATTCATCTCTTCTCTCCCAGAACACTGTATCACTATCTTCGCTCCCGGTAACCATGCTTTTTCTCTTACACGGATCAAAAAAAGCTATGCAGGGCCACATTCAAGGCCTTTGCATAGCTTATCTTCTCGGATGCGCTTTCATATACACATCCCGGATACGGTTTTCATTCAAATTCAGGTACATCTGGGTGGAAGAGATGTCCGAATGCCCCAGCATTTCCTGGAGACTCTTGATATCTGCCCCATTCTGGAGCATATGTGCCGCAAAAGAATGCCGCAGCGTGTGCGGTGTGATATCCGCCGTAATCCCGGCCTCCGCCGCATATCTTTTCAAAACCTTCCAAAATCCCTGGCGGCTCATGACCTTTCCGGAACAGTTGGGAAACAAGATGCCACTCTCCGGCTCTCCCGGAAACTCTCCCCTTCCCTCTCTCAGATACTGATCCAATGCCTCTTTGCAGGTATTTCCAAAGGGAATGATCCGTTCCTTCGCCCCGTCACTGCAATCCACATATCCCAGCTTCAGATTCACATCAGACACTTCCAGATGAATCAGCTCACTCACCCTCATTCCTGTAGCGTAGAGCAATTCCATCATCGCCTTGTCCCTCAGTCCTTTTGCTGTCCTAAGACAGGGCTGACGCAGCAGAAGATCCACCTCCTCCACGGTCAAGATCTCCGGCGCTTTTTTCTCCACTTTGGGCGGACGCAGATTCTCCGAAGGATCACTCTCGATCCGGTGCATCTTAAATAAGAACTGATAAAAAGACCTCATGGAAGCAACACTCCGTGAGATCGTAGAAGCTGCGAATTGATTTTCCCGAAGATAGTTCAGATACCCGTTCAGATCTGTGGCTGTCGCCCTGGCAGGATCCTCCACCCCTCTTTTTTCCAGATAAGCCTCCATTTTGTTCAGATCCCTCTCATAAGAAATCTCCGTATTCTTGGAAGTCTGCTTGATATTATGCAGATAGATGATAAACTCTCGAATTACGCTTTTCATTCCTTACATACCCTGTTTCTTTCACACTGATAGGATCATTATACGCAGATTATGTCAGAAAAGCAATTGCTTTTTTCCTAAAAAATTTTCACATGGGATAAAACAAAATCCAGTACAAAAGGATTGACAAAACTTTCCAGAATCATGCCTCCCAGATAGAGACAAAGGCTTCCCCAGAACATTTTTTGACGCAAGAGAGAATCCTTCTTATTCCTCCCATCTTTCTTCACAAATCTGCCGGATCTCTGGGCCAGAATACTCATCAGGAAAATCACGGAGGGAATGTAACACAAAAATTGAGGGAACAGCAGGGCCGCCCCGCAAAAAATCCCCAAAATTCCAAACTGCAGGATAGATAAAGTCAGAATGACTCCCACAAGTATCCCCAGCGCAGCAGTACTGAAGACTGCCACCGGAACTCCCCATGGAGAAAAGCCTGCCAGCAGGCAGATAAAAAGCCAGCTTCCATGGTGTCTGAGGACATAGAAAAAATATTCTGCCTGTGCCAGTTCTCTCCTTGCGGACTGAAACAGAATAAACATTCCCAGAAGGTTGCCCTGGCCGGGGATGGCTTCCCAGAAAATATTGATCCCCAGCGCACCGGCTCCAAATGCGGTCCAGAACAAAATCAGGAAAAATCCAGGCGTCAACTCCCATGAAAATGGCTTCTTCTCTCTCATTCACTCACCTCTTTGGAGTGTATGCGTTTACCGGCTTGTCACAGAACCAAAAGGTTGCGGTAAGATTTTGGAATATAAAAAACCGAGTCTCCCTTTTGAGGATTCTCGGTTTTCTCTCATTTGCTCAAGAACTTTTTTACTTCGCGTAGTCCACCACACGGCTCTCCCGAATCACATTCACCTTAATCTGACCCGGGTATTCCAGTTCTGCCTCGATCTGTTTCGCGATATCTCTCGCGAGCAGAACCATATCTGCATCGCTGACATGATCTGGAACCACCATCACACGGATTTCCCTACCTGCCTGAATAGCAAAAGACTTCTCCACACCTTTGAACTGGTTGGCAATGTCTTCCAACTGTTTTAATCTGTTTGTATATGTCTCCAGGGTCTCTCTTCTTGCACCCGGCCTTGCCGCGGAAATGGCATCCGCCGCCTGGACGATACATGCAATCAATGACTCTGGCTCGCAATCTCCGTGATGCGCAGCCACCGCATTGATGACAAGAGGAGATTCCTTATATTTTTTACATAAGTCAACGCCGATCTGAATATGAGAACCTTCCACTTCATGATCAATGGATTTACCAATATCATGGAGCAGACCAGCGCGTTTTGCCATACGTACATCAACCCCAACTTCTCCGGCTAAAAGACCAGAAAGCTGAGCAACTTCAATGGAATGCTTCAACGCATTCTGTCCATAACTGGACCGGAACTTCATTCTTCCCAGAAGCCGTATCAGCTCCGGATGAATGCCATGCACTCCCACATCAATGGCAGCGTTTTCACCTTCTTCGCGGATCATCGCTTCCACTTCTTTTTGTGCTTTCTCCACCATCTCTTCAATTCGAGCTGGATGGATTCGTCCGTCTACGATCAATTTTTCCAATGCAATACGTGCAATTTCTCTCCGAATTGGATCAAATCCTGACAGAACCACCGCTTCCGGTGTATCATCGATAATCAAATCCACTCCTGTCAGTGTCTCCAGTGTTCGAATATTCCGTCCTTCCCGTCCGATAATTCTTCCCTTCATCTCATCACTTGGGAGCTGAACTACCGAAATTGTTGTCTCAGAAACATGGTCCACGGCACATTTCTGAATCGCAGTCACCACATACTCTTTGGCTTTTTTGTTAGCTTCCTCTTTTGCTTTGCTCTCCAATTCCTTGTAAAGCTTCGCAACATCAACTTTTACATCGTCTTCAACAGATTTTAACAATTGTTCTTTTGCTTGTTCGGAGGTAAGACCTGAAATTCTTTCCAGTTCCCGTACTCCTTGTTCTTCCAGTTCGCCTACGCGTTTTTCCTTTTTCTGTAAATCAGCTATTCTTGCTGTACATTCCGCTTCCCGCTTTTCAATCACGTCAGCCTTTTTGTCAACCGCTTCTTCCTTGGACAGCACCCGCTTCTCATACTTCTGCAATTCTGCTCTTCGCTCTTTTGTCTCTTTCTCAAGCTCATTGCGAGTGCGCAGAGATTCCTCTTTTACCTCTAAAAGGGCTTCTCTTTTCTTAGATTCCGCTGATTTCAGGGCTTCGTCTATGATGCCTCTTGCTTTTTCCTCTGCCGTCCCGATAACTTCTGCGTCCTTTCTAGTCTTGTTATCGATCGCCACCTTATAGGTTACAGGGATTGCAATAAGTAGCGCAACTACAGCGACAACTGCAACAATTATCACACTTGCCACAGGAGCACCTCCTTATTAAATTTTCATTGTACAATCACAACAATACAAGTTTATATTGTTTTCGAAATTATGTCAAGTTTTTCTAATTATTTTTTCAGTTTTCCAGACCATCTGACTGGCAGATATCTTCCTCTTCCAGAACACTTCGGATGTCATCATAGCGAAACCCTTTTCTTGCGAGAAATCCGTATAATCTGCGCATCTGCCCCACATCCAGCCTGCTTCCGGGCTCATATTTTTTCAAAACCTGACGCCGGATCAAAGAACGCTCATCCGGACTTTCATCGGCGGACACTTCTGCCCAGGCTTCCTCAATAATCTCTTTGGACACACCTTTCTGATACAGCTCCTGAAAAAGTTTCTGCCGGCTTTTCATCTGAAGACGGTATGCCAGATAATTCCTGGCATACCGTCCATCATCCACATATCCATAGGACTTCACATAATCCACTGCCGCGTCCACAGCTTTGGGCGGAAATCCATTCTGGGCCAGCTTCTGTCTCAGATTCCTCTCGCTTCGGTCCATCTGCTCCAAAAGACGCATGGCTTTCTGCTTCGCCTTCCTGATCACAGCCTCCTGGCTGTCTTCCTCCTGTCTCATACTTCCTCAGGCTTTTCTGTCTCAGGCTCTGACTGCTCCTGGGGATCTTCCTCAATCAGATGATGGAAAACCCTCACCTTGTGATCAATCTCCTGGAAGACCTCCGGATGCTCTTTCAGATAGAGTTTGGCGTTCTCACGGCCCTGCCCGATCTTCTCTCCCTGGTAGGCATACCAGGCACCGCTCTTGTTGACCACATTGCAGGCCGCGGCCAGATCCAGCACATCCCCTTCTTTGGAAATTCCCTCACCGAACATGATATCAAATTCTGCTGTTTTAAAAGGAGGCGCAACCTTGTTCTTGACCACTTTGACCTTCGTGCGGTTGCCCACAAATTCACTGCCCTGCTTCAGACTCTCTCCCTTTCTGACTTCCAGGCGGATAGAAGAATAGAATTTCAAAGCTCTTCCTCCTGTGGTCGTCTCCGGATTTCCGAACATCACGCCCACTTTCTCACGCAGCTGGTTGATAAAGAGGACAATACAGTTGGACTTGCTAATCACAGCCGTCAGCTTTCTGAGTGCCTGGGACATCAGACGTGCCTGAAGCCCCACATGGGAATCTCCCATATCTCCGTCAATCTCTGCCTTGGGCACTAACGCCGCCACAGAGTCCACAATCACAATATCCACTGCCCCGGAGCGCACCATCGTCTCTGTGATCTCCAAAGCCTGCTCCCCGCTGTCAGGCTGTGAGATATACAGATTGTCAATGTCCACTCCGATATTCTTGGCATAGACCGGATCCAGGGCATGCTCCGCATCGATAAATCCGGCGATTCCGCCTCTCTTCTGTACCTCGGCCACCATGTGAAGGGCCACCGTCGTCTTACCGCTGGACTCCGGACCATAAACTTCCATGATACGTCCTCTGGGCACTCCGCCCACTCCCAGAGCGATATCCAGGCTCAGAGAGCCGGTGGGCACTGTCTCAATATGGCTGTTCATGCTGGCCTCTCCCAGCTTCATGATCGCACCTTTGCCGTACTGTTTCTCAATATTTTCAATTGCCGACTCCAGGGCTTTTTGTTTTTGATCGTTATTCATCTATGTACTCCTTTAATCTTTCTATTAATGCGAACCTGTGTTCGTGTTTTCTGTTATCATAGTAAGATAGAATTCTGGAATTGTCAACCCTGACTTTCCCCGAAAAAAAGAAGTGCCAAATTTTTCTTTACACACAAAAAGTGCCGGAATCCGGCACTTTTTGATTATTTTTATTCCCCGATCAGCCAATTGTACATCTCTTCATACTGGGCAGCTGAATGATTCCAGGAGAAATCTTTCGCCATCGCCCGATCTACAATCTTATTCCACTCCCGCTTCTTGTCATAGAAAATTCTCTCCGCATTGCGGATTACCCCTAACATTTCATGGGCATTGTAATTTGCAAAGCTGAAACCGGTTCCTGTACTCTCATATTCATTGTAAGGTTCCACTGTATCTTTCAGTCCACCTGTCTCACGGACAATCGGAACAGTTCCGTACCGCAGACTCATCAGCTGGCTCAGTCCGCAAGGCTCAAACAGAGACGGCATCAGGAAAGCATCTGACGCTGCATAGATTTTGTGAGACAGCGGTTCCGAGTAGTAAATATTCGCGGAAACTTTTCCATGATATTTCCAGTCGAAATGGCGGAACATATTTTCATATCGTTCATCTCCGGTTCCCAGCACAACAATCTGTACTGCATCCTGGCACAACTCATCCATCACATAGGCTATCAGATCAAAGCCTTTCTGATCTGTCAGCCTGGATACGATTCCCAGCATCATCACGCCGGGATCCTCGTTCAGTCCCAGCTCTTTTTGAAGAGCCCGTTTATTTTTAACTTTTTCTTTGCGGAAAGTCACCGCGTTATAGTGATTGGCGATATAAGGATCGGTCTCCGGATTATACTCATCATAATCAATTCCATTGACAATTCCTCTCAGACTGTTGGAGCGTGCCCGCATCAGTCCGTCCAAACGCTCCCCGTAGAACGGAGTCTTGATCTCCTCGGCATAGGTGTTGCTC
This sequence comes from Candidatus Blautia intestinigallinarum, assembly GCA_019112635.1. GTDB lineage: Bacteria > Bacillota > Clostridia > Lachnospirales > Lachnospiraceae > Blautia_A > Blautia_A intestinigallinarum. The sequence continues at coordinate 38,336 of DXIX01000016.1, read as the reverse complement.
ACAGTCGTCACCGCATCGGCAAATACAATTCCGCCTTTCAGATAATTGGCATCCTTGTACGCCTCCAGCTTATCCGGTGTAAAATAATAATCTGAAAGTCCTGTAATTGCTTTCACCGTCTTGACATCCCATACTCCCTGGAATTTCAGGTTATGTATCGTCATAACCGTCTTGATGCCGCGGAAGAATTCTCCCGCCTGGAAGCTGTCATGCAGATAGACAGGAACCAGACCTGTCTGCCAGTCATGGCAGTGAATCACATCCGGCCTGAAGTCAATCACCGGCAAAATCGACAGTACTGCTTTTGAAAAGAAAGCAAATTTCTCCAAATCCCAAGGGCCGCTGTCATAGGGCTTAGGTCCACTGAAATAATATTCGTTGTCGATGAAATAAAACTGTATTCCATCGTATTCCATATGCATAATTCCAACATAACAGTTTTTGAAGCCGAGATCCATATAAAAATGCGTAATATACTGCATTTTATCTTTCCATTCCTGCTTCATGCAGGCGTATTTCGGCAGCACTACTCTCACATCAAAATAACGCTTGTCAAAACATTTCGGAAGCGCCCCGCACACATCTGCCAGACCTCCCGTCTTGATAAAAGGTACTGCTTCTGATGTAGCAAATAATATCTTTTTCATCAGTAAACCCTCCTTGGTAGTACATATTTCCCACTGTCTCATAGAAATGACACAATCTTGATTCTATTATATCCCATTCTCCCGTCAATGAAAAGAGCGATTTTTGTACTCCAGTCGGATTTTGTCCGCAATCAGTGCGATAAACTCGGAATTGGTTGGTTTTCCTTTCCCGGTACTGACGGTATAGCCAAATAATTCGTCAATGGTATCCATTTTCCCACGGCTCCACGCCACCTCAATGGCATGCCGGATCGCACGCTCCACCCTGCTGGGCGTCGTCTGCTGTCTCTTGGCAATCGTCGGATAGAGAATTTTTGTAATGGAATTCAGCATCTCCATGTCGTTGACACACAGAATAATCGCGTCTCTCAGATATTGGTAGCCCTTTATATGCGCCGGAACACCAATCTCGTGAATGATATTGGTCACATCCGTCTCCAGATTTCTCTGCGAATAGGCCGATTTCTCCTCCGGCGCTTCTTTCCTGGCAATCTCTCTTGTCCTCCGGGAAGCAGATGTCTTCATATGTTTGATACGATTCAGCAGCATCTGCGTATCAAAAGGTTTCAGCACATAGTAATCCGCGCCCAGATTAAAGGCGTCCTCTGTAATTCTCTCCTGTCCCACCGCGGATACGACGATAAAAGACGGCATCTTCTTAATCGTTCTGTCCTGGTGCATCTTTTCCATCACAGACAGGCCATCCACTTTCGGCATGATAATATCCAATACCACCACATCCGGCTCTTTATTCTGAATGATTCTGCAGATTTCTTCTCCGTTATGTGCTTTGCCGACTAATTCCAGCTCTTTATCTTCATCAATCAGTTTACCCAGCATTTCCACCATTTTCTCATTATCGTCCGCAATCGCCACATTCAATTTTTCCATGGGTATACTACCTCCTCAACTCTATACCACAACTAACATTCTACAATGATCAGAAACCTTGGGCCCTTTTTCATAATGTTTCCTTACATCACATCATTATTATAGACTGAATTTTATCCCGATACAAGTTGAATATAGCACTTTTGCCACATTTTCGTTCCCCATATTTTGACAAATTATGTCATTATTCCCTATTTTTCTCTCATTTTTGGCCCCGTTTTTTGTGAAAATATCCTCATTGTTCCAACATGGTTTCAATAAAAATCCCATATCCCGACGCGGAATCCTGGACAAAAACATGGGTGACGGCACCTACAATTTTTCCCTCCTGAATCACAGGGCTGCCGCTCATCCCCTGCACAATTCCCCCGGTAGCCGACAGCAATCTGGGATCTGTGACTTGTATCACGAAACTTTTATTCGTATCTTCATGATCCATGTCAATCTTTGTAATTTCCACATCATAAAAATCCAGCTGCCCATCCAATTTGAAGAGAATCTGTGCCTTCCCAACCTTCATATCCTGTTTATAGCCTACCGGCATCCTCGTCCAGGTAAACCGATTCCGCTCCTCGCTGCCAATCTTGCCATAAATACCGTTGGAACAGTTTTTTGTAATCTCTCCCAGACAATTAGACTGACTGTAGCGGATGATCCCTGACAGTTCCCCCGGACTCCCCTTGCTTCCTTTCTGAATACCCAGGATTTCTGTCTGATAAAGAGCTCCTCCCTGAATGTGCAGCAGCTCTCCTGTGTCCACATCACTGATTCCATGCCCCAGAGCTCCGAAAGTACCGTCCTCTCTCATATAAGTCAAAGTTCCGATCCCCTGGGTATTGTCTCTCACCCAGATTCCCAGCTTATACCTGCCATCCTCACCCAGCACAGGATCTAAAGACAGAGAAATCTCCTCCCCGTGGCGAATCACGGACAGAACGGCCGTCTCCCCGTTGCAGCACGTGATATCTTCCACAAGCTCCCTCTTGGAAGATACTCTCTGATCGTTGAACGCAATGATATAATCCCCCGCCTGGGCAATGTTCTGTGCCGGATCATAGCTGACTCCATCCTCTCCCACGATCTCCCCGGTGTCAATGATCAGCACCCCCTGGGTCTCCATATAAAGTCCGATGGGCTCTCCGCTGACCCAGAGGTTCTCCCGCTCTCCTGTGGTCACCTTCACATCCTTAAAAGGAATGACTCCGAGAAGACTGCAGTGTATGGTGTAGGAACCATTCTGAGAAGCAGGTATGGACGTGTCACATTTCAGCCAGGGGGATTGAAACAGTTCCGTAATCTTATCTTCCTCTCCTTCCACCACATGCAGTTCTTTCGGTATCTTCCGATCCAGATACCGATATCCCAGATATCCCATCACCAGCAGATCCAGAAGTAATAAGCCAAACACAAAACGCTGATATTTCTGTCTTCTGGTCATATTATCACATCCTCCTTATCACCTGGCGGCACACTGCCGCCTGAAAGTACAAAAGAGAATCCCGCATAGCAGGATTCTCTTTTAGTATGTGATAATTTTATTTTTTCAGTCTTCTATTTTTTTGCTGACGTGCCAATTCTTTCATCTCATGGGCATTTTCCAGCACTCTGCTGGTAATCTGCGCGCCGCCCAGCATCCTGGCCAGTTCTCTTACAGATGACTCCTCATCCAGAAGCCGGATCTTGGTTGTCGTCTCCTGGAGGTTTGTCTCTTTTCGAATCTCAAAATGCGAATCTGCCATGGCGGCAATCTGCGGCAGATGAGTGATACACAAAACCTGATGTTTTCTCCCGATAATCGCCATCTTCTCAGAAACCTTCTGCGCCGTGCGGCCGCTGATTCCTGTGTCGATCTCATCGAAAATCAAAGTCTCAATCTCATCTTTATCCGCCAGGATGGTTTTCACTGCCAGCATAATCCGGGACAGCTCACCACCGGACACCACTTTCCCAAAAGGTTTTCTTGGTTCCCCCGGATTGGTGGAAATCTCATACTCAATCTCATCCCAGCCATTGGCAGAGTACGAACTGCTCTTTTGAAAATGAACCGCAAAATCCACTTCCAGAAAATTCAGATCTTTTAAACTTTCTACGATCTCCACAGACAGCTTTTCACTGTATTGTCTCCGGATCTCGGATAAATCATGCGAAGCCTTGGCCAGTTCTTCCTGGATTACATTCTGCTTTTCTCTCAAAATTTGAATATTTTCTTCAAATTTTTCCAGTTTATCCAGTTTTTTGCTCTGTTCCTCCTGAAAAGCAGCAATCTCCTCCAGTGTTCTCCCGTATTTCGCCTTTAACCCATTGATCAAATCCAGTCTTTGCTCTGTGAGATAGAATTCCTCCTCTGAGAAGACAAGCCCTTCCAGATAAGAGGACAGCTCCCGGTTAAAATCATTGAGCAGACTGTCAATATCAAGGAGCATGCTTTCCAGAGACTGAAGTTCTTCATCCAGGGACGAGACCTGAGATACCTCGCGCACTGCCTGCCCCAGCAGTTCTCCAGCCGAGGCACTCTCATCATACCCTGTGCAGGCATGTACTTTCTGCAGAGCTTCCACAATTTTCCGGCTGTTGTTCATCTTGCGGTAACGCTGCTCCAGCTCCTTGTCTTCTCCCAAAGTCAGCTGGGCCTTTTCAATCTCTTCCAGCTGAAATTTCAGCAGAGAGATTTCACGATTTCTCTGGGCCTCGTCCAGGTCCATGGCACCCAGCTCTTTTTGAACCTCACGGTATCTCCCATAAATCTCCCTGACCTTTTCTTTCGCAGGCATAATTTTTTCTTTTCCGTAAGCATCCAGAATCTCCAGCTGTCTTCCGGGATCGAGCAAGGACTGATGTTCATGCTGCCCATGGATATCCAAAAGCAGTTCCGCCACCGCTTTCATCTGTCCCACGGTACAAGTCTGTCCGTTGATCTTGCTCACACTCCGTCCGTCCATGATTTTTCTCGACAGAAGGATCTCTCCTTCTTCCATGGAGATATCCATCTCCTCCAGCTTTTGGCTCAAAGCTGGATTCTCTGTCTGAAACAAAAGTTCAACCAGCGCATATGAAGCATTCTCCCGGATCATTTCCCTGGACATCTTGCCTCCCAGTACCAGCTGCATGGAGCCCAGGAGAATGGATTTGCCGGCTCCGGTCTCGCCGGTAAGAATGTTCAGCCCCGGACCGAAGTCCACCTCAGCCTCCTCAATCAGCGCCAGATTTTTCACATGAAGATGTATTAACATAGTATCTTTTTATCACCCCAACTCTTCCAGTATCTTTCTCAGACGTTCCATAATCAAAAGCGTATCATCCGCCGTCTTCACCGCACACATAACGGTATCGTCTCCGGCGATACAGCCCACGATCTCTTTCCAGTTCAGCTCGTCCAGAGCCGCCGCCATTGCCATGGCCATTCCCGGCACCGTCTTGATGACCAGAATATTCTGTGCCATATCCATGGACAGAAAGGCATCCCGCAGCACACGGGAATATTTTTCACTGAGATTTTGTTTGGAATTATGTATGATTTCATAGTGAGAATGTCCGTTTCTGCCGGTCACTTTAGTCAGATTCAGCTCTCTGATATCCCTGGAGATTGTCGCCTGTGTCACCGAATATCCGGCTTCGTGCAGACGTGCCGCCAGTTCTTCCTGAGTCTCGATCTCATACTGATGAATCAACTCAATAATCTTTGCATGCCTCTCAATCTTCATTCCGGTTCCTCCTAATGGTTACGCATTTTCTTACGCAAAACCTCCACGAAGCTTAAATTGCTCAGCTTTACAATTCGTGTCTTCACTTTTGCCTGTTCGATAATCAGCTGGTCCTTCGTCACCATTCGAAGCATCGTATCTCCGTCAAAGGACACAATCGCCTCCTCCTCGCTGACTTTCCGTCCCTCCCCGACTTCCACGCACAGAGTATCATCGGGAGAGAACACCACGCTCCTGGAATTCAATGTGTGGGGAGCAAGCGGTGTCATAATAATCATCGAAGCACTGGGAGACACAATCGGTCCTCCCGCCGACAGGCTGTATCCTGTGGAGCCCGTAGGTGTGGATACAATCACTCCATCCGCATTGTATACGTTCAGATATTCTCCATTGACATAATTGATAAAATTCAGCACCCTCAGGCGTCCCTCCCGGCTGATCACAATGTCATTGAGGGCAATATCCTCGCCGATCAGCCTTCCTTCGTGGTAAGCCCGCCCGGTCAGCATCATCCGCTCATCGATAAAATACTTGTCTTCCATCAGCTTGTCCAACGCAGGATAAATATTCTGACGGTCAACCTCCGCGAGAAATCCCAGAGTACCCAGATTGATTCCAAACAGAGGAATCTCTTTGTGCACCACATCCCTGGCCGCCTGGAGCAGCGTCCCATCGCCTCCCAGGACAATGATACACTCCGTGTCATCCGGGATCTGATCCGGATCGGTGTAGTGGTAGGGGCCCTCTTTTTTCTCCTCGGCAATCTGAATCTGGCATCTGCGGTTGTGCTGTTCCAGATACTGGCGAATCTTTTCTGTGGTCACCAGTCCCACATCTTTTAAACCGTTTGTAATGACAAAAAACTTATCCATAGTCGTTTCCTCTACGCCAGAGTTTCGTGAGCCTCCCTCACAACCTGTTCCGGATCAATCTTCTGACCGCTCTCCTCCTCTTCATCCTTTTTCAGATGAAGCAGGTATTCAATATTTCCTTCCGGCCCTTTGATGGGGGAAAACTCCAGCCCGCAGACAGAAAATCCGATGGACTGCGCATAGGCCGCCACCTTCTCGATTACCTCCAGGTGAACCTGAGGATCACGGACCACACCTTTCTTTCCCACTTTTTCTCTCCCGGCCTCGAACTGAGGCTTGATCAGACACACAATCTCTCCGTCATCTCTCAGTAGATCCCGCACCGGCAGAAGAACTTTCGTCAGAGAGATAAAAGAAACATCAATGGAGGCAAAATCCGCTGCTTCCCCCACATGCTCCGGCAGCACATACCGGATATTGGTCTTTTCCATGCAGACTACCCGGGGATCGTTGCGCAGCTTCCAGGCCAGCTGTCCATGTCCCACATCTATGGAATAGACTTTTTTCGCGCCGTTTTGAAGCATACAGTCTGTGAATCCACCGGTGGAAGCTCCCACATCCAGACACACCTTGTCCTTCAGTGTCACCTGGAAATGCGTCATTGCCTTTTCCAGTTTCAGACCGCCCCTGCTCACATAGGGGAGTGTATTTCCTCTCACTTCGATCTTGGCAGTCTCCTCAAACATGGAACCTGCTTTGTCTTCTTTTTGATTGTTCACATAGACCTCTCCGGCCATGATCACCGCTTTTGCCTTTTCTCTGGAATCCGCCAGATTTTTCTTTACCAGCAAAACATCCAATCGTTCTTTCATTGTTCCCATTCCTCTATTCGATTTAAGACGGACTCAGCGTCCAGTCCCAGCTTTTTCTTCCAATTTTCCACATCTCCCTGCTCCACAAAGCAGTCTCCTATGGCCACAATCTCCACAGTTGTCCCGGGATGATGCTTCTGCATATATGCCGCGACATGCTCGCCAAAACCACCGCTTTGTACATTCTCTTCCATCGTCACAAACAAAGAATGATCCTGTGCCAGCTCATCCAGAAGTTCTGTGTCAAAGGGCTTCACGAAACGCATATTCACAAAGGTGACTTCTTCTCCCCGGTCTCTCAGTGTCTTCCAGACACGTTCCCCGGTCTTCACCATACTTCCCACTGCCAGAAGGGCTATTCTTCTGCCTCTGGCAATCACTTCTCCCTTTCCCCGGACAATGGGAGCCCTGAATTCTTTCAATCCATCATAAGCCTCCCCGCGGGGATAACGGACCGCCACAGGTCCCTTTTCGTGAATGGCAAACTTCATCATATCCGACAATTCCCAGAGATTTTTCGGCGCCATCAGAGTCATATTCGGTATCATGGAGAGATAGCTCAGATCAAAACAGCCATTGTGCGTCTCTCCGTCACTTCCCACAAGGCCTGCCCGGTCAATGGCAAAAACCACATGGAGTTCCTGCATGCACACATCATGGAGCACCTGATCTATCCCTCTTTGCAGGAAAGAAGAATAGACTGCAAAGACGGGAATCATTCCTCCCAACGCCAAGCCTGCCGCAAAAGTCACTCCATGTTCCTCCGCGATTCCCACATCAAAGAACCGGTCCGGAAACATATTTGCAAATCTTTTTAATCCTGTGCCTGTAGGCATGGCGGCCGTGATCGCCACCACATCCGGCTCACGGTCCCCCATCTTTCTCATAACCGTCGAGAAAATGTCGGTATAAGTGGGTTTACTCTTCTTCAGCGGAAGACCGGTGGCCACATCAAAGGCACCGGTTCCGTGGAATCTGGCCGGGTGCCGCACAGCGGGCGCATACCCTCTTCCTTTTTCCGTGACCACATGCACAAGCACCGGTCCCTGCACCCGTTTCGCCTCATTGAACAGCTTCATCATCTGTAACATATCGTGACCGTCCACCGGTCCCAGATAAGTAATCCCCATATCCTCAAAAAACATACCTGGTATGATCAGCTGTTTGATGCTGGTCTTGGTCTTTCTCACCGCATCCACCAACTGTTCTCCCACATGAGGAATTTTCTTCAGTGAGTTGGTCACGTTCAGCTTCAGTCCTGTGTAAGACTGTGCTGTGCGTATGGCACTTAGATATGAGGAGATTCCCCCCACATTTTTTGAGATTGACATGGAATTATCATTGAGCACAATGATAAAATTAGTCTTAAGCTCCGCGGCATTGTTCAAAGCCTCATAAGCCATGCCGCCGGTCAATGCGCCGTCTCCGATGACAGAGACCACCCGGTAAGATTTCTTCTGAAGATCTCTGGCACGTACATAGCCCAGTCCGGCAGAAATGGAATTGGAACTGTGTCCCGTGTCAAACGCGTCACAGTCACTTTCCTTTCTCTTGGGAAAACCGCTCAGTCCCCCATCCTGGCGAAGCTTTGCGAAACCTTCTTTTCTCCCGGTCAGTATTTTATGGGTATATGCCTGATGACCCACATCCCAGATCAGTTTATCCTCCGGAAACTCCAGCACATTGTGCAGAGCAAGCGTCAGCTCCACCGCTCCCAGATTGGAAGCGAGGTGTCCTCCTGTCCTGCTCACGCTCTCAATCAGAAATTGCCGGATTTCCTCTGCCAAAGTTGGAAATTCTGACAGAGGAATCTTATGCAGATCATTTGCCTGTCTTAGTTTCTCCAAAATCATAGGTATCCCCTCTATTTCTTGCGGTTCACCAGTTCCCATATCAGGGTCCGCAAAAATTCATTTTTTTCTTCCAATCCGTCAAAAATCGCCACGGCCTCCTTGGACAGCTGTTCCACCTCCTGCTGTGCCTTTTTGACTCCCTCCAGAGTCACATAGGTGGTTTTATGATTCTTCTCATCACTGTGAATTGGCTTTCCAAGTTCTTCCTGTGTACTGGTCACATCCAGGATATCGTCCTCAATCTGGAACGCCAGTCCCACATATCCTGCCGCTTTCTCCACCTGACGAATCCTGTCATTTCCAGCCCCCGCAAGGATCGCTCCGATCATCATGGAAGCTTCTATCAGCGCCGATGTCTTATTCTTATAAATATAATCCAGAACTGGAAGCTCCAAAGGCTGTCCATCATTTTCCACATCCACACTCTGACCTCCCAGCATACCGTAGATGCCGGTCTTTGCTCCCAGCACCTGCAGGGCCAAAATCACCCGGTCCTGATGACGGGTCAGATCAAATCCGGAGAAGGCCACCTCATAGGCATAGTTCAAGAGCGCAGCGCCGCTGATCACTCCCATATCTTCTCCATAGACTTTCCAGGTTGTCTCGCGTCCCCTGCGGTATTCATCGTTGTCCAGAGCCGGAAGATCATCATGGATGAGAGAGTGAGTGTGAATCATCTCCATCGCAGCCATAAAAGGCTCGATCACTTTCTCTTCTCCCCCGAACATCTGATAGACTTCCCTCATCATCATCGGACGAAGTCTCTTGCCGCCTGCCAGCATACTGTAATTCATCGCCGAAGCCAGTGTCTTGGCGAACCCTTCCTCTTTTGGAAGATAATGCCGGATAATATTTTCTATTTTTTCCGTTCTGCTTTGTAATTCCTCTTTAAAATTCACTGATTATCCCATCCTCATCAATCTGAAGCATTTTCTTCTCCACCCGGTCAATCTTACCGCTGCAGAGTTTGAGCAGCTCCATCCCTCTCTGATACAGGGCAAAAGAGTCCTCCAGAGAAGTCTGACTGTTCTCCATCTTCCGTGTAAGCTCATCCAGCTGGGCAAATGCTTCCTCTATTGTCATTTCCTCATTTTCTATTTCGTTCTCTGTCTTCTTTTCCATTTCTTCTCTATCCATGCTGATTCTCCCTGTCAACCGGTACGCAGGAAGTCACCTGCGCCTGAATTTCACCGTCTGTCACCTGTATCTGTATCCTGTCACCTGGACGCACCTGTTCCAGGCGGCTCACCGCCTGTCCACATTCATCGGTGACATAAGAAAATCCCTGCGTCAGTTTTTTCAGCGGGGACATCCCGTCCAGCTTCTGAGCATACACACGAAGTTCCTGTCTGGCATCTGTGATTTTACTGCTCATCCCGCGTTCCAGTCTCTCCTGCAGATCTGCCAGATACTGGCGTCTCTCATAAATCTGCTGTCTCGGACTCAGATAGCTTAACCGGATACGGTACTGTTCCAGTCTGCTTTGCAGAAGGGTTATCTTTCCCTGCATCGCCTGGTCCAAACGTTTCTGATAATCCCGGATCTGATCTTGTGTACTCTGATAGTCATCCACCGCAAGTTCCGCTGCCGCCGACGGCGTCGGCGCCCGCAGATCTGCCACAAAATCCGCAATTGTCACATCCGTCTCATGTCCCACTGCCGAGATAACAGGCGTACTGCACTCAAAAATAGCTCTTGCCACTTCTTCCTCATTAAAGGCCCAAAGGTCTTCCATGGAACCGCCTCCCCGGCCCACAATGATCACATCCACCCCGGCCTGATCCAAAGTCTCGATTCCCTTTACAATACTCTCCTTCGCACCTTCTCCCTGCACCAGCGCCGGGTACAGAAGGATCTGAAGAAAAGGATTTCTCCTAAGAGCAATGTTACGGATATCCTGTACTGCCGCTCCTGTGGGTGCCGTCACCACTCCCAGTCTGCGGATATAGCGTGGAATCGGCTGCTTATACTGTGCCGCGAACATACCCATATCTTCCAGTTCCTGCTTTAACGCCAAAAAACGCTCATAGAGAAGGCCAGCTCCTTCCAGTTGTATCTGCCTGGCATAGAGCTGGTATTTTCCATCACGTTCATAGACATTGACGCTTCCGCTTACAACCACCCGATCCCCGTTTTTCATGGAGAAAGCCAGACCTTTCCGCATTCCCGCGAACATTACACAGGCAATGGTGCCTGTCTCATCTTTCAGCGAGAAATAAATGTGTCCGGATGTGTGGTACTTACAGTTGGACACTTCCCCCTTTACCGATATTTTATTCAGCATAAAATCCTGGGTGAACATATTCTTGATATACATGTTCACCTGTCCCACTGTGTAGATACTTTTCATCTCAACTCTTTCGCCGCTTTTCCGAGAATTCCGTTTACGAAGGAGAAGGAATCCTCGCCGCCATACTTCTTGGCCAGTTCCACTGCCTCATTGATGGAAACCTTCGTGGGAATCTCCGGTTCATATTTCAACTCGTAGACAGACAGCCTTAACGCTGTCAGATCCACACGGGCCATGCGGCTGGTCTTCCAGCCCTTCGAAATCTCATTGAGAAGCGCATCAATCTCCTCCAGATGTGAGATGATCTGTCTATATTTTTCTTCCATATAATTACGGTCACTCTCACCAAGTTCCTCAAGCTCCTCAAAATACATTGCCAGCTGCTGCGGCATTTCCTCTGTCTCATTAAACTGACTCATAAAAAGGAGCTTGAATATGTGCTCCCTGATCTTACTTCTCCCCATGGGGTTTTCCTCCTGTATCTGTTAGGTATATAGAAAAAAGGAAAGAGTTACTTTCCTTTTTCATTCTCCATATCAACACTTGCAATCCGGATATTCACATCCGCGACTTCCAGGCCAGTCATATTTTCGATTGCTGCCTTTACCTTTTCCTGCACGGTTTTGCTGGTCTCAAGAATATTCTTACCATATTCAATATTCAGCGCCAGATCCACAGTGACCACATTCTCCAGAACACTGATCTTCACGCCCTTGGACAGATTCTTCATCCCCAGCTTGCCCACCAGTTCATTGGTGATGTTGCCCGCCATAGATGCCACGCCGTCTACCTCTGTCGCCGCCAGCCCGGCGATGATGGCCACCACCTCATCGGCAATGTAGACTTCTCCGCTTCCGTCCAACTCCTGTATCTTATAGGTATTTCTTTTCTCTGCCATAATCAGACCTCCTACGGTTCACAAACTGCTCTCGTATTAGTATACAAAATAGTATACCAAATTCCGGCGGAAAATAAAAGGTCTTTCCTGGATTAATTTCGGCTGAATTCAGAGAGAACCAGACCCTCATTCCGGTCCAGAGTCATCCCCACACTCCAGGAATTCACAAACAGAAGAAGCGGATTTCCCTTCAGGTCAGTCACTTTCTTCATGTCTGAGGTACCTGTCAGTTTCCGCACATCCACTTCGTCTTTATTCTCAATCCAGCGGATATGCTCATAAGGTAAGTTCTCCAGAATGATCTCCACATTATACTCATTTTGCAGACGGTATTTCAGAACGTCAAACTGAAGCACACCTACAACACCCACAATGATCTCTTCCATGCCGGTGTTAAATTCCTGGAAAATCTGAATCGCACCCTCCTGGGCAATCTGATTGATTCCCTTCACAAACTGTTTTCGCTTCATAGTATCAATCTGACGCACTCTGGCAAAATGCTCCGGGGCGAAGGTGGGAATTCCCTCGTAGGCAAATTTCTTTCCAGGAGCACAGACCGTGTCTCCGATGGAAAAAATTCCCGGGTCAAAGACACCAATGATATCTCCTGCGTAGGCTTCCTCCACCACGTGGCGGTCCTGAGCCATCATCTGCTGCGGCTGGGACAGACGCATCTTTTTGTCCCCCTGTACATGGTACACTTCCCTGGAAGCCTCAAACTTTCCGGAGCAGATACGCATAAAGGCAATACGGTCCCTGTGGTTTTTGTTCATATTTGCCTGAATCTTGAACACAAAGGCCGAAAAATCTTCCTCCATGGGATCAATCAATCCACAGTCCGCCATCCTGGGCAGAGGAGAAGTGGTCATCTTCAGAAAATGTTTCAGAAAAGTCTCCACTCCAAAATTGGTCAGAGCCGATCCGAAAAATACCGGTGAAAGTTTTCCGGCACTCACCTGTTCCTGATCAAACTCCGCGCTTGCCCCATCCAGCAATTCAATCTCCTCCAGAAGCTGCTCTTTTTGTTCCGGAGAAATCACATCATCAAGATGAGGATCCTCAATCCCGATCTCCTCCTCGATTCCCTCTTTGGTTCCCTTCTGTGTGTCACGGAAGATCAGAACTTTCCGGGTGTTTCTGTCATAGACACCCCGGAAGTTCTTTCCTGAGCCAATCGGCCAGTTCACCGGACAGGTGGCGATTCCCAGCTCTTTTTCAATCTCATCCAGCAGGTCAAAGGTGTCATTGGCATCCCGGTCCATTTTATTGATAAACGTAAAGATGGGAATATGGCGCATCACACAAACTTTAAAAAGTTTTCTGGTCTGCGCCTCTACTCCCTTGGATCCATCGATAACCATCACCGCCGAGTCGGCTGCCATCAAGGTACGATATGTGTCCTCCGAGAAATCCTGGTGTCCCGGAGTATCCAATATGTTAATACAGTATCCGTCATAGTGGAACTGCAGTACGGAGGAGGTCACGGAAATACCTCTCTCCTTCTCGATCTCCATCCAGTCTGAGACCGCATGTCTCGCCGTAGCTTTTCCCTTCACAGATCCTGCCAGATTAATGGCACCTCCGTAGAGAAGAAATTTCTCCGTCAGTGTCGTCTTACCTGCATCCGGGTGGGATATGATCGCAAAGGTACGTCGTTTTTCTATTTCTTTCGTATACTGAGACACAATATACCTCCTATTTTTACCAAAAGTTTGACAACGTACTTATTCTATTATAGAAAGCCGCGCACTGTCAAGGGGACTATTGCGCCGTCTCATCTGCTGTCTCACTGCCGGATCCCTCCTCCGATTCCTCTGATGTCTCCTCTGACATGCCCACATTGGAAGAGGTAATCACAATCTGTTCCGGGCTGACACCCGTCTTACGCTGTACGATATCCTCAATCTGCGCCCTCTGGTCATCTCCCAGCTGAGAATCTGAGACTACCACGTCCGCCGTCTCACCGGTCAGATTTACGATCGCATCCACAAACCCTTTGGCTTCCAGAAGCATTTCAGCCGCCGTCTCCTTCTCCGCCATCTCTGTCATAGCCACCAGACTGTCAACCGCCTGCTGTTTTTCTGTCTCAGAGATCTGTTCATTGTCAATAATCTGCTGAAGCTCTTCTTTATTCTGTGCCCGCACCTGCTCTCTGGTGATCTTTGCCTGAGCCGCGAAGTCAGACGCACCGGTGAGCACTGCCTCCCCCGGTGTCTCCGTCCCCGGATCCGTACTTCCCGTCTCATCCACTGCATCCGTCACTTCTGTCGCATCCGCCACATCTGTTGTGTCCGTCTCCTCTGCCTCCTTGGTACTGTCCGCATTTTCCTGTGCCACTGTACTCTCCCCGATATCATAATCCAGACTCTCCACCTCTTCCAGTATACTTCCGTCGCTGCTGGCCTCCTGGTCTTTTTCGAACCCCAGATCCACATTCGCGAAATTCAGATAACCGGCCACCGCAATCAGCAGAGCCAGGCCCGTGATGATCACCTGATTCTTTTTGAATATTTTTTTCACTTGCCCTCTCCTTATATCATTTTCATTATTTTTATTTTATGGGCTTCTACCGGAAATAATGCCATAACAGCCTGCTGAATATTCCTTTCCGCCACAGAATTGCCGGCTCCCTCCGCCACAATCAGTACACCTTCCACTTTCGGGGTGCTTTCTTCCCCGTACAGATTCACAGATTCCCCCTCCGCGAGGGATAACATGACTCTCACCTGCCCCACGCCCTCCACCTGGGATAGCATCTCTTCCATCTGCCGCTCCAGGGCTTCTTTCTGTGTAAACTCCAGGCTTTCCTCTGTGCCGGAAAAAGACAGCGAATTCCCCTTCTCCTCTTTTGTTCCGGAATCTTCCACCGGCAGAGCAATCACAGCCAGAAGGATTCCCGCCAGAAGGAAAATCAGCCACTGCTGCTTTGTGATCTTACCCAGTGAAAATCCGGATCCGTTCTTCTGGAAGTTCATAAATCCGCTCCAGCTCATTAGACGCCTCCTCTCTTTTCTCTTGGCTGCAGATTGGCCGTACAGTCACAGAAATATTCTGAATCTCCACCTCTTCCCCTCTGCTTAACGTGACTTTCACTATTTTCGGATACGCCTCCATCTCCACCAGAAGACTGCGGACTTGTTCCTCCAATTCCCTCTCATAGCTCTCAAAAAGATACTCTTCCTGAGAACTTTCCAGGTCCCATGCCTTTTCCCGAAGCTCTTCTCTCATGCTGTTTTCCACATAATTTTGTGTCATCACATCCGCCAGACGAAAAAATCGCAGCGCAGGCGTAATCAGAAGCAAAATCAGCAAAAGTCCCAGAAAATGCCGGACATATCTGTGATACCTCCCGTCAGGCAGAAAATTCATCACTGCCGTGAAAAACAGATAAAAGACAGCCAGATTTTTCATCCACTCATAAATCGTCTCTCTCATGGGCTTCCTCCAAACGTGGCCGCCAGGATCACGATTGTCACCATGCAGAGAACCTGCGTCGTGAGCAGAATCCGAAGCAGCAGGGCATAGCCGTCTCCCATGATACTCAGGCAGCCGACCATGCGCGGATCTGAGACTGGCTGGGCCAGGGCAGACATCAAGCGGTATGTCACAGACATCAGGCCGTACTGAATCACCGGCGCCAGACCCCAGATTGCCAGAATCACCACAAACGCCACTCCCAGACAGTTTCTCACCAGTACAGCTGCCGTCACAACAATCTCTGTCACCGCATTCAGAGCATTTCCCACGCCGGGAAGCGCACTTGCCGTCTTTCCGATGGCGCTTCTTTTCAGAGAGTCAATCACAGGCGCCACCAACGTCTGTATCACCTGCATACCTGCCACCACACCCAGCATCGTCTTCAAGGCCCAGTCCACCAGAGTTCTCAAAAGGTCTGCCAGCTTACTCAGAAGATCTTCCTTTGACAGATGGTTTACCATACAAAGAAGAACACTCAGATTGGCAGCCGGCAGGACAAAGGTAACCATCAGCCACTGAATCAGCCAGACAATCAGAAGAACCATCTGGTAAAAAACTGCCGCTGTGGAGACCCCGTTTGAGGCGGCCAGAGCGAGAAAATAGGCTGGCGCAAGGCCTTGCATGAAGGCAGCCACTGCCCGCAGACTTTTCTCCAGCTGGCTGCTCATCTCCTGGAAAGATTCCATCAAAAGTACAAAAAGCAGAAGGTAGATCACATAGAAACAGATCTCTCCAATCTGACCATTTTCAAACATATTGGTAAAATTCGTAAATACTGCCGCCACCAGAATAAGAAGCAGAATCTGTAAGAGAATCGTCTTCTCCCTGGCAAACTGTTCCGTGAAAATCTCTCGCAAAAACGCAGCCATTGTCTCCTTGTTCCAGGTCATCTCGCCGCTCATCAATCTCTTGATCATTTCCTGTACCGAAATACTGTGATCCTGCAGCAGTTCATCCACTGCCTGCTGCACCTCCTCCAGGTCCAGCTCCCCCAGAAGTTTTCCAGTCTCATCTTCTGCCTGTCCTGACAACGTCTCCGTCTGTGCTTTTGCTTCCTGGCAGAAGACTATGCTGGCTGTGACAATCAGAAAAATCAGCAGTTTTTTGCAGACTCTGCAAAGGTCCGCAGCTTTCCTCCCCCTCCTCATGTCATGAATTCCTGTATGGTCTGAAGCAGAGCCATCAGAATCGGCATGCTGACTGCCATAATCGCCAGTTTGCAGAACAGCTCAATCTGTCCCGCAATAGCGGAATAACCGGCATCCTTACAGATTCCAGAAGAAAACTGCCCGATATAAGTGATGCCGATCATCTTCAGAATCGCTGCCATATAAGCACTGTCGATGGGTATGTAAGACCGAATTTCTTCCAGAGACTCGAACAGATAGTCCAACTTTCCCACTGCAAGTCCAAGAATCAGGACTCCCATTCCCAGAGTCAGATATCCGGAAAATTCAGGTCTGGTATTTTTCATCATATGCCCCAGCAGTACTCCGGCAACCCCTAAGACAGAAATTTTGATTACTTCCACATTTCCTCCCAGACAGCGGCAGATTTCTCACAGCAGAAATAGCTTCTGAATATCCTCAAACAATTCATAAATATAAGGCAGAATCCAGAACAATACGATCAACAGCCCAGCCAGACTGGTGAGGAAAGCCTGCTCCTCCCTCCCGCTGTGTTTGAGCACCTGTGTCAGTACAGAGACCAGGATGCCCACTGCCGCTATCTTAAAAATAATGCTGACTTCCATGGTCCTCCTCACAACAATAAAATCACCAAAAACACTCCTGCCGAGATCCCCAGGCTCTGATACATCTTCTGTCTGGCCGGCATGGATTTTTCCAGTGACTCAATCTCAATTTCCAACTCTTTTTGAAACAGACGTAGCTGTTCTATCTGCATTTTCCGGCTCTCCACTCCCAGGCAGGATCCCAGCTGACACAGCAGCCGGTAATCTCTCTCCGTGAGATCCCACTGCGTCTGGTATTGAAAAGCCTCCTCACGAAAGATCTCTTCCATAGAATGGCCTTCCCTGCAAGACAGATGTCTCCCCAGGCTCTTGACGAACTGTGCGCAGCCCCCGTCCAATTTTTGTCCTGTCCTTGTCAGTGCCTGGGGCAGAAGCGTATGGGCACAGGCAATCTCATTTTCCAGAAACAGGGCCATCCGACGCATACTCTTCAATTCACTTAATCTCTGCCGCATCCTGCGGACACTGGAAAATCCCAGACCCATCCCAGACAGAAGAATCAGCAGCATCCCAATTCCTTTTATCATGTCTCTCTCTTTTCCTTCCCTGATTTCGGATACTCTTAAAATCCATTTCCATCCGCCAGCAGTCTTCCATCCCTGTCATAAATTTCCTGAATCACGCCTGCCCTTTCCCGGTGTCCAAGCACCAGGTACCTCTCGAATATTTTTTCCTCCATCAGACGGCCAAAAAGAGGCTTCCTCTTCAGATCCGTCAGAGAATTTCCATGAACCGTTGCCAGCAGTTTGCAGCCGCAGTGCACCACAGATTCGATGGCATGAATATCCCCATAGTCGCCCAATTCATCTACCGCCACCACCTGTGGCGCCATGGAGCGGATCAGCATCATCATACCCTCTGCCTTGGGGCACCCGTCCAGCACATCAGTGCGGATTCCCACATCGTTCTGTGCCACCCCTTGATAGCATCCGGCAATCTCTGAGCGCTCGTCCACCACCCCCACAGTCCTTCCTGGATTTTCAGGAGTTCCATTGGAAATCTGACGGATCAGATCCCGCAGCAAAGTGGTTTTGCCGCAGCGGGGAGGTGAGATAATCAGAGTATGGGCCACTTCCTTTTCAAAAACCCACGGCAGTATGGGAGTGGCACATCCTTTGTTCTCGTGGGCCAGACGCAGATTCACACAGGAAATATCCCGCAATCCTTCCACACTCTGCCCTGCAAGTACCACTCTTCCTGCAACCCCTACCCGGTGTCCTCCGGGAACGGTGAAAAATCCCTGCCGCAGCTCCTCCTCATAGGCATAAAGAGAGTATCCGCTCAGAATTTCAAGGGTCTCCAGAAGATCCGCCGCGGTGACCTGATAGGCCTCCTTCCACTCGGAAACCAGCCTTCCCTGACCATCCAGGAACCGCTCTCCTTGACTCGTCAACAGAATCAGTGGTTTCTTCACTCTGAGCCGGATCTCATAGACTGTTTCAAAGCTAAGCTTTGACTTTTGCAAAATCTCCCGCAGCGGACTGGAAAAGAATCTCACGATCTGCTCTTTCTCCAATTACTCAGCCTCCTCTCAATTCAATATATGAGGACAACCATGAAAACATACCTTTGGAATTCAAACCCTGCTGATGGTAAAAAGCCCCAGGCAGCAAGACTGCCTGAGGCCATAAGATCCATTCAGAAATCATTTTACAGGGAAATATTTTTCTTGCGCCACTCCAACTCCATGGGACTTGCCGCGTACACAGCCATGCTGTAGGAAGGCTCCACAAAAAGCAGCTCATACCACCCTTCATCCAGATCAATGCGGCGAAGATCCCTGGAAAGCCCTTCCCCGGTCCATTTCACATAGGCTTCCCGAAGTACCCACTGGGTATAAAAAGCCTGACAGCTATCAGGGACATCCAGAATCTGGCGTGCCAGATCCGCAGGAACTGTTCTCTCCAGAATCCGTTTCATATTGATGTTTTCATTATGAATCTGAATGTCCGCCCCAACTTCCTGAGGTGCAACGACACACACCACATATTTTCCAGAATGGCTGATATTATAGTGAATCTCCGGGCGGCTGCTCAGAAATGGTTTTCCATGCTCCCCCTTACTCCTGCCTTCATGCTCCAGACAGATCCCATACAAATCCTCCAAAGCCTCCGCCAAAAGCTTCTCTCCCACCATATGTTCCATCTTTTTTTCATATTCCGGCGGCATTACAGTGTAAAAAATGGTTCCTTTCATGAATCTTTTACCTCCTTCAGAAAGCGGGACATTTCCCGGTCTTTGTCAAACTGATGCTCCACATAACATAAAAACAATTCCTTTTTGGCTCTGGTCATTCCCACATAAAACAGCCGCCTCTCTTCTTCTAGCTGTTCTTCCAGCACAGCTTTCCGATAAGGAATACTGCCTTCATTCACATTCAGAATATACACCCGTTCATATTCCAAGCCCTTGGCACTGTGCAGCGTGGAGACGGTGATTCCCTCTTTTCTCTCCTGCTGCCTCTGGGCCTGCTCCTTGAGTTTTCTGCCATACTCATCCATGAAATCCTCCCACTGTTTCAGAGACTCCATCCCCTTGGCGCTTTCCTGAATCCGATCCAGAATTTCATACAGCTCCTCCACTTTTATTCTGCGGTAGGTGGCGTAATCCTGCAGGTACTCCTCATAGCCAATCCCATGACGTATAAAATTGACCGCGGCGTACGGCTTCATCTGACGAAGTAGTTTTAAATGCGTCTCCAGAAGATCAATCCGGTCACACATCCACTCCTTATCTTCGTAAAAGATTCTCAGAGTCTCCAGGGACACTTCCTTCTCGTATACCGCCTCCCGGGAAAGATACCGGTTGGGCCGGTTCATCACCGCCAGAAACCTTCTTCTGGACATATCCCCGGCTGCCATCTCCATATAATCCAGAAGATTTCTGCAGATCCAGTGTTCAAACAGATTGGGAAGTCTGTCTTTCATCGTGAAAGGAAGATTATATTCCATCAGAGCATGTACCAAAGGCTCCGCCTCCAGGTTCGTCCGCAGCAAAACAGCAGTGTCCTCCAGACGGCCTCCCCCGGCCAGATAAGTCTGCAGATCTTTCAGGATAAACAGGCACTGCTGTCTGGGATTCTCAAGCTGCACAATATGTACCGGGCTGCCCTGTGGATTCGGAGTGGTCAGCTCCTTTTCGAACCGGCTGCGGTTCCTGCCGATGAGATTCATAGCACTTCTCAGAATCTCCTTTGAACAGCGGTAATTGATATTCAGCACCACAGTCTTTGCATCCGGATAATCCTTCTCAAAATTCAACATAATCTGAGGACGCGCGCCCCGGAAATGATAGATAGACTGATCGTCATCCCCAACAATAAAGAGGTTATTTTCAGGCTTGGCAAGGAGCCGGATCACATCATACTGCAAAGGATTGATATCCTGAAATTCATCCACCAGAATATACCGGAATTTTTCCTGCCAGGCTTTCAGAATATCCGGTCTCTTACTCAGAAGATCCCAGGTGTAGAGAAGCATATCGTCAAAATCCAGAAGTCTTTGCCTCCTGCATTTTTCCAGGTATCCCTGATAGATCTTTCGGAAAATTTCATCAGAGCAACTCTTGGAATAATAATATTTCAAATCCACCCGGTTTCCCTTCACCAGGCTGATCTCTCTGCCCAGATCTTCCAGAAACTCTCCTTCCTGACGGAGATCCTCCCCGTATTTTTCCGTCAGCTCACGCAGAAACTCCCTTTTTTGTTCATCACTGAGAATATTCTTAGCCGTTAGTCCATAAGCACACTTCAAAATACCATAAAACACGCCGTGAAAAGTCCCAAAAGTAACCCCGCTTGCCGGCCGGTTTTCCTTTTTCAGAAAACGTTCCCTCATTTCTCTGGACGCGGCTTTTGAGAAAGTCACCACCAGAATCGATGTCTCCGGCACCTCGCAGTGATGAATCAGATATGAAGTTCTCTCTACAATTACGGAAGTTTTCCCCGAACCGGGGCCTGCCAGAACCATCATAGGTCCTGACAGGTGGGCGACTGCCCTTACTTGAGATGGGTTCTTATTCATGTTCACTCAGCTTCTCAATCGCTGCCTGAATTCTTTTCAGAGATTCTTCTTTCCCGATCACTTCCATGATCTCGGTGGCGCCGGCAGGTGTCGCCGCTTTTCCCGATACTGCCACACGCACCGGCCAGATAACATGACCAATTTTATATTCTTTCTCCTGTGCATATGCGGACAGCACCTCATAGAGTGCATCGTTGGTATAATTTTCCTGGCTCTCCAGAATCGGCAGAATCTCCTTTAAGATTGCCAGGGAAGTCTCCTCTGTGGATTTGGATCTCTTATGTCTGTACAGCGTATTCTCATACTCCGGTACCTTCTCGAAGAAATCGATCATCTCCGGAATCTCCGCAAAGGTCTCAATTCTGGTCTGAACCATAGCTGCAATCTTAGCGAAATCATACTCTTTTGTCAATACCTGCTTTATATAAGGAAGTGCTTTCTCACAGAATTTCTCTGGATCCATGGCTTTAATGTATTCGCCGTTCATCCATTTCATCTTCACCATGTCAAAAACTGCCGGCGATTTGCTGATGTGATGATAGTCAAAAGCCTTCACCAGTTCTTCCAGGGAATAGATCTCCCGGTTCTCTGCAGGGCTCCATCCCAGCAAAGCTACAAAATTCACCACAGCCTCTGTCAAAAATCCCTGGTCAATCAGATCCTCATAGGAAGAGTGACCGGAACGCTTTGACAGTTTCTGATGCTCCTCATTGGTGATCAGCGGACAGTGGACATAAGTAGGAATCTCCCATCCAAATGCCTCATAAATCCGGTTGTATTTCGGTGCGGAAGACAGATACTCGTTTCCTCTCACCACATGAGTGATTCCCATCAGATGATCGTCCACCACATTGGCAAAATTATAAGTGGGGTATCCGTCTGTCTTAATCAGAATCAGATCCTCCATCTCTTCGTTATTCACTGTGATATCTCCATAAATTACGTCATGGAATGTGGTTGTTCCCTCTGTCGGCATGTTAAAACGAATCACATGAGGTTCTCCTGCTGCCAGCTTCGCCTCCACTTCTTCCTTGGAGAGCTTCAGACATCTCTTGTCATAGATGGAGATCTCTTTGCCGGCCACTTCCCGTTTCATAGATTCCAGAGTTTCCTTGTCACAGAAACAGTAGTATGCGTCTCCCTGCTCAATCAGCTGCTTCGCATATTTCAGGTAGAGGCCGGACGCATTTCTTTCACTCTGTACGTAAGGTCCATATCCTCCGTCTTTATCCGGGCCTTCATCATGATGCAGGCCTGTCTTATCCAACGTACGATAGATAATATCCAGTGCTCCCTCCATCAGACGTTCCTGATCTGTATCCTCGATTCTCAGAATAAAATCTCCGCCCTCATGCTTCGCGATTAAATATGCATATAATGCTGTCCTCAAGTTTCCCACGTGCATCCTTCCGGTGGGGCTTGGGGCAAATCTTGTTCTGATTCTGCTCATTTTATCGTCTCCTGTTATTTATTTTCACCGAAACATTATAGCTCAAGTTGGCCCAGAATGTCCATAGATTTTCCATGAATGCAAAGATCTGCTCTGGAATCCGCGTAGTGCTCCCTGTCATGGATCAGGATCACCCTGTTCCCGGTAAAGTAACGCAGGAAAGACTCTGCCAGCGTGGAACTCATATCACATCCCAGCAAAAGCAGGGTGTCCGCCTTGCTCACCTCATCTGCCGCACGGGTAGCCAAAGCGTTATTCACCATCTCTCCGGCCAGAACCACCTGCGGACGTATCGTGGTACCGCATTTCTCACATTTCGGAACACCTTTGGAATTCTGTATGTATTCCAGAGAATACTGTGTCTTGCAGTGGGGGCATTCATTGTGATAAATACTTCCATGAAGCTCAATTACATTCTTGCACCCTGCCCTGGACGCCAGAGAAAAGATATCCCTGGTGATAATCATTTTCAGGACACCCATATCCTCCAGTTTCTTCATATTTCTCAGCCCGTCATTAATCTCTCCCAGGTCACTGATCAAATCATGCTTATAAAAATCAAAGAATTCATTCACCCTGGCATTGTAAAAACCTGCGCTGAAAATCTCCTCCGGAGAACGTCCGTATTTTTCTTCGATTTCATAGGCATACTCGGAACGGCGATAACTGGTACATCCGCACTCTTTACTCACGCCAATTCCCTTCAATGCCACCAGATAATTACTCTCAAGCAACATTTTCTTCAGTAAACTCAACTTCTCATCGATCATAAGCAATCCCTCCTAAAAACTGTAAAATGAGGCATTCTTATAGAACCTTTTACGATCCTTGACCCTCTTTTTCCTATTATACAATCTCTGTTTCTCACAGGCAATACCTAAAAGAGAAACCTCTTTCCAACCAAAAAGACACCCCTGCAGATGCAAAGGTGCCCTCGACTTTTTCTATGCAAACTCTTTCATAATATCCTGCACCGTCTCCATCTTATTGCAGCGCCATGCATTGGCTCCGCAAAAGATCAGCCCCCGGTCCAGGTCTCCTTCCACTGCATGAACCAGAGCATCCGTGATACAATAAGGAATCTTTCCCGGATTGCATGTGACAATACAATGGTGACATTTCTCAATCGGTATCTTTTCTTTTTCCGTCTTTCTCACAAACAGATTGCGGATCGCCCTTCCCGGCATACCCACAGGACTTTTCACAATGCAGATATCCTCTTTCGCCGCATTCAGATAAGCCTGTTTATAGGCCTGGGAGGCATCGCATTCCTGTGTCGTGACAAAACGGGTTCCCATCTGTACACCGTCCGCTCCCAGTTCCAGAGCATGATCCATATCTTTTTTCTCGAAGATACCTCCTGCCACTACTACCGGAATTTTCTTACGGTATTTTTTCGCATACTCTCCCACCAGACTTATGATGGAACGGATCACATCATCATATTTTGTCTGCGTGATCTCTTCCAGTTCTTCCCGGTCAAATCCCAGGTGTCCTCCCGCCTGCGGTCCTTCAATCACCACAAGGTCCGGAGCCGTCTGATATCTGCGGTCCCACATTTTACAAAGAACCTTCGCAGACTTCAAAGAGGAGACAATCGGCGCGATTTTGGTTCTGCTGCCCTGCACGAACGCCGGCAGATCCACCGGCAGCCCTGCGCCGGAGATGATCAGATCAATTTTGTTCTTCACCGCCTGCTTCACATACTCTTTGTAATTCTGTGTGGCAACCATGATATTCACTCCCAGAATTCCCCTGCCTTTGGAGATTTCTCTCGCTTTTTGTATTTCCTTTCCCATCGCACGGAAATTTGCTTCCAGGGGATTTCGGTGAAAATCTTCCTCACGCCATCCGATCTGCGCTGTGGAGATCACGCCCACACCGCCGCAGGAAGCCACGCTCCCTGCCAGGTTCGCCAGGCTGACACCCACACCCATGCCTCCTTGAATCACCGGGATTTCTGCTGTCTGATCCCCGATCACCAATGACTTCTGTTCAAACATTACATTCTCCTAAATCTCTCATACCGCTCCGTGGCAAACTGTTCTGCTGTCTTGCCGTCCTGTTTGCGCAGGAAACGCTTAATCTGAATTTTCAAATACTCTCCGATTTCTTCCAGATTATCTTCACAGACCGGATACTCTTCCGGAATCACACGTTCAATGATTCCCAGCTCCTTTAACTGAGCCGCGGTCACCTTCATTACCTCTGCCGCCTCATCCGCCCGCTTGCTGTCTTTCCACAAAATAGAAGCAAATCCTTCCGGAGATAGAATGGTATATGTGGCGTTTTCCATCATCCACACTTCGTTTCCCACACCCAGAGCCAGGGCACCGCCGCTGCCTCCCTCTCCGATCACGATGGCCAGAATCGGCACCTTCATATCTGACATTTCCAGAAGATTTCGGGCAATGGCCTCGCCCTGTCCCCGCTCCTCTGCCTCGATGCCGCAGAATGCGCCCGGCGTATCAATGAAAGTGATGATCGGACGGCCGAATTTCTCCGCCTGCTTCATCAGACGCAGTGCCTTGCGGTATCCTTCCGGAGACGGCATTCCGAAATTCCGGATCAGATTTTCTTTTGTGCTGCGCCCTTTTTGGATACCGATTACCGTCACTGGCTGGCCATCCAGATAGGCAACTCCTCCGATCACTGCTCCGTCATCCCTGAATCCCCGGTCTCCGTGCAGCTCCATGAAATCAGAGAACAGTATGGAGATATAATCCAAAGCCACCGGACGCTTTGCGCTTCGCGCAGTCTGCACCCGCTCCCAGGCACTCATCTGGGTCTTTGGCTTTCTGTTTTTCTTCTTGGTGAAACTCTGTCTGCCCGGCCACTCATCCGGAAAAGAACCATATTCCACCTGGGTTGTGTGAAGCCGAAGCAGATTGGATATGGTTGACTTCAAGTCTTCCCTTGCCACAATTCCATCAATCATGCCATGTTCCAGGAGAAACTCCGCCCGCTGAAATCCCTCAGGCAGTTTCTGTCCAATGGTCTGCTGAATGACCCGGGGACCTGCGAAACCGATCAGTGCGCCCGGCTCTGCCAGAATGATATCTCCCAGCATGGCAAAACTTGCCGTCACGCCCCCTGTCGTGGGATCTGTAAGGACAGAGAGATAAAACAGTCCTGCCTTAGAGTGTTCCCGGATCGCTGCTGAAGTCTTGGCCATCTGCATCAGAGATACCATTCCTTCCTGCATTCTGGCACCGCCGGAACAACAAAACAGAACTACGGGAAGCCTCCTCTTGGTAGCCTCCTCAAAGGCACGCGTAATTTTTTCTCCGACCACATATCCCATACTGGCCATGAGAAATCTGGCATCCAAAGCTCCAATCACAACTGGCTGGCCATCGATGGAAGCCAGTCCAATTCTCACCGCTTCATCCAGATGTGTCTTTTCCTGCAATTCCTTCACTTTTTCAGGATATCCCGGATAATTCAGAGGATTCGAATTTTCAATTCCGGTAAACCACTCTTCAAAAGAGTGGGGATCCATCACCATTCTCATCCGGGTCTTAGCCTTGATTCGAAAATATCCACCGCATTTCGGACAGACATAATGGTTCTCCACCACATCTTCTTTATATACCATCTCTGAGCATTTCGGACATTTCACCCACAGCCCCTTCGGCACCTCCGGCGCCTGCTCCTCTGTCTGTGACACACTGGTCTTTTTAAAAAATTTTTTAAAATCGGGCATGGTATCACTCCTTTACTTACTCTCCAAAATGTTCCGGAATAAAATCTGTCGTAATCTTTCCTTTCTGGAAATCCGGCTGATTCAGTATCTCATACTGAAAATCAATGTTTGTCTTCGGTCCGTCTACAACCAGCTCTCCCAGGACACTCAGCATCTTGCGGATCGCGCTTTCTCTGTCTTTGTCATGGACAATCACTTTGGCGATCATAGAATCATAATAGGGCGGAATCCCATAGCCATTGTAGGCAGCTGTGTCAATACGCACACCGTTGCCTCCAGGCAAATGCAAATATTCTATCGTTCCCGGACATGGCATGAATCCATGTTCCGGATCCTCTGCGTTGATTCTGCACTCAATAGCGTGTCCGCTCAGATGAATCTCATCCTGTGACACGGAAAGCGGCAGGCCTGCTGCCACCCGGATCTGTTCTTTCACAAGGTCCACACCGGAGACAAATTCTGTGACCGGATGTTCCACCTGAATTCTCGTATTCATCTCCATGAAGAAAAACTCGCCGGATTCATCCAGAAGAAATTCGATTGTTCCCGCATTCTCATAGCCCACTGCTTTGGCTGCCTCCACGGCCGTCATTCCCATCTTCTGCCTTTGCTCTTCTGTCAGAGCGATACAGGGAGATTCCTCGATCATCTTCTGATGACGGCGCTGGATGGAACAGTCCCTCTCTCCCAGATGCACAACGTTTCCGTATTTATCTGCCATAATCTGTACTTCCACATGGCGCGGTTTTCTCACATACCGTTCCAGATACATGGTATTGTCTCCGAAGGCATTCACCGATTCCTGCTGGGCCATCTGGAAATGTCCCAGGAACTCTTCCTCGTTCTCAGCGATTCGCATTCCTTTTCCGCCGCCTCCAGAGGATGCCTTAATCATGACAGGAAATCCTATCTTTTTCGCTTCCTCCAGGGCTTCCTGCGGGTCATAGACCGGCTCAAGGGTTCCCGGAACCACTGGGACGCCGGCCTTGCGCATGGTATTTTTGGCCTCGGATTTATTTCCCATCTTCTGGATCAGTTCCGCACTGGGGCCAATAAAGGCCACATTACACTGCTGACACATTTCCACGAATTTGCTGTTCTCGGAGAGAAAGCCAAATCCCGGATGAATCGCCTGTGCCTTCGAGGCAATGGTGGCACTTAGGATTCTCTCCATATTCAGATAACTGTCCTTGGGAGCCGCCGGCCCAATACAGATCGCCTCGTCTGCCAGCTGTGTGTGCAGAGCATCTTTGTCAGCCTCGGAATAGACAGCCACAGTCTGAATCCCCATCTCTCTGCACGCTCTGATAATACGGACCGCAATCTCTCCCCGGTTGGCTATTAAGATCTTTCCAAACATTCTCCTACTCCTATCCAATTGCAAATGTGAGCTCGGCTATCACAGCCACCTTGCCGTCCTGCTTTGTCGCCTTCGCCTTTCCGATTCCCATCGGTCCCTTCTCTTTGATAATCTCCACCTCCAGAGTCAGAACATCTCCCGGAACCACCTTGTTCTTAAATTTTGCGGAATTGATAGCGCCAAAATAAGCGATCTTCCCCTTATTCTCCGGTTTTCCCAGAAGTGCTACCGCACCGGTCTGCGCCAGTGCCTCCACAATCAGAACTCCCGGCATCACCGGCTCCTGGGGGAAATGCCCCGCAAAAAACGGTTCATTATAAGAGACACATTTTCTTGCCACCGCACGGACACCCGGCTCCAGTTCCTCGATGGTGTCAATCAGCAGAAAAGGCTGTCTGTGCGGAATAATATCCATAATTTCTTTTGTTGTCAGTTTCATCCTGAGACCTCCTCTATCTAATCACGAACAGCGGCTGTCCGTACTCTACCATCTGTTCATTTTCCACCAGAATCTCCACGACCTCTCCGTCGAATTCTGATTCAATCTCATTCATCAGTTTCATGGCCTCCACGATACCAAGAACCTGTCCTTTCTTCACCACATCCCCCACTTTTACGTAGGGATCCGCACCCTCACTGGGCGCACAGTAGAAAGTTCCCACCAGCGGAGATTTCACCACATTTCCGCTTGCCGGCTCTTCTTTCACGGCGGGCGCGCTCTGCGCAGCCGCTGCCGGAACTGCCGGTACCGCCACTGCACTCTCAGGGGAAGTCAGAATCACATTTTTCCCATCCTTGTCCGTGCGCATGGAAATCTTAAGATTTCCTTCTTCCATCTCAAAACGGGTCAGATTTGATTTGCTCACTGCCTCAATCAGTTCTTTTATCTTGTCAAATTCCATCTCTCTACCTCTTCACATTAACCACGATATTTTTTCACCAGGATACTTGCATTGTGTCCGCCGAATCCCAGAGAATTGCTCAGAGCATACTCCACGTCTTCCTCAATAGGTCCTTCTGTCACATAGTTCAAATCACACTCTTCATCTGGAACCTGATAACCCACAGTCTGATGAATGAATCCTTCCTGGATTGTCTTCACACAGACAATGAATTCCACCGCACCGGCCGCTCCCAGAAGATGACCGATCATGGATTTCGTGGAATTGATCCGCAGATCTTTGGCATGATCCTGGAACAGATTCTTGATAGCTCTGGTCTCGAACAGATCATTGTGATGTGTGCTGGTTCCATGGGCGTTGATGTAAGTCAGATCCTCGCAGGAGATTCCTGCTTCTTCAATGGCATTTTTCATTGCTCTTGCAGCTCCGGATCCGTCTTCAATCGGTGAAGTGATATGGTACGCGTCTGCTGTGGTTCCGTATCCCACAACCTCTGCCAGAATATTGGCGCCCCTTGCTTTGGCATGTTCCAGCTCTTCCAGGATGACGATTCCCGCTCCCTCGCCCATCACAAATCCGTCTCTCTCTTTATCAAACGGAATGGAGCAGCGGTTTGGATCATTGGAGGTGGAAAGAGCGGTCAGTGCCGCGAAACCACCCAGGCCAAGGGGAGTAATCGCAGCCTCTGTACCTCCGGCCGCCATCACATCCACCTCTCCACACTGGATACTGCGGTAAGCCTCTCCAATACTATTGGTTCCTGTTGCACAGGCGGTCACCACGTTGATATTCTTTCCGCGCAGTCCCAGCTGAATCGACACATTCCCGGCCGCCATGTTGGAAATCATCAGCGGCACCATCAACGGATTGATCCGGTTCGGTCCTTTTTCCAGCAGTTTTTTATGTTCTCTCTCTGTCACCTGCAGACTTCCAATTCCCGATCCAATGGAACATCCCACACGGAAGGGATCCTCCTTTTCCATATCGATTCCGGCGTCCGCCATGGCTTCCTTTGCTGCCGCCACCGCATACTGGCAGAACAGTTCCATTCTTCTGGCAGATTTCGGATCCATATAATCTTTTCCCTGGAATCCTTTTACCTCTGCTGCCAGATGTACTTTATATTCCGTCGTATCAAAGTGTGTAACCTCTCCAAAACCATGTTTTCCAGCCTTCACACTATTCCAGAAATCTTCTACATTCAGGCCAATCGGGGTAATCGCCCCCATACCTGTCACAACTACTCTTCTCATTTTGTTCCTCCTAGATATTCATACCGCCATCTACGCTGATTACCTGGCCGGTGATGTAGTCTGCTTTGTCTGATGCCAGATATGCCACCATATTCGCAATGTCCGAAGGCTGTCCGAAACGTCCCAGAGGGATCTGCGCACATGCTGCCTTCTTCACATCATCAGAGAGCACCTGTGTCATCTCTGTGTCCACAAATCCTGGTGCCACCGCGTTGACTGTAATCCCACGGCTTGCCAATTCTCTCGCCATGGTCTTGGTCAATCCGATCACTCCGGCTTTGGAAGCAGAGTAATTCGCCTGTCCCGCATTTCCCATAATACCGGAAACAGAAGAAATATTAATAATCTTACCGCTCTTCTGCTTTAACATCTGACGGGACAGATGACGGATGGTGTTAAAGGTTCCTTTCAGATTGATGTTCAGCACAGCGTCAAAATCTTCTTCTTTCATCCGCATAATCAGATTGTCTCTTGTGATTCCTGCATTGTTCACCAGAATATCAATGTGTCCGAATTCCTTGACCAGATCTTTGACCATCTTCTCACAGGCGTCGAAATCACTCACATTGCACTGATAAATGGAAGCTTTCCCGCCTTCCTTCTCAATCAGTTCCTTTGCCTCCAGAGCTCTCGCCTCTGATCCGTTATAATTGATGATTACCATCGCTCCCTCTTTTGCCAGAGTTCTGGCAATCTCTCTTCCGATTCCACGGCTGGCTCCTGTGACCAGCGCCACTTTATTCTCTAACATGATTCCTTTACTCCTTTGATCACTTTCTCCATATCTTCCAGTTTCTCAATATTAAAAGCCTTTACATTCCGGTTAATTTTCCGCATAAAACCTGTCAGGGTACGGCCGGGGCCAATCTCAATAAAAGTATCTACTCCCTGAGAAATCATATTCTCCACGCTCTGCTGCCAGCGCACAGAAGAGGATACCTGACGCACCAGCAAAGGTTTCACCTGTTCCGGATCCGTCACATACTCTGCCGTCACATTGGACACATACGGAACCTCAAAATCACAAACTGTCACGGAGTCCAGAACCTCTCCCAGCTTCTGGCCGGCACCTGTGAGCATCTGTGAGTGGAAAGGACCACTGACTTTCAAGGGCAGTACTCTGCGGGCGCCTGCAGTCTTCAGAGATTCTCCCGCAGCCTGGACTGCAGATTCCTCCCCGGTGATCACAATCTGTCCCGGACAGTTGTAATTGGCTATGGATACGATTCCCTCTGTATCCTGGCAGATTTTTTCAATCACTCCGGCATCGCAGCCCAGAACTGCCGCCATGGCACCTCCTGTGGGAACCGCCTCCTGCATATAGATTCCTCTCTTGCGGACCACTGCGAAAATATCTTCCAGAGACATTACCTTGCTGGCTGCCAGAGCACCATATTCTCCCAGGCTCAGCCCTGCATTCACACAGGAAGTAAGTCCCTGCTCCCAGACTGCCTCAAGAATCGCCACAGACACACTGAGCATGGCGATCTGCGTATACTCCGTAATATGAATCTTCTCATTTTCCTCAAAGCACAATGCGGGAAGATCCAGTCCCGTCACCTCGCTTGCCTTGTCTATCACCTTTTTGCAAACCGGTATTTTCTCATAAAAATCCTGGCCCATTCCCACATACTGGGCACCCTGGCCAGGAAAAATAAAAGCTGTCTTACTCATATTTCTTATCCTTCTGCTATTGATATTTTTAAACACGAAAAATAGTTTGATATGCAAAATATATGTCGAAAAAAACAAATTCCTTTTGGCTTTTTAAGGAGAAAGGTGTGGATTATGCTTCCACACCTTTATTTTTCAAATAATCAATTACTGCGCCAACTGTTGTGAGATCTGTCAGTTCCTCTGCCGGAATCTCTACAGAGTACTCATCTTCCAGACTCATAACCAGCTCAAACAAATCCAGAGAATCTGCTCCCAGATCATCTTTGAAGTTTGTCTCCAGTGTGATAGAATCCGCATCACAGTTTAATTGGTCAGCAATGAGTTCTTTCATTTTCTCTAACATTTCTCTTATCTCCTTTTTTTCATCCATTAAAATATGCGTCTTGGCAATTATTTTGATGCTCAAAGTATATATTCTGTGCTCTCATTTGTCAAGATATATTTCTGATTTTTCCCAAATTCCTCTGAGCTGTTTCCGTCTTCTCTTCCCGGACCACGGCCTCCTGTATTTTCACCTGATGAGATACCCCTAGAGCGATTCCCATCTCCGCCATAAGAAATAGAATCGACGTGCCTCCATAACTGACAAAAGGCAGGGTCACACCTGTCGTCGGGATAATGTTGGTCACAACACAGATATTCAAAATCACCTGCAGGGCGATATGTATCATAATCCCGGATACCAACAGTGAACCAAACAGATCCGGCGCGTTCTGGCTGATGAAAACCAGGCGGTACAGAAGATAGGCAAACAAAATCAGTACCAGTGCTCCGCCGAAAATTCCCAGCTCCTCACACACAATGGAAAAGATCATATCGTTCTGCGCTTCCGGCACCGATCCCAGCTTCTGGACACTGTTGCCCAGACCCTTTCCGAAAAATCCTCCAGATCCGATGGCATACAAGGCCTGCATAACCTGATATCCGCCTTCTTCCGAATACTGTTCCGGGTGCAGCCACACCAGAACCCTTCGGATACGGAAACTGGCACTGTCTGCTGTGTCAATGCTGAATTTCATCACCTGAACCATAACCACCAGGAAGACAAACATCACCACTGTGATAATCACGAAATATTTCGTGTAGGGGCTTGCCATAGCCACCAGAATCCAAGTGATTCCGCAGATGATAATTCCAGTACTTAAGTTATCCGTCGCCAGATAGGCAATCGCTCCCAGCAGTCCGCCAATACCCAGAAGGACAATGGTGGCCTTCAGGCTCCGGATATTCTTCCCCATCTGTACAATCAGATAAGAAATACAGACAATCGCCGCAATTTTAGCAATCTCGGAAGGCTGGAACTGTATTCCCAGCTTCAGCCAGCGCTTCGCGCCGTTTACCGTCACTCCCAGCGGCGACAATACCAGCATCATCAGAACTACTGCTGCGAAATACAAAAGTGCCGTGAATTTCTTCAATATATGATAATCAATCATCGAAATCACAATCATCATCACAATTCCAGCCGCACTGATCGCCGCCTGCTTGCCGAAATAGAACATGTCATCTCCCATCCTGACCTCCGCGGTATAGGCACTGGTACTGTAAAGCATAACCAGGCCAAAACAGGTGAGCAGAATAACCACAGCCAGAAGGTTGTAATCGTAATATCCGTCTTTGTTCAGAACC
Organism: Candidatus Blautia intestinigallinarum; assembly: GCA_019112635.1. GTDB lineage: Bacteria > Bacillota > Clostridia > Lachnospirales > Lachnospiraceae > Blautia_A > Blautia_A intestinigallinarum. Next base: position 5,143 of record DXIX01000016.1, on the reverse strand, counting down.
AGAAAGCCTCTTCTTCTCTTTTGCCTTCTCCTCTTTCTACTATTTCCCATAAAATGGACGACTCCTATCTATTCATAGCTTGTCAATAATACCCTATCGGTTAATTATAACTTCTTTTCTGGAAAAAGCAAACCCCAAAATTGTAAAACCTTTCTAAAACCGTATTTCTTTTTTCGCCCGGAATCGCCTTTTTTCTCCGCTCGGCACTGTTGACAAAACAGTAAAGACCACAAGTGCAGGCCAATCAGAACCATCATGACACACAGAAAGGGAAAATCCAGAATTTTCATAAAATACCCCAGATAGGGAATCTGAAATCTCAGCACACCAAGCACCTGTCCTGAAGATTTCGTGATGGAGTCCGCCCCGTTTTCTGCCACATACACGGTCTCTTTTCCCTGTTCCGTGTCCTTGCGCACATCCACATAAATCACCGCGCCGGCAGGAACCTGGGGACTCATGGAACTGGAGAGAACCACATAAGGCTGAAGCCCCCACAAATATGGCAGATTCAACAAAAACATCATTGCCGCCATCACAAAGGCAATCCTTCTTAACATTTTCATATTCAATTGACTCCTTTGGGAAAATAAAAGATAGACTTATCTGATGTGATCACATCTTTTGAGATAAATTAATCATACACAGCCGTCCGAAATTTGTCAATTCTTTTTCGGTATAACATTTTTTCTCTCCTGACATAGGATATAGAGAAATCAAAGTTCTCAGAAAGGATTTATATGGAACGTTATCCCATGAATCGACCAGGCTGCAGACAGTCTTACTCCAATTGCTGTTCACCGCAGCCATCCGGACGCAGCTTCGCGGCAGAACCATGCAATTCAAAGTCCGCCGCTTCCCTCTACAGCCATGTGGATCATATGCCTGTGGCTATGGCTTATGTCCCTATCCAGAAATATGAAAAGCCCTATGAACTTAGCTATGCTCTCTGTGTGGGAACCATCTTCCCGGCTCTTTGCAAACCGTTTTGCGGAAGGAGGGGAATCGGATGAATCCAAACCAAAATCAACAGCGGGAAATGCTTCTGAAAAAAATCAATGAGGTCAGTTTTGCCGTGGATGACATCCTCCTATTTTTAGACACCCACCCTGACTGTCAGGAAGCCCTGGATTTCTACCGCCAGAATGTGGCCATCCGCAAGGAAGCCCTGTCTGAATACGCCCGCCTGTACGGCCCGTTGACCATCGACACTGCAGATGACAGCTGCAGCCGCTCCTGGGAATGGATTCAGCAGCCATTTCCCTGGGAAATGAAAGGAGGATGCCGCTAAATGTGGAATTATGAAAAAAGACTCCAATATCCGATTCATATTAAGACACCCAATGCTAAAATCGCTCAGTACATCATGAGCCAGTATGGCGGCCCCGACGGTGAAATCGGCGCTTCCATGCGTTACCTGTCTCAGCGTTTTGCCATGCCCAACCGTACTGCCATGGGCGTCTTGACAGATGTAGGCACCGAGGAGCTGGCTCACCTGGAAATGGTGTCCACCATTGTACATCAGCTCACCCGTAATCTGAGTATGGAAGAGATTGAGAAATCTGGTTTTGGAAGTTACTATATCGATCATGCCGTGGGGATCTGGCCCCAGGCGGCCGGAGGAATTCCTTTTAATGCCTGTGAATTCCAGTCCAAGGGAGATCCTATCACAGATCTCCATGAGGATTTAGCCGCTGAACAGAAAGCCCGGAGCACTTATGACAATATTCTGCGGGTAGTCCGGGATATTCCGGAGATCGCAGACCCCATCAAATTCCTTCGTGCAAGAGAGATTGTTCATTACCAACGCTTCGGCGAAGCTCTCCGCTCGGTACAGGAACAGCTGGATGCAAAGAATTTCTATGCGTTTAATCCTAGCTTTGACAATCCCTGCAAAGCCAGCTGCCAGGACTCCCGATAAAGCAAAAGAAGGTGTCCCCGGAGTCACAAAATGACTCAAGGGGCACCCTTGCGGTAATCAGCTTCATTCTTCTTTTCTAGAGAGACGGTCTGCCATCTTTTGGAGATTCTGATGGGTTTTCTCAGCCTCTTTTGCTTTCTTCAAATGTTTTCTTCGAATATAAGACGCAATATGATCATAATCGTTAAAAATAAATTTTTCGTTGATTCCCATATGATCCAAATCTCTCAAAATTTCTTCTTTATTTTGAATTCTCACTTTGAAATCCGGTAAAATAGCCTTTTTGACCGAACAGATTCCATAGAGCTGATAAATTAAAATAGAAGACTGATTGGACACTCTGCGCGCGATGTTAGCCGGTTCATAGGTAAAATAAAATGGAAACTCCATCTGTACCTGCGGATTACGGATCAAAAATACATAACTCAGTACTCTGCAGAAAAGATGACCAAAAAATCCCAGATCTTTTATGCGAATTTCCGGTTCCAGATCTCCCGGAAAGGGGCGCTGCCGATCCAGCACTCGAATCAAGGGTTCCAAGTCATCCATCTCGTAGTTCCCGCGGCGTTTGATCTTTTGAAGGGCAATGCCGACTTCCCTGTGAATCCGCTCATTTCCTGGAAGTTTCCCAGCTATATGGTCAATCCCTCTCAGAAATTCTCTCACATATTGATCCTTCTGACAAAGAACATTCGTAATTTCTCTATATAAAATATCCGTCTCCAGCTCTGCTGTGATCAGCCTGTTCATAAGTCCCGGCTTCACCAAATCCAAGTGCCCGGTCATGTCGACTTTCCTTTTGTTATCCAGAAAATAGACAAATCCATCCTTCTCGGCATTCCCACTGCATGCAAAATACAGAGAGACCAGCGGTGAATAGGTAAAATCCAGAAGATTCGTGGGCAGTCCGTAATGCTGTGAAAATGCCAAAAAATGCTGACGCTGCATCTCTGTCAGCGAATTTCCTATGTAAGACTGGAATTCATCCACCATGGACTGAATATCCAAATGATCATTTTCCCGAAAAGCTGCCGCCTGAATCTGTGGATACTGATCATTCTCTCCTCTGGAAATATAATCATCTAGCCCCTGTTCTTTGATAATCTGAATATAATCCAGAAGACTTCCTGCCACATATTCCTGCTTTCTCACCGCTCATTCACTTCCCTTCTTTCCGTTCTTATGGCAGAAATTTTATCATATTTTATCCTCTTTTTCTAGATAGAAAGCCGATTACTTTCCCCCAGTACCCAGGTGTCGAATCATAAAGATGCACAAAGAAATCCCAGTTTTCGCCAACAAATTTTACACGTTTTTCGCCATAAGCTTTGCTTTTTCATCTGGACTAATCCCGGACTTTATGAGAAAATAAGTCTAGAATACCGTAGACTCAAACGGTAAAGTCAATTTACACTTGAAAGGAGTTTTAAAATGATTTATTCACATGAAGTAGAAATGATGTGCCCAGTGACACAGGGCGTTGCTCACGGTGCAGCTCCTATCCCGGAAGAAGCAAAATGGGTGAAAGCAAAAGAAATCAAAGATATTTCCGGTCTGACCCATGGAGTAGGCTGGTGCGCACCTCAGCAGGGCGCCTGCAAGCTGACCTTGAATGTGAAAGATGGAATCATCCAGGAAGCCCTGGTGGAAACCCTTGGATGTTCAGGTATGACCCATTCTGCTGCAATGGCATCTGAAATCCTTCCTGGAAGAACTCTGCTGGAAGCATTGAATACTGACCTGGTATGCGATGCAATCAATACTGCCATGAGAGAGCTGTTCCTTCAGATCGTATACGGAAGAAGCCAGAGCGCATTCTCCGAGGACGGACTTCCCATCGGAGCCGGACTGGAAGATCTCGGAAAAGGCCTGCGTTCTCAGGTAGGTACCATGTATGGAACTCTGAAGAAAGGTCCTCGTTATCTTGAGATGGCGGAAGGTTATGTAACCGGTATCGCTCTGGACGATGAAGGCTGCATTATCGGTTATCAGTATGTGAACTTCGGAAAAATGATGGACTTCATCAAAAACGGAGATGACGCCAACACTGCTCTGGAAAAATCAAAAGGACAGTATGGCCGTGTGGAGGATGCCGCTAAAATCATCGACCCGAGAAAAGCTTGATGAATCAGTCTCGCCACGAAGAAAAATAGGAGGATTATAAGAATGGCTTTATTTGAATCATATGAAAGAAGAATTGATAAAATCAACTCTGTATTAAACAGCTACGGAATCTCTTCCCTGGAAGAGGCCGAGAAAATCACCAAAGACGCTGGTCTTGATGTATACAACCAGATCAAAGGCATTCAGCCGATCTGTTTTGAGAACGCATGCTGGGCTTACATCACAGGTGCTGCCATCGCAATCAAAAAAGACTGCAGAAGAGCTGCTGACGCTGCCGCTGCAATCGGCGAAGGTCTTCAGGCTTTCTGTATCCCGGGATCTGTTGCAGATCAGAGAAAAGTTGGTCTTGGACATGGTAACCTGGGCAAAATGCTGCTGGAAGAAGAGACAGACTGCTTCTGCTTCCTGGCTGGACATGAGTCTTTCGCAGCTGCTGAAGGTGCTATCGGTATCGCAGAGAAAGCAAACAAAGTACGTAAAAAACCTCTTCGTGTTATCCTGAACGGTCTTGGAAAAGACGCAGCTCAGATCATCGCACGTATCAACGGATTTACATATGTTGAAACTGAGTATGACTACTACACCGGAGAGTTGAAAGAAGTATTCCGCAAAGCTTACTCCAACGGTCCTCGTGCGAAAGTTAACTGCTACGGCGCAAACGATGTACGCGAGGGTGTTGCAATCATGTGGAAAGAGGGCGTGGACGTATCCATCACCGGTAACTCCACCAACCCGACCAGATTCCAGCATCCAGTTGCCGGAACCTACAAAAAAGAGTGTGTAGAGGCTGGAAAGAAATACTTCTCCGTAGCATCCGGCGGTGGTACCGGACGTACTCTGCATCCAGACAACATGGCTGCTGGTCCTGCTTCCTACGGTATGACCGACACTATGGGACGTATGCACTCTGACGCTCAGTTCGCAGGATCCTCTTCCGTACCGGCTCACGTAGAAATGATGGGTCTGATCGGTATGGGCAACAACCCGATGGTAGGAGCTACCGTTGCAGTTGCCGTTTCCATTGAGGAAGCTGCTAAGGCTGGAAAGTTTTAATTTAACCGAATACAATCATAATTGTTCCATGGGGCAGGAGCGTTC
>DXIX01000004.1 GCA_019112635.1 Candidatus Blautia intestinigallinarum | reverse complement strand
TCTGTCATTTATCTTCTTTTCTTTTTATTACTCCTCATCATAATTCCTGTTCCGCCAATCACCAGGAAACCTGCCGCCGCCAGAAGAACCATTGGCAGGATCTCTGTGTCATCTCCAGTCTTCACTGCCTGCTTTACTTTCGTGACGGTATTGTTCTTTGCAGAACTTACTGTAGCTGTCCCCTGAATCTTGAAGGAAACGGATTTCACATCTACGCCGTCATTGTCATTTTCCCGACTAACCCATTTCTCGCCGTCATACATTTCCTTGATGAAAGTCACACGAAGCTTATAAGAGCCAGAGCTTCCGATGGCAAAAGATGCGGAATACGGAGATTTATTCCAGCTCCCCTCTGTGGACCACTTTGCATTGGTATCCGCTACCTTCCAGTAGGTAGGCTCATAACGAACATCGCCTTTTTCCGGTGAAGATTTCCGGTTCATGCCGCTGCCTTCCGCACTGAAACTAATCGTCTTTCCTGCCTGGAAAACATCTCCCTGTGCGATTCCATAAATCTTATTCTCCGCAGTGTTAGCCTCTTTCGGATCATATGCCAGCACTCTCACACCGATGGATGTATATCTGGAAAGTCCCAGATAGTTCCCCACATTGGAAGGAAGTTCAATGCTTCCCCACACTGTGAAATTCTGTTCTTCCTTGGATGCCGGATTATAATCGCATTCATCCACTCCCCACCAGGAAACATTCACATCAATGACTCCAGCGGTGGTTCTTGCTTTCACAGTTGCCGGAAGACCAAGGCCCTTCGCTGTCTTCGGAGCACCATTTTCCACAACAACCGTACCCTGATCCTGATCTACTCCCCGATAAATACTCTTACCGACTACCTGGAAGGTCACATGTGCCCCGATCACCGGATCTTTCCCGTCATTGACTGCGTCAACTACGATGTCCTCATCATACACATCTGCTGTCAGCCCCATAACCGGCCGCACCGCCACGGTGATCGTCTCACCTGGCTCTACCGATTTCAAAGTTGCCTCATCCAGCTGGGTGATATTATAAACAGTCTTAGCGCCGGAGTTCGACACTGGCTGCTTAAACTCCAAAGTCTTATTGCCTGTATTGCGGATTACCAGGTTCCTGGAATGAGGGGCATAGCCATTCTCATCGTCATATCCCAGAGGAGCATAACCGAAATTGCCGTTTCCGTTAGACCAATATACTTCAAAAGAGTACTGGTCTTTCTCTTTGATGACTACCTTGACTGTCACAGACGCCTTCGCGCCTTCTTTCGCAAGGAATGTCAATGTATCTTCGTAGGTTCCTTCTTTCAATCCGGAATCCGGACGAATGGAGTACTGCGCCTCTTCCCCTGCATTGATGGTCTTCCCATCCTGACCGCCGACTATAAAATACTTTGAGTCCGGTTTATTTACAGTCACCGGGAAAATACTGTCGTTTGTGATGGTAATCTCACTGGCCGAAATCTCACTGTATCCTTCCGTGTGCGTTCCGAAATCCAGACTTTTCTCCGAAATGCTGATTGCATATTCTTTTTCCTTTACACTCACAGTAACCGGCACCGTCAGCTTCACATCCTCTGCGCCTGTGATCACTAATTTGGAGCTGTAATCTCCAATCTTCAACCCTTTCTCAAGCGTCAGAGAAACCGTCACATTGTCTCCGCTCTTAATCTCACTGAGCGCTCCTACTGTGAGCACATCCGCCAGATCGCCTGAGACTTCTCCTTTCAGATCTGTGGCATCTGCATTTCCGGAGTTGATCAAAGTCAGGTCAAACTCCTGCGCCTCATACCCTTCGTACAAAGTCCCGAAATCTACTTTCTCAACTCCAGCTGAAAGACTGGGAACTTTCTCAATTGGAGTCTCTTCCCCGGAAGACGGATCTTCCTGAGGTTCTTTTGTGTCATCCGTGTCCTCATCTGCCTTCGGTTCCTCGTTCTCTTCTTTTTGCTCCGATTCTGAAATGTTCAGATCCAGATCCTTTGTGACACTGCTTCCATCAGAGAAATTCGCTTTGACTCTCAGAATACTGTCAAATTCTGCAGTGGGAGTTCCAAAGATCTCACCAGTGCTTCCATTGACGCCAAGCCCCTGGGGCACCACATTGTTGACAATCTCCCAGGAATCTACCTGGCCTGAAGCCTCCAGCACTGCGCTGTACTTCTCCCCTACCGTTCCATCCGGCAGAGAAGATGTGGTGATTGTCTCTGTCTGCTGCTGAACAGTGACAGAACTGTTATCATTTGGCGCAACATTCACTGCCGGCTCATTCACAGTGTTGGTATCTCCCGTATTGCCAGACGTATTATTTTCCGGCACGCGGTCACTTTCCGTCTCAGGATTGGCTGCCTCTTTTTCTGCATACTGTTCGGTCTGAGCCGGTGCAGAATTTTCATTGGCAGGAGCCTGTGTCGGAGCTGCCGTCGGCACGGAGTAAGAAGCTGGGGAATTGTTTTCTCCCGCGGATGCCGTCTCATTTTGCACAGATACACCTGGATCACTGGATGACGGAGCAGGTGTCCCCACATTTACAGCTGCATCTGAAGATGCAGACGCAGATGAGTCCGCCGGCACTCCCGTCTGAGCCGCTGCCTGTGTAGGTGTGGGAGACGCAGCCGCATTCACCGCCACCGAATTCTTATCCACAATCGGTCCCAGTTTCGATGTACTCAGAGAACCAGTCACAGCCTCCCCGTCTTTCGCTGTGATTGTCAACTGAATATAATTGTCAATATCCTCTGTCTTTACTTTATAAGTTGCCTCTTTGCTTATGGATTTGCTTTTTCCATTCTTATCCACCTGAAACCATTCATATTTCAGCTGATCAGCTTTCACACCTTCCGGCTTTACTTTTGCCAAATCCGCCGATAAGGTTTCACCTTCTTTCAGTCCGCCCTTTACTGCAAGAGTACCCTCCAGCTTCCCTGAGGCCGGGACAGCCGCCGCAAATACAAGAGACGGCAGCATTGTGAGTATCATCGCAGCAGTCAGACACCATGCTAAAAACCTTTTCATAACTTTTCTCTCCTTTCGACTCTCTATAAAGTGTCTGAAAAACTGTAGAATCCCCTTTATTAATTTCTTTTATTTTACTATATTTTCCCCCTGGAAACAAGTAAACAATCCGATTTGGAGATTTCATTTTTTATATTGTACCATCATTTTTTGACAAGTCCGTAATTTTTAGTTTCCCTTAGACACAATGACGGGAATGCCTGTATTTTGGCATTCCCGTCACCAATATCCACAACTTCCGATTCTTTCTCTTATTTCATGATCTTATGCAAGACCCATTCCTTCCAACATTTAGATGGAAGATACCGCACTGGAAGATCCAGCCAGTTTTCTTTTTCCAAAATTCCCTTCGTATGGGAAAAGGTCTCAAAACTTGCACGTCCGTGGTAATTGCCGATTCCACTCTTGCCCACTCCGCCAAAAGGAAGTTTTGGAACAGACAAATGTACCAAAGTATCGTTGATACAGCCGCCCCCGTAGGATAAACGTTTCAGAATTTTCCGTTTAATCTTGCCGTTTCTAGTGAACAGATACAATGCCAAAGGCTTGTCTTTTTCCTGGAGCGTGTGAATCACTTCATCCATAGAAGAGAATTCCAGAACCGGCAGAATCGGCCCGAAAATTTCATCCTGCATAATCGGAGAAGCCCAGGTCACACCGTCCAGAAGCGTCGGAGCAATCTGCAATGTCCGTTTACGCCCGTAACCTCCCAGGAGAACACTCTCCCCCAGAAGCAGCCCCATGACCCGGTCATAGGCTTTCTCATCAATCATCTTCGGATAATCCGGATGATCCAGCGGTTTCTCACCCCAGGTTTTCTTAATCCATTTCTTCATCTGGTGAAGAAACGCTCTTTTCACCGTACTCTGCACCAGGATATAATCCGGTGCCACACAAGTCTGCCCGCTGTTGATGAATTTTCCGAACACAATTCTTTTGGCGGCCAAAGACAGATCCGCTGACTCTTCGATAATACACGGACTTTTTCCGCCCAGTTCCAGAGTGAGAGGAGTCAGATTCTCGGCAGCCCGTTTCATCACCTGGCGTCCCGCCTTGGCACCCCCGGTGAAAAAGATATAATCAAACTTCTGATCCAGCAACTCCTCCCGGTTCTTCTCCCCGCCGCTGACACCAGCAACATAAGAAGCCTCAAAAGTATCTGAAAGCAGCTCCTGTATGAGCGCTGAGGTAGCCTGAGAAGCCGATGCCGGCTTGACCACACAGCAATTTCCCGCAGCGATCGCTCCCACAAGAGGCTGCATAGCCAGCAAAAACGGATAATTCCAGGGAGCCATCACAAGTACCACACCGTAAGGCTCTTTGATCTGAATGGTCTTCGACGGAAACTGTGCGGACGGCGCCTCTTCCACTTTCACCTTCATCCAGCTTTTGAGATTCTTTCTCATATGAGAGATTTCCGCCAGCACCAGACCAATCTCGGTCATATAAGCCTCCTGCTCTGATTTGTTCAGATCCTGGTGCAGCGCCTCCTGAATCTCCTTTTCTCTCATGGAAACCGCTGTATACAGCTTCTCCAGCTGTTGATCCCGAAACGTGTAAGACAGCGTCTCTCCACTTCGGAAGAACTCCCTTTGTTCCTCCACCACCTGACTTATTTTCATAATTTCTTCATACTCCCTGTGAATACGGTCTTTTTCTACCCTTCTACGACCAGATAACTTCCATCCGGAAGCGCAAAGACTTCGCTGGCATCCTCAAGCTCCTGATCTGACATTTCTTCCACATCAGCACCGCTCTCTTCTAAGTATTGCCGCACTTCTCCCAAAGAATTCACTACCACAGCCATACAATCCTCCAGAAAAGCCTCTGCTTCCTCCAATGTCTCTGCCACCGGCTCATCAAATAACTGTCCCTGTTTTTCCAAAAATGTCAACAGACATTCCTCCGTATACTCACCCATGATTACCCTCCTTTTCCAACTTTTTAATCAATGCTCTCAACTCTTCTTCCACGCAATCCGTCCTGTGACGGCTGATTTTCTTCACTCCCTGACGGGCCGTGTCCATCGCATAGCTCTCTCCCACCGCCTGCAGCATCTCTATATCATTATACTCGTCACCGAAAGCCATACATTCCTCCGGTCTGATCTTCCATCTCTCCTGAAGCAGCCGGATTCCCTTCCCTTTGTTCGTTCCAAAGGGGATAAAATCCAGCCAGTCAAATCCTGACGTCACCACTACACAGCGGTCTGAAAACCGTTCTTTCCAATAAGAGTAGCTTCGATCGATGCCCTCCTTCTCATAGACGGCCACCTTCATCAGCTTTTCCGGAAAATGTTCAAAGTCTTTCACTTCCTTACAGGTGATCTTCAAGTAATCCCAGATCAGCCGCCGAAACTCCTCGGTCTTGGGGCGTACATAGTAAGTATAGATTCCGGACATGGTCATCTCTGCCCCGTCTCTTTCCCAGATAGCCTCCATAATTTCCTTCGCCAGATCCTCCGGCAGAGTATCCTGGTACAAAAATTTCTGTTCCGCATAGACCAGTGCACCATTTTCGCAGATATAACCAATTTCATCTGCCACCGGCCCAAACATGGTTCTCATAATCGGAAACTGCCGACCGCTGGCAGCCACAAAGAGAACTCCCAATTCTCTCAGTCTCCGGATCAGATCGAACACCTGCGGATTCAGCTGCTGCGCACCATTTCTCAACAATGTTCCATCCAGATCACTTGCCACCAGTTTTATCATACTTTCTCTCCTTTGAACAATTCCAACAGTTCTTCTGGCCGGGAAATGATCTGATCCGCATGATTCTCTTCCAGCTCCTGCCTGTCACGAAATCCCCAGAGCACTCCCACTGTGTACATTCCAGCAGCCTTGCCCGTCTGCATATCCGTCCAGGTATCTCCCACATAGACACATTCTGCAGGAGTGACCTGAAAAAGTTCCGCCATGCGAAGCGGGGCATCCGGAGCCGGCTTTCTTCTCACCGTCTCACACTGGCCTTGGATTCCATCGAACAGCCCTGGGCCAAAAATCCCTTCCACCGTCTCAACTGCTGCCTGATGCGGTTTATTGGTACAGACCGCCAGAAATACTCCCTGTTCTTTTAGACGCTTGAGAGTCTCAACCATCCCTTCATACGGCACAACATGATAGAGAGGATTCTCCGCAAAAATATCAATATACAGCTTCTCTCCCTCATCAAGATGTGTCATCTGTATATCTCCGCAGTCTCTCAAACACCGTTCCATCAGTTTCCTGCCGCCTTCGCCGCAGTAACGATAGAATCTCTCTGTCGGCAAAGGATCATAGCCAAATTTTTTTAACACTTTATTCGCCACATAGGCAATCGATTCCACTGTATTAGCAAGAGTGCCATCCAAGTCAAAAATACATGCTTTATACATAATCTTCACTCCTCAAATCGATACCCATCTGCTTCATCTCCCAGATCAATGTGCTGACAGGGAGCCCCACCACAGTATTGTAATCTCCGCAGATTTCTTTTACATAGACCGAAAAATCTCCGCGTATATCATAGCTTCCTGCTTTGTCCATGGGATCTCCTGTTGCCACATAGGCGCGGATCTCTTCTTCTGTCACCGGATAGAAAGTGACATCCGTTCTTTTTGAAAAAGTTTTGGTGATCTCATCCGATTCACTTCGCACAATCACCGTCACTCCTGTATAAACCTGATGTGTGTGTCCCTGCAGCATCTGAAGGGTTCTGACAGCATCCTCCTCGTCATGAGGTTTTCCCAGAACATTTCCCTCATAGGCAACCAACGTGTCCGAACCAATGACAATCACTTCGCCCTCCACTTTCGCAGCCACCTGTGCCGCTTTCTGCCAGGAAAGGTCTTCCACAATCTGCGCAGGGTCTTCCCCGGTAATCTGTTCTTCTCCCTGACTTGGGATAATCTGAAAATGAACACCAGCTTTTTCAAGTAGCTCCCTTCTCCTGGGAGAAGCAGACGCCAATATAATCCGTTTCATAATATATACTCCATAATATCATTCTTATGCGCTTTTTTTACTTTTTTCGCATGTATATTATAGCCTCTCACAGTATTTGCTGCAACCGGTTTTCCAGTTTTCCATAGGAATTCTAAAAAATATAAATTAATTTTCTGTCCCTCTTTCTTTTTTGCCGCAAAAGTATTACAATAGTAGACACGGTGTATATCAGTAAACAACATTGACATTTTTCAGAAAGGAGATACTGCCATGTCAAAACTTGGGAAGTTTTTGAGTCTGGCGGTCATCGGCACCGCAGCAGGCGCCGCTGTTTATTACGCCAAAAAAAGTAAAAAAGAGGACGATTTTGATTCTGAATTCGAAGATTATTTCGAAGACGATGAGCAATGGGAAGATGATGATGAGAACACTTCCGCCAAAAAGCAATACATCAAAATAGCTTCTGAAGCCGCCGGCGAAATGAAAGAAATCGCAAAAGACACTGCCGCGAAAGTCAAAGAAGTCGCAAAGGATGCCGCTGAAAAAGTAAAGGAAGTCCAGGTTGCAGACGAAGAAGCTTTCATGAATGAGATGGACGAAGAATTCGCCCAGGCTGAGGAAATGCTGAAAAACGATTCTGAAGATTCCCAAGAAGAATCTTCCAGCGATACAGACGAACCTTCCAAGGACTCTTCCCCCTGCGAAGAAGCTCCTGAAAGTTCCGACAAGACCGATACACAGTAGAATAAAAAAGGGGGATGTCGGTTAATACCGATTTTTAACCCTTGATATGAGAGGAAGAGGCAATCCCAGAGAATTCGTGATTTTTCAAAGCTTGAATTCTCTATAGGATTGCCTCTTCCTGCTGATAGCGCTTATTTTAGGACGCAAAATCCCCCTGTTCCGGATTGCAAGAGGTGCTCCATCGGTTAAGCGGTTTTCTGCTCCTTGTCTGCCGTTTCAGGATCCCTTTCTCGCTCTGGATATTCGCATTGGACTCTTCCTTTAGTTCTTCCCAGCGTTCGTTGATCTTCATGACTTTATTGCGGTCTGGATTCTTTTGCGCATTGTATCTAAAGACATTTGGATTTATGCTCACAGCCGCTGGACTCCGCAGGCGTAAAGCTGCCCAGGATGGAATAATCCTTTTCAGCTTCTGTGGCGGTGAGAAAACTGAGACCCGCGGTAAAGTGTAGCCCGTTCGTCTCCGTGGAGCAATTTACGATACTCCATGGAATCCACCTTGTCTTTTACTTTTCAAACGCTCCCCAGAAGAACGTCTCAAACTTATCGAAAGGAATGACCTCCAGGTTGTCGTACAGGTCGGTGTGCACCGCGTCGGGGATAAGCAGCAGTTCCTTGTTTTCCGGATTAGGATTTCCCTCCATCATGGCAGCGTAGGCGTCCTTGCCCATGTAGCAGGAGTGTGCCTTTTCGCCGTGGACGATGAGAACGGCGGAGCGGATCTCGTTGATGTAGCACAGGATGGGCTGGTTCATGAAGGACAGAGGGCCAATAGTGTTCCAGCCCTCGTTAGAGTTCAGAGAACGCACATGATAGGCCCGACCCTTGTAGTATTCGCTGTAGTCCTTGACGAAGAAGGGAGCATCCTCAGGCACGGGCAGAGGCATGCAGCCGCCGACTCGGCCATAGTCCCCGGTACGATAAATCTCCGTACGGTTCTTGCTGTAAAGCTCCCGCATCTGATGGCGGGCTTCCTCGCTGTCAGAGCTGTCAAAGTAACCTTTAGCGGCAGTACGGCTCAGATCGTACATGGTAGAGGCAACGGTGGCCTTGATCCGGGTGTCGATGGCGGCAGCGTTCAGGGCCAGACCACCCCAGCCGCAGATACCGATGATACCGATTTTCTCCGGGTCCACATTGTCCTGGACGCTGAGGAAGTCCACGGCGGCGGAGAAATCCTCGGTGTTGATGTCCGGGGAGGCGGTGTACCGGGGCTGCCCGCCGCTCTCACCAGTGAAGGAGGGGTCGAAGGCCAGGGTCAGGAAGCCCCGCTCCGCCATGGTCTGGGCGTAGAGGCCGGCGCACTGCTCCTTCACCGCACCAAAGGGGCCGCTCACAGCGATGGCCGCCAGCTTGCCTTCGGTGTTCTTGGGGGTATACAGGTCTGCCGCCAGTGTGATGCCGTAACGGTTGACGAATGTGACTTTGCGGTGTTCCACCTTATCGCTCTTGGGGAAGGTCTTGTCCCACTCCTGGGTCAAATTGAGTTTCTCTGTTTTCAACATAATGATATTCCTCCTATTTCCAAAGTTGTACAGTTCCTGCAGCTTTTCCGGTGAACCGTTCTCTTTCCCGTAGGCGGTGAACATCCCCATGTCCTGAAGGCCCAAGTACAGCAGGAAAGAGTTCTGATATTCAAAGATAGCGCCGCTGTACACATGGTCGCTGCCAGAAGAAAGAATCAGCGCCGCTTTTTTGAGACACTTCGGTTTATCCAGCGCATAAATGCGGTTGATGGCGCACTGGAGCTGCCCGGAAAAGCTGTGATAATAAACTGGCGAAGCCAGCACGATCATCTCTGCCTCATCCAGCAGAGGATAAACTTCTTGCATATCGTCTTTCTGGACACATTGGCGTTCATGGCCGGATTCTTTCTGATGGCAATATTCGCAGGCCATGCATCCGGCAATCTTCTTCTGGCAGATATTTACCACATCTACCTGATGGCCGTTTTCCCGTGCGCCCTTTGCAAAAGCTCCCACTATAGCGACAGTATTCCCTTTTGGGCGCGGGCTGCCGTTAAAAACAAGGAGCTTCCTTCTGCATTAGCCCTCCATTGACAAGGTTACTGTCACATCTCCACTACCCAGTGCTTCTTCCCAGCCGGTAAGGTCGTCGATATGACCGAGTCTTGTGTAGCTCCATGAGTTGGAGCCATAAAACATGACGATCTGATTTCCCTGATACAGCACAATATCCCCAGCATGGGTCGTGGTCTGGCTGTCGCTGGCAGGGAGGCTCTGACCCAGGGGACCCACCTTTTCAAAACCGGCATAATCGCTGAGCTGTAAGGTAACGGGACCGTTCTCCATCATCTGGACAAGAGTATCCACGGCGCTGTTGTTCTCTAAAGTGGCAGTAAAATCCTGCCCGTTTACATTGACATTCATCTTCATTTCGCTGTTTTCTGGCTCCTGATTCCCGCATCCGCCCAGCAGCACGGATATGCTAAGTAAAACAAATAACAGGAAAGAAATTGTTTTTTTCATCGTTTCACTGCTTTCTTAAAATTCTCTTTTCAGAAGAGCAGCCGCAGGACCACAATCATCCCAAACAGACATAGTACGATGCCAAAAATACGGTTCATCGTTCGGAGCTGAAATTTAGCCGCCTTTCTTTTCATAAATTGTGTTAAGACCGAGAGAGTTCCCCACCAAAAATAGGTTCCCAGGAATACACCCAGTACCAGTAAGATGCCATCTCCCCATCCATTTACATCCGAAATGCCAAAGTAAGAAAATGCAAAGAGAAAGGTTAAAGTGGCAGCCGGATTCGTTATCCCAATGGCAAAAGAAGTAAAAAAAGTTTTACACCTCCCAGGGATTCCTCATCAGGCGGAAGTTCTCCCTGGGGGCGAGCCAGAGATTTCAGGCCCATAGCCAAAACCAGCGCTCCGCCGAGAGCCGTAATTGCACCTTGCCAGCGAAGCAGGAAATCAGAGATAAGCGTTAGCCCAAAAGCGCCTACACAGGCATAGAAGCAATCCGCTGCAGAAGATCCAAGCCCTGTCAAAAGTCCGGCTTTTGCCCCCAGGCTCCACGTTCTTTGCACCGTCAGCGCTCCAATTGCTCCAACCGGAATTCCAAATAATAGGCCAATCAAAATCCCTCGCAACAGATACTCCATTTTACTCCTCCTGGTAGCAGGCAAGGGAAAGCCATACGGCCTCCCCCCTAAATCTGCTTATGCGCAAGCGCAGGCGATATCGGCCTTCTGCTGTGTCTGCACGTTCCCGGTTCCTTCTTCAATATCGCGGATGATCTCGCCCACTGCCGGGACTGTGATCCGGCTGCCGTGGAGCGGATTTTTGATGCTGATAACCGGCGTGGTGATCGTTGCTTCCACGTCGCTTCGCTCAAAAGCCAGGTCACAGCCTTCCATTTCGCAGTTAATGAGCTTCAGACCCTTACAGTAGCACAAGGGCTGTGTCCCAATAATTTTGCAATTTTCAAAAGTAACATTCTCGCAGTACCATGCCAGATACTCGCCCTTGACTACACTGTTTCGCACGGTGATGTTTTTCGCGTGCCAGAAAGCGTCTTTGGTATCAAAGGTGCAGTTCTCGAACACAGAATCTTCGATGTACTGGAAGGAATATTTTCCTTTCATCCGTACCTTGTTAAAGCACAGATTGGTAGAACGCATCATAAAGTATTCGCTTTCGGCGTCGCAGTTCTCCATCTGGATGTTATGTGCCGACCATCCGAATTCCGGAGAGATGATATCGCAGCCGCGCATCATAATGTCCGAACACTCACGCAGGGCCTTGATCCCGTGAAGCTTCGTATTCTCGATGGTAATGTGGTCGGAGTACCACAAGGCCGCCCGGCAAAGCTCCGTCATCTCAGCATCGCGGATGACAAGACCATGGTCGTGCCAGAATGGATAACGCAGATTGAAGAAACTGCGTTCTACCTGCACGTTGCTGCACTCCTTAAAAGCGCTCTCGCCATCAGCGGGGCCGTCAAAGGAGCAATCCTTTACCAAAATATCGCGGCTGCCGTAAAGGGCACGCTCCGCGTCAAAGGTCTGATTCTGAATCACTTTCATAAGAAAACCTCCTTGTCTACAATTACTTTTCCTTTTTCTCCATCTGATAGATGAGATAGTCCAGGCAGTCAATCCGCCTTTCGTCCCGATGGAGCTTCTCCAGCAAATGCTTCCTGTGGCCGGAAAGAAGCCTGAGCTGCTGTTCCTTACCCTCGCTGCCCTGAAGCGCCATAAACTTTTCCACCATCTCATCGGTACAACCGGCATCCTTCAAATTCTGCACGACAGTATAGGCATACGGATTTTCATTTTGAGCTAAAGACTGTTTTTTCCACATCATCACTCACCAGCACTGATTACGATAATTTGATTCCCCCAACCTTCCAGAACGGGGTTATTTTCTACAGCATTCGCAAATTCGTCTGTGGCATCGAAAGTGCCGATCAAGGTATAATCCTCGTTAATCTGGGCGTCGTGATAATAGAGTACGATACGGTTCGGATCAGAGTAAAAGACTTCTCCGGCATGAGCCTCAGTCACGGTTTCACTGTTGTCGGGAATCTCATACCGGCTGGGCACATCGTAATACTCCATCACATCAGATTCATCATAGCTGTATACCGGTAAGCGCCACTCCGTTGTTCCCACATACCCTGCGATAGCCGCAGCGGTTGAATTATCCTCCAAGTGCATAATAAAAGATTCGCCGCCGTCTCCAAACTGAACGGTCAGCTCTGTGGCATTCAAACTTGGAATATTATCGTCCTCTTCACTGGACTGGCTGGCCGTCTGAGAGGACGAGACACGATTGCTTTCCTCAGAAGAACTGGATTCTGCCACGCCGGATGAACTGCTGCACCCCGTCATTGCAATACCGAATGTCAAAAGCAAGCCAACTATGCCTATTAACTGTTTTTTCATGGTATTTCAGCTCCTTCTTTTTATTTTAGATTTAAGTTGTCCCGTTGATTATAGGAACGCTCCATTGCACACCTGCAATACCTGCCCCTTCACATGCCGACCCATTTTACTGGCCAGATACAGGCAGGCATACGCCTGATCCATGGGGTCGCACTCCGGGCCGGGAAAATAGACAAAATGGCCGCTGTATTTGAGCATTTCTGCACCGCCTGGCTGTTCGCCCGCTTTATTCGCCAAATGCGCCGGTGTAACCGTGGCGCCGGGAGCCACCGCATTACAGCGGATGTTTGTGTCAATCAGGCGCATAGCCACATTCTTCGTCAGCGTATTGAGCGCCCCCTTTGTCGAGGTGTAAGTTGCGCCGCAGAAGGGACGGATGCCGTTGACAGAAGAAACGTTAATGATAACCCCGTCATTCTACGGATACCTCTTTTCAAGTATTTACAGCCCATCGTCAGACTTCCTTTACAGGTTTCATTTCTATAACGCAAGTATATACGCCAGCAGTTTATATATCAAATAATTATTTATTATCGTTTTTCATAGTTGACGGTTATAGTATTGTTCGCTATACTGAATACTGGTTAATTGAAATCCCAAATGCAACATTGAAATTGTAAATGCACATTGGAAATTTTATGAAGTTGTAAATGCATCATAGCATAGGTAAATGCAACATTTTCGACCTGTTTTTCCGGGGGATCTGTTGCTTTTTCTCCCTGTTCTGTGTAAAATTCCATATATGAGGGCAGCACAAAGTCCGGACTGCATTTCTATACTTTTGCCGAAGTTGTAAATGCACCCCGTTTGGACGGTGTTTTTCAAGTTTTCTTTGTCCTGCCTTCTATC
>DXIX01000015.1 GCA_019112635.1 Candidatus Blautia intestinigallinarum | reverse complement strand
TGGGAGTCCGTGAGCTTTGACGATAAGCGCAAGGTGGTTGATATACTCATATCACAAATTGACGCTACCAGTGAGAGTGTTACAATCCACTGGAAAATCTAAAACCTTTTCACTTGGCATTATGCCCTTGTAAAAAATAGTTAAGAATTGTAAGATATTTTTATTATACAGGTTATTCTGCTTTTTTCAAGTTATATTTTAGAGTTGCTGATTTTTTTATATTTTTTGTGAACGATAGCAGGCAAAACCCCGCCGAAGCGGGGTGCCTGATCTCAGACAGAAATGGCGAGCTGCCGACAGATTTTTTTCACTGTCATCCGGTATACCAAATAGACGAAGATGGCGATGAGGAGCAAAATACCTGCGCACAGAAGCAGACCGAGCAATTCTGTGGAGGAGATGCCTGTGCCGTCATTGACATACATGATGCTGATGTAGAGCAGATACATGGCAATCATGCCGATGACGGAGGGGAGGAAAAAGACTCTGGAGCACTGGGCGCGCACTTCCGATGCGAGAAATTTAGGAGAACCTCCCAGTCTTCGCAGATCGTCGAAAACGTAACGGTTGTTCAGGGCGATGGTCTGGCAGCGGGTATAGCAGATGATCAGTGTGGCCAGAATACATACGATGGAGATGAACAGGAACATCATCAGGAAGACAGCGAAGGTCTTCAGGAAGTCATTCTGGTCCAGAATCCGGAATTTTGGCATGTAAGTCCAGTAAGAACGAAAGTCGGAGGAATCCGGGCTGTCATAACTGATTTTGGTCATGGAATCGGAATCACCCCAGTAGGGCTCTCCTTTTTCCTCATCTACAATTTTTTCCACCCGGTCATAGTAGCTGGGAAGTTCGCATTCCGGCCCGCTGGCATCCACAATGGCCAGGAAGAGTTCCCGGGCAAAGGCATAGCTGTCCTCGCCCTGGATGTTGAAGCATACCATCACTTCCTTCCATTCCGGGGTCAGCCCCTGAGTGATTTTCTCATAATCAGAGTCATCCAGCAGATAAAAGGGAATGGTTGTGGACAGAACATCGTAAGGCACATATCCGGAAAAGGAGGTGGCGAGTTCCTGGCGGGTGACCATATTGGTGATGACTTTGCTCTCGGTCCGGATCTCGTAAGAGCCGGAGCCGTCCGTTCGGTTGATGGCTTTGTACTGGCCGGGATGGATGTCCACGGATTTGCCTGTCAGTTTTCGAAAAGCAGTTTCGGACAGAAAACGTCCCTGGCAGTTGATTCTCTGGTACTCATAATGCCAGCTGTCTTCCGTGTCCATGACCTCAGCCTCTGAGTCCAGCGCCAGCAAGGCGTATCCATCCTCATGATAATCTTCCACGGTCAGATCGTACCGGCTGGCCATCTCCTGGATTTGTTTCTGATCCGGCAGAGTCTGGTCGGAACGATAGGGAAAGCTGTAGTCATAGGTTTGATTTCTAAGGGATGTCAGCTGTCCGCTTGCCATCATGGGAAGATAGAAAATTCCGAAGACGCCCCCAGCCATCAGAACGGTACACACCAGAAGACTGTTGACGGTCTGTTTTCCCTGAAATTTCATCATACTGCGGGAGATCAGATTTTTATAAGGATTCTTTCTGTGAGGGATCACCCCATGAACTACCACATGGAGAATGAGCATGTACAGTCCGATAAAAACGGGAAGATAGAAAAAGTTGGTCCAAAGAGGAGCCATTTTGTTCAAAGCATTCATGTAAATGACAGGTGCGTAATATCCTGCCGCGGCTCCGGCGAAGATCAGGAGAATTCCCGCAGGTCCGCACCATTTGCCCAGCTCTTTGACAGGTTCATTTTTATGTTCTTCCTGGATGACATCCAGGATGTTGGTCCGTTTTAAGCAGCGTACTGCGGTAATACAGGAGAAGGCCACCACCAGGAGGAAAAAGGGGATGGCGATGAGCAGGCACGCAGGATTCAAGGAGAGTGCCATCTCGGAACTGTCCACAACCAGAAGCCGGAAGCCATTCCACAGAAGTATGACAAAAGGAAAACCTGCCGCCATTCCTGCCAGGGAGGAGATGCTGCTGAGCCAGAAGGTCTCCTGCAAAAGGCCAAGAGAAAGCTGTTTTCGGGAGGCTCCCAGAGCCAGGAGAATTCCCATCTGGCGGGATTTCTTGCGGAAAAAGAGGCTGGAGGCGTAGACGGTAAAAACCATGCAGCCGAATAAAGTCAGCACGAAGATGGCCATCATCTGTTTTCGGCTGTCTCCGTTTTCCGGAAAGATGGTCTGTACAGTGTTGGAGAACATCATGGCCGCGTAGGCTGTGATCAGCATCAGGGAGATAAAATTGCAGAAGAGATAGAGTACGGCCTGTCTGCGTCCTGCTTTTTGTAATTTTCGTTCCATCTGTGTCATTGTCATCATTGCGCATCACCACTCATTTCTTTGATTGCATTCAGCAGTTGATCGTGAAAAGCCCTGCGGTTCTGTGTCCTTTCCATCTGGCGGTATACGATCCCGTCTTTCAGTAAGATTACTCGGTCACAGAACGAGGCGGAGAAGCTGTCATGGGTCACCATCAGGATGGTTGCGTGCATCTGTTTTTTGGCATTTTCAAATGCCTCAATGATGGTGCGGCTGGATTTGCTGTCCAGATTGCCGGTGGGCTCGTCGGCCAGAATCATGAGCGGATTGTTGATCAGACTTCTGGCCACGGCTGTTCTCTGTCGTTCTCCTCCGGAGATATCGGCGGGGTATTTGCTTCGGATGTGATCGATGCCGAACAGACTCATAAGCTGGTCGGCCAGCAGTGCAGCCTGGGTGTCCACCTTTCCCTGGATGATTCTGGGCACCAGGATATTTTCCCGGACAGTCAGGCCGTCCAGAAGCATAAAATCCTGGAAGACAAAGCCTAATTTTTCATTTCTGATCTTTGCCAGACCGTCCTCGTTCAGTCCTTTCAATTCTGTCCCTCCCAGGGTGATTGTTCCCTCTTCGAAGGGAATGTAGCAGGAAATACAGTTTAAAAGTGTGCTTTTCCCGGAACCGGAGGGCCCCATCACTGCCACAAATTCTCCCTGAGCCACACTCATGTTGATTCCCTTGAGCACAGGGTAGACCTTTTTCCCGATCTGATAGGATTTATGAAGATTTTTCACGTACAGCATATTCGTCAACGTCCTTTCTTTTTGATTGCTGGGAAGACGATTCGTCTATGAACAGACTATAACATAGAAAAGGGGGGACGGATTTTGAGGTGTCATGGATGACGGTTGAAATGTAAAGTTTTGCCAAGACAGCGAAAAAATGCAAACTTTATCACTTCCTGTGTAAATTTTTGGACAGTTTTACTTTTTATTGTGAAAGTATTATGCTAAAATGGTAGCACAAAAAAGAAATGGAAGGAGGTGCCGGATATGTTTCGGATCGGGATCTGTGATGACGAGACTGCGGCAAGAGATTCCCTTCGTTTTCAGCTGGAGAATATTCTGGATGAGCGGGAGGGAGAGATCGTCTATGAATTCTCATCCGGATCGGTGGCGGTGAACTGGCTGAAGAATCATCCCGGAGAGATTGATCTGCTGTTTCTGGATGTGGAGATGCCGGGGGAAAATGGCATGGATACAGCTGGAAAGATCAGAGAGTTTGACAAGAAGCTGTTGATTGTGTTTGTGACAGGTTATTCCGATTACGTCTTTGATGGTTATCAGGTGGGTGCGCTGGATTATCTGATGAAGCCTGTGAAGGCGGATCGGCTTTGGCAGCTGATTGACCGCGTGGAGAGGACACTGGGGGAACAGACAGAGGAGATGTTTGTCTTTCGAAACGTGGACGGGATCTACCGAATGCCGCTGGAGGAGATCCGGTATTTCTACAGCGACAGGCGCAAGGTCTCTCTGGTAATGAGGGATAAGGAGTATTCTTTTTACGGGAAGCTGGATGAGGTGGATGGACAGCTGGGGGAAACGTTTATCCGCATTCATCAGAGATACCTGGTTAACCCGCGCTGGGTGGAACACATGGACAGCACCCGTGTGACTGTGAATGGACAGGAGCTTCCCATGAGCAGAAGCTTAAAGGAGACTGCGATGGCCAAACTTGCGAAGACGATGCTGGAAAATAGTTGTTGAAAAAATTTTTAAGGTGTGATAAATATTAGTTGAGATAGGTTGCGATTGGTAAATAAAAATTTATGGAAAGGTTGTAGCATATGAAAGATGGAGGAGAAATTAAAGTAAAAAGCCTGCAGAAGGCCCTGGAAGTTCTGCACTGCTTCGTGGAAAAACAGCCCCTTGGTGTGACGGAGATCAGCGAGAAGCTGGGTTTGTATAAAAGCAATGTCCACAATATCCTGATGACATTTAAGGCAATGGGATACCTGGAACAGGATCCGGATTCGGGGAAATTCCGTCTGGGCATTGAAGTGTTCTCTCTGAGCAGAGCCTACCGCCAGAACCTGGATATCAGTAAGATTGCCCTGCCTTACATGGAGAAGATTGCCGAGGAGACCAATGAGCTGGTGTATCTGACCATTCCCAAGGGGGATGAGATGGTCTACGTGGAGGCGGTCTATCCCCACAATCAGAAGATGATGGGGCAGTCTGTGGCGGGAGAGCGCTGCAAAATGTATTGTACCAGTGTGGGAAAAGCCATTCTGGCCACCATGAGCCAGCAGGAGATCGCGGAGCTGATTCAGGAGCCGCTGGAGGCGTACACGGAATATACGATTACAGATTTCGAGGCTCTCATGAAAGAAGTGGACCGGACCCGGCGCAGAGGGTACGGGATTGACAATATGGAGCTGAACTTCGGAATGAAGTGCGTGGGGATTGTCCTGAAGAACCACAAAGGACAGGTGGAGGCAGGTTTGAGCGTCAGTGCGCCATCCCTGAGAATGAGCGATGAGACGGTGCGGAAGACGGCGTCAATACTAAAAGCCTATGGAAATGAAATTCAGAAGATGTTATAAATTACAGAATGGAAATTGTGCACTTTTTATAAAAATGTTGCCTTTTGAAAGATTAATCTTGAAATATTAGTCAAAAGGTGGTACTCTAAACTCACAAAAAACAAGAACGGTGTTCTTTAATAAAGAACAATTGCCCTCAACCCGGGAAACCGGGATTTTAATTAGTTCATAATTAAGAACAGCGTTCTGCAATAAAGAACGTAAAACAAAGGAGGATTTTTCAAATGGCAAACAAACCTTACGTAGTGGTGGAGTGGAACGACACAGAGACAGATGCAAAAGGATGGATGTGTGCATACAACTTCGTAGGACATTACTGTGGAGGCGGAACAAGAATGCATCCTACCGTAACCAAAGAAGAAGTTGTACGTCTTGCAACTACCATGGGCTACAAATACAAAGCATGTGAGTCTCTGACAACCGGCGGATGTAAAGCAGGTATCGCTTACGATTACAAGGCTCCGGATGCACTGGATGTTCTGCGCAGATTCCTGACCGCGACAGCTCCTTACATCAAAGCTGGTGTATCCATCGGCGGGGACCTGGGTGTGGATTACTCAGATGTTCTGAGAATTCTGGATGATCTGGGAATCGGTATTCCTCAGACAAAGGCTATGAAGGAAGATCCGGATATCCATCAGGGAATCATCAACCATGACAGAGCTGAGAAAGAGCTGACCTACGATGGATTCAAGATGTACGATATGATCACCGGTTACGGTGTTGCTGCGGCAGCAGATGAGGCATGGAAGATCAAAGGCGGAAAAGAAGGCGCTACCGTAGTCATCCAGGGATTTGGATGTGTGGGAGCAAGCTGTGTATACTCTCTGAACAAGATGGGATACAAAGTAGTTGGTATCGCTGATGTCAACGGACTGGTTTACTGCAAGGACGGTCTGAACATTCCGAAACTGGTTGAGACCAGACTTCCAAAGGGTGAGCTGAACAAAGAAGCTTTCGAGGACAATTACGAGATCCTTCCCAACAGCGAATGGTTGAGCCAGGAATGTGACATTCTGATTCCGGCAGCTCTGGAAGATGTAATCAACAAAGACAATGCAGACAAGATCAAAGCTTCTCTGGTTGTTGAGGCGGCAAACATTCCTACCACACCGGAAGCAGACGAAATCCTCCGCAAGAACAACGTGGACGTCGCTGTAGACTTCATTTCCAACCTGGGTGGAATTCGTATCTACGAGGCAATCATCTTCCGTGTAGTGAAGATCGAGAACATGAACGATGAGGATGCCGCAGCGGCAATCGTGAAAGATACCGTTGATCTGATCCGTAAACAGACCAGAGTGGTATTCGAGGAGGCTGCGAAGACTGGAGAATTCACCCGTGATGTGGCAAGAAGACTGTTCACACCGGACAAATCCGACACACCTGATATGTAATTGAAAATGTAGAATAAAACAGAGACTAACAGGAAAAGGGACGAAAGGGCGTTTGCTGGTGTCCCTTTTTCCATCACTGTTTTTGTATAGGAAAGAGCTTTTATCGAGTTTTTGCTTGTACAAAGGGCGACGCGGGCCGTAACCGAGGGAGGTTTTATATGAATTCAAAATTGAGAAAGTATCTTACAATTATTACTTTGGGTTTGGCAGGAGGATCGATCTATTTTCTTCCATATATAAAGTATGTTTTTTATGACGCTCAGATTGCCGCGATGGGAATCAGCAATACCCAGTCAGGTCTTCTTCTCACCATGTATACGGTGGGCAACATGATCCTGTACATACCTGGCGGAATCATCGCCGACAAGGTTTCACCGAAGAAAGCGTTGATTATTTCCCTGCTGAGTACAACGGCACTGGCTTATATCTATGCGTTTACGCTTCAGTTCGTCATTGCCATGATTATCTGGCTGGGCCTTTCTTTCAGTACTGCTTTCGTTTTCTGGTCTTCTCTGATGAAAACCGTTCGTATGGTGGGAGATGATCATGAGCAGGGATTTATGTATGGTCTGTATTATGCCTGCAACGGATTGACGGGTGCCCTGACAAACAGCCTGGCGCTGAATATCTACGGCACAGCAGGCGGCGATATGACAAGCGGATTCGTTCGGGCGATTATCTCCGGCGGTTCTGTGACCGCAGTGGCGGCGATTCTTCTGATTTTCCTGATGAAAGAAGATAAAACCCTGACAGCGGCGAAGTCCTCTTCCGAGGATGACGATTCCAAGTTTAGACTGTCAGATGTGCTTAAGCTGGTGAAAAATCCGGTTGTGTGGATTGTATCTATGACTGTGCTTTGCGGTTATGGTTTCTACACCAGTACCTCTTATTTCAATCCATACCTGACAGAAGTGATGGGTGTTTCTCCGGAGAGCTCCGGACTGATCTCCATCATTCGGAATTACCTGCTGCTTCTTCTGGCTCCGGTGGGCGGACTTCTGGCAGACAAAGTATTCAAATCCACCTGTAAATGGCTGATGACCGCGTTCATTATACTGGCGGCTCTGTTCGCAGGCGTGATGCTTCTGCCGGCAGACATCAGCCCGATGGCAGCAAGTCTGTACACACTGATTCCGGGAGCGTTCTCCATGATGATGTACGGAGTTATTTTCTCCACAGTCAGTGAGGCAGGAATTCCAAGAGCGATGACGGGTACGGTCATTGGTATCGCTTCCATCATCGGTTATCTTCCGGACTCCATCTACTCCGTATTGTTCGGAAGCTGGCTGGACAGCTTCGGCGGGGCAGGATACAACTATATCTTTACCTTCCTGGCAGTGTCCGGAATCGTAGGATGTCTTCTGGCACTTCTCATTTATAAGATTGGCCGGAAAGCCCCGGCGCAATAGACCGGAATGTCTTTGGCCTGCGTGACACAAAGTTTTGTGCGGAAAAGAAAAATAAATTAAAAGAGAAAGGATATCTTGTGATGGCAAAAGAAAGAACAGAGAAAGTATACACAAATCCTGTGCGCTGCAAGGGTTGTGGGTACTGCATCAATGCATGTCCGAAGGGCGCGATCAGCAAATCCGGACATGTGAATGCAAAAGGATATGACACGATCGTAGTGGATGAAGAGAAATGTATTGTATGCGGAACCTGTTACCGGGTATGTCCCGACTATGTATTTGAGATAAGATAAAGGAGGTCAGTTATGGCTAAGGTGTTATTAAAAGGAAATGAGGCACTCGCTGAGGCTGCGCTGGCAGCGGGATGTCGTTTCTATAGTGGATATCCCATTACTCCACAGACAGAAATTCTGGAATATTTATCCTGGAGAATGGAAGAAGTAGGCGGAGAATTTATTCAGGCAGAGTCTGAGCTGGCTGGTATCAACATGGTACTGGGAGCTTCCGCGGCAGGCGCGAGAGCGCTCACTACTTCCGCAGGACCGGGATTTTCTCTGAAACAGGAAGGAATCTCCTATCTGGTAGCGGCAGACCTGCCGGCAGTGATCGTTGACGTTATGCGTATCGGAACTGGTCTGGGTGACATCGCTCAGGGACAGGGAGATTACTGGCAGCTGACCCGCGGCGGCGGACACGGCGACTACCGTACCATCGTTCTGGCCCCGGCATCCGTTCAGGAGAACGCGGATCTGATGGTGGAATCTTTTGACTTGGCTGAGAAATACCGTCATCCGGTGCTGATCGCGTCTGACGCGGCGATCGGACAGATGATCGAGGCAGTGGAGATCCCGCCTTTCCAGGAGCATGATATCAATAAATTTGACTGGACCATCAAAGGATGTAAGAAAGGCACCGAGCAGAGAAAGATTCAGAACGTATACTACACAGATCCGAATTATGAGAGCTATCTCTCTGACAAATACGATCAGATCGAGAAGACAGAGCAGAGATATGAGAATATCCAGGTTGAGGACGCAGAAGTGGTTCTGGTTGCTTACGGAATCAGCTCCCGTGTGTGCCGTGAGGCAGTGGACGTTGCCAGAGAGCAGGGCTTCAAGTTAGGTCTGATCCGCCCGATCACTCTGTGGCCATTCCCAGTGAAAGCGTTCCAGGAGGCAAAGGCTGCGAAAGCGTTCCTGACTGTGGAGATGAATATCTTAGGACAGATGGTAGACGATGTGAAACTGGCTACAGAAGGAAAATATCCGGTAGACCATTATGGATCCATTTTTGAAATTCCGGAGACGGATGGAATCATCGAGAAAGCAAAAGAAATGCTGAAGAAGGAGGGAGTATAAGATGAGATTAGTGGCTCCTGAAACAATTACATTTACCCAGAGTGGATTTTGTCCAGGATGTGGACATGGCCTTGCAGTGCGTATCATCGCTGAGGTTATGGAGGAGATGGGACTGAGCGAGAAGCTGCTGGCAGTGGTTGACGTTGCCTGCGGTTCCCTGAATATTGACTCCTGGAGATTCGATACGATTATGGCAGCTCACGGAAGACCAATCGCGACAGCTGTCGGTGTGAAGAAAGTACGTCCGGAGAACCCGGTTATGGCATACATTGGAGACGGTGCGGCATATTCCATCGGTATGGCTGAGACCATGCACACCGGAATCCGCAATGACAACGTGGTGGCAATCGTAATCAACAACAGTCTGTATGGAATGACAGGCGGACAGTGCGCTCCGACTTCTCTTCCGGGACAGATCACCACATCCACACCTCACGGAAAAGATCCGAAGAAGGCCGGAATGCCGTTCCGGGTAGAGCAGGCGTTCACCGGATTTGACATTGCTTACCTCGCGAGAGGTTCCATGGCAGACGCCAAGGGAATGATGCAGTGTAAGAAATATGTGAAGAAAGCATTTGAGAAACATATGAGAGGAGAAGGCTTCTGTCTGGTTGAGCTTTTGTCTCCGTGTCCAACAAACCTGAATATGACACCAGTGAAGAGTGTGGAGAGAATCACAAATGAGATGGTGAAATACTTCCCGCTGGGTGAATTTAAAGATAAGAAGGAGGAGTAGGCAATGGCAAAGGAAATGATTTGTGCCGGATTCGGCGGACAGGGAGTATTGACAGCAGGTATGATACTGATCAATGCTGGCATGGAGCTGGATAAGAATGTTCTGTTCTATCCTTCCTATGGTTCTGAGATGAGAGGCGGTACAGCCAACTGTACGGTGAAAATCAGTGACGGACTGATCGCCAGCCCGATTTCCAAAAATCCTGATATTTTACTGACCATGAATACACCGGCGATCGACAAATTTGAAGATCAGCTGAAACCGGGAGGACTGCTTCTGGTGAATTCCTCCATCGTTCCGGAGGACCGTACCTACCGTGATGATATCAAAGTGGTGAAGATTCCCGCGACAGACATCGCCATGGAAGTGAACAATCCGAAGGGCGCGAACCTGGTTATGCTGGGTGCTCTGGCTGCAAACAGTGACCTGTTTACGGTGGATTATCTGGAGAAGGCAATTGTATCTTTCTTTGAGAAGAAAGGAAAAGGAAAATTCAATGAGAAAAATGTTGCCTGTTATCGGAGAGGTGTGGAAGGCAAATAATCCTTCAGCCTGAAGTGACAACCGATAAGAAATGGTAAAATGGAGGATGACAATATGGATTTGACAAAGTTATTAAAGCCCAGGTCTGTCGCAGTGATTGGAGCCAGTGAGAAGAATGGCTTCGGCGGAGACGTGTGCCGGAATATTCTGACTTACGTGGAAGACAGAAGCAGGGTATATTTTATTCATCCAAAGAGAGAGAGCGTATTTGGAGTTCCCTGTTATAAGACTGTCAGCGATGTGCCGGATACCATTGATCTGATGGTGATCTGTACCGCTCAGAAGACCGTAATCCCTCTTTTGCAGGAAGGCGCGCAGAAAGGATGCGGCGGCGCGGTTGTGTTCGCCAGCGGATACGGAGAAGTGGGAACGGAGGAAGGCCGTAAGAACGAGGCGGATCTGATCGCGGCGGCGAAAGAACTGGATATCGCAGTGATGGGACCGAACTGTGCCGGATTTGTGAACTATGTGGATAATGTACAGGCTTTCGCGTTCATCTCCGCAAAGAGAGACCGCAGAGGCAGTGTGGGCGTGGTGTCCCAGAGCGGACAGCTCTGTCTGTCTATGATGGATGATCCGGGAACCCGTTTTTCCTATATTATCTCAGCCGGTAACGGCAAGATTGTGCAGATGGAAGACTATATGGAGTTCCTGGTAGAGGATGAGGATACCAAGGTTGTAAGTATCTATATTGAAGGTGTCAAGGACGCCAACAAATTTGCCAATGCCCTGAGAAAAGCGGCAGAGAAGAGAAAACCTGTGGTAATTCTGAAGGCAGGAAGAAGTGCGAAGGGCGGTGCCATCGCGGCATCCCACACCGGAAGTCTGTCCGGTTCCGATGCGTCTTTTGATGCTGTGCTGAAGAAATTCGGCGCTATCCGTGTGGATGACCTGGAAGAACTCATCGCAATGTCTCTGATGCTCTCCACCTTGAAGAAGATTCCGGATAAGGCAACTTTCGCTTCCATGAATCTCTCCGGCGGCGAGACTGGAATCTGTGCGGATGTGGGAAGCCTGAACGGCATTGAGTACCCGGATTTCACACCGGAGACTCTGGCGAGCTTGAAAGAGCAGCTTCCGGATTATGCATCTCCCAACAATCCTCTGGATATGACTGCCAGCCTGTCCTATGACGCAGATGCCTATGCAGGTGCTCTGCGCACAGTGATGGACGATCCGAATATCGGTATGGTTCTCATCGGTTATACCCTTCTTCTGGAAATCGCCGATCCGGCTATCCACTATATGTATGAAGGCATTGAGAAGGTTGTGAAGGAAAAGGGCGATTCCTGCAAGCCGATCGCAATGATCCCGTTTGCGGAGAATACCAGAAATCCGGAATACCAGGAGAAACTTTTCAAGATCGGTGTGCCGGTTCTGCCGCCGCCAGTGTATGCGTTTAAGATGCTTCGCCATCTGTCTGATTTCATCGCGTACAAACCACAAGAGAAGACTCTGGAACTGGCAGCAGGAAAACCGTCCAGCCAGGAATCCTATGCTCTGTCTGAGCATGACAGCAAGGTAGAGCTGGCGAAATACGGCATTCCGGTGGCAAATGAGATTATCGCGAAATCTGTGGAAGAGGCAGTTTCGTTCGCAGACAGTGTGGACACTCCTCTGGCCATGAAGATAGAATCCGCTGACATTCTCCACAAGAGTGATGTGGGCGGTGTGAAGCTGAACATCAAAGGCGGCGAGGCGGCCAAGAAGGCCTACGAAGAGATTATGTCCAGCGTGACAGAAAAACGCCCGGACGCAGTGATCAACGGTATCCTTATGGTGCCGATGCTCAAACCAGGTGTGGAGATGATCCTGGGTGTCAACAACGATCCCCAGTTCGGACCTATGGTGATGGTAGGCATGGGCGGCGTCTTTGTGGAAGTGTTC
Organism: Candidatus Blautia intestinigallinarum; assembly: GCA_019112635.1. Lineage (GTDB taxonomy): Bacteria > Bacillota > Clostridia > Lachnospirales > Lachnospiraceae > Blautia_A > Blautia_A intestinigallinarum. The sequence continues at coordinate 64,728 of DXIX01000015.1, read as the reverse complement.
AAGGATGTTGCACTCTATCCGGCTCCGGTGTCAGAAGGGGAGGCCCTGGAGATGCTGAAATCTCTGAAGTCCTTCAAACTACTGAACGGATACAGAGGCTCCGCGAAATGTGATCTGAAGGTGCTTTGCCAGACGATTGCAGGGGTAAGCCAGTTTGCCAGCGAGAACAAAGACCATCTGAAAGAGCTGGATATCAACCCGCTCTTTGTATATCCGGAAGGGGAAGGAGTCGGCGTAGCCGATGCCCTGATTGTGAAATACCGTTAGGTATCCGTCGTTTTACACAGAAATGTTAAGAGGCAGAGAAGTCATATGGAAAAAATTCTTAGAGGAATCGAACATTATTTTCAGAAAGCACAGAAGCTGGGAGATTATCTCACCGAACATCCGGAGATCAGCGGGGAGGAGAAGGAATCCTGCGCATATCTCGTAAATTTCCTGAGAGAGGAAGGGTATGAGGTGACAACACCTTATGCGAATATGCCCCATTCCTTTCTGGCAGTGGATCAGAACTCTGACAAGAGAAAGAAGGCCGCTCTTCTGTGTGAGTATGATGCGCTTCCGGAGATCGGACATGCATGCGGACATTCTTACAGCTGCGCGATCAGTGTCCTTGCGGCACTGGCTCTCCGGGACAGTTTCCCGGATCTGCCCCTCCGGGTGGATCTGATCGGAACTCCCGGCGAGGAGTTCGTGGGAGGCAAATGCTATATGTCCCGGGACGGCGGTTTCGACGGCTATGAGTTTGTGGCGATGATGCATTTGTACAACAGCGATCAGGCGAATTTTGAGATTCTGGCTTCCAATGACCGGTATTTTACCTTTCACGGAAAGGCGGCACATGCGTCCGCCTTTCCGGAGAAAGGTCTGAACGCCCTGAATGGCGCCCGTCTGTTCATGGATGCCATGGATATGTGGAGACAGCATATTACCAAGGACTGTCAGTTTCACGGCATTATCACCAAAGGCGGAGATGCCCCCAATGTAGTACCGGAGGAAGTCTGTCTGGATTATTATTATCGTGCCGCGACCCTGGAGGGATTGTGGAAGCTGAACAAAATTTCCGAGGACTGTGCGAGAGGGGCCGCTCTGGCCACGGGCACGACGGTGGAATGGGTTCAGAGATATCCGGATTATGGTGAGTTGTACTGGAATGAGTACATGCAGGAAATGATGGAAGGATTTTTTGCGAATGTGGGACGTACGGTGAAGCCGTCCCCCGGACCTGGCGGTTCCTCGGATATCGGGAATGTCAATATGAAAGTTCCTGTCTTTCATCCACTGATCGATATCACAGGAAATGATCCGGAATGCGTGGTACACCGCAGAGAGTTCGAACAGCGGCTTCATACACCGGCTGCCGGAAAAGCTCTGAGAGACGGCGCCGCGATTTTGATGCAGCTGTTTGTGAAACTTGCGCAGGAGCCAAAGGCTCTGAAAAAGATTCAGGAGGATCATGCTGCCTACAGAAAATTGAAAGCGTAAAGGAATAAGATGAGAGAACAAATCTGGTTGAAGAAAAATCAAAAGTACGGGGAATTGTATTATATGACGGAGGATTTGCTGGAGGAGACTCTGGCATTGAGGAATTACGTGCGTGATCAGATGACAAACCAGCGGTGGTTTGCTCCGTCAGGCAGAGAAGATTTTGAGGCGGTTCTCAGAGATGGTTTTGGATTGCTTTGCCTTGTGGAGGGGAAAGTGATCGCTTCTTTGCAGTGTCTCTTAGAGAATGTGGAATACGGCCATGATTTGTATGAAGAGGAAGATATGGTGAGAGATTGTGCAGATTATTCCGATGTCTTTGTGCATCCCGATTATCAGGGGAATGGTCTGCAGAATTTTATGGAAAAGAGAATGGAAGAACTGTGCCTGAGGGCGGGAAAAAAGATCATACTTGGGACAGTTGATCCGGAAAATTCCTATAGTTACAACAATTTCATAAAATCGAACTATCATCCGGTAGCCCGTTTAAAGAAATATGGTGGACTGGATCGGCTGCTCATGAAAAAAGAATTGGATACAGCAGAAACACAGGAAGCCTGAGAAAGGTAAAACGTGAATGATAGAATTTAAAAATGTTTCAAAATCCTACAGAGACAAGCTTGTTCTGCGAAATATCAATATGGTATTCGAGTCCGGACAGTTTATCGCCATCATCGGATCCAGCGGATGCGGCAAGACAACGCTTTTGAAGATGATCAATAAACTTCTCCCCATGAACCAGGGAGATATTTTAATTGACGGCAAGTCTGTGCGGGACATACCCAACATGAAGCTTCGGCAGGAGATTGGTTATGTGGTGCAGGAAGGAGGCCTTTTCCCCCATCTGACGGTCCGTGAGAATCTGGAGATTGTTCCCCAGTTGGAGAAGATGGAGCCGGATAAGAGGCAGGAGCGGATTTTTGAGCTCCTGGATATGGTGAACCTGGAACCAAAGCTGTACAGCAACAGCTATCCCTGCCAGCTGTCAGGAGGACAGAGGCAGAGGGTTGGCGTGGCCAGAGCTTTTGCCACGGACTCAGACTTGATTTTGATGGACGAACCTTTTTCCGCGCTGGATCCTCTCACCCGTGAGGAACTGCAGGATGAGATTGTCAAATTACAAAAAGAGTATAATAAAACCATTGTGTTTGTGACCCATGATATGGATGAGGCCATCAAGTGTGCGGATAAGATCTGCTTCATCCAGAATGGAAATGTCATACAGTTTGACCGGACAGAGGAGATCCTGAAACATCCGGCCAATGATTATGTGGAAAAATTTGTGGGTAAGAACCGTATCTGGGGCAACCCCCGTTATATCCATGCCTCGGATATCATGTGCAAAGAGCCTTACATTCTGTCAAAGGACCGTACGGTTCTGCAGGCTTTGCAGACCATGAGACAGAATGCCATCAACAGTATCATTGTCGTCAGCGGAAAAAACCGCTGCTTCGAGGGAATGGTCTGGCTGGAAGATTTGAGAGATCTGGGCGGACAGGAAATGTCCAGGAATCTGGGAGAGGTGCTCTCTTCCGATTATGTGACGGTCTGTGAGGACACTTCTCTTCAGGATATTATTGATGAGATTGATTATAAGAAATCCGGAATTATTCCGGTGTTAAATGAGAGACGGGAACTGCGGGGAAGCCTGTCGAAGAGTATTCTGCTTGCCACCTTGAGCAGACGTTACAGAACCAGTGAGGAGGCGGTGGAATGAATGGATTTTTAGAAGTATTTATGCAGAGAAAAGGAGAACTTCTGGGACTGTTCATGGAACATATGCAGATGACCTCGGCCGCCGTGCTGATCTCCATTTTGATCGGTGTCCCCCTGGGAATCGCGGTGACCAAGAATCAGAAAGCCTCCTCGATCGTAATCGGGATCGCGAATATCATGCAGTCCATCCCAAGTATCGGGCTTCTGGCCTTTCTGGTTCCCATTGTCGGAATCGGACAGAAACCGGCGATTATCATGGTGATTATCTATGCCCTGCTTCCGATTATCAAGAACACCTATATTGGAATCACTGGAATTGATCCCATGATTTTGGAGTCGGCCAGCAGTATCGGGCTGTCCAAGTTCAAGACTCTGTATAAAATTCAGATTCCTATCGCCATGCCGTATATCATGGCAGGTGTGCGGATTTCGGCGGTTACCGCCGTGGGAACCGTGACCATTGCCGCTTTCGCGGGCGCAGGCGGCCTGGGCTGGTTCATCAATCTGGGACTGAATGCCAACGATGCGGATCTGGTGCTGCTGGGAGCAATCCCGGCCTGTCTTCTGGCTCTGGTTGTGGATTTTATCCTCGGTAAAGTAGAACAGGGGCTGACACCGGAAGGCTTGAAATCAGCGGACAAGGTGATTAACCGTCCCAGAAAAGAGAGAAACCGAAGAACAGTGGTTGCGATGGTCTGTCTTGTGATTGTTCTGGTGCTGCCCTGTGTCTCCTCGGTGGCATCGATGATTGAGAACACCAGGGACAAAGTGGTCGTGGGAAGTGAGAATTTCACGGAGGCTTTGATCCTGGGAAATATTTACAGCCAGTTGATTCAGGGACAGACGGACCTTGAAGTGGAAGAGAAGTTCAACCTGAATGGCACCATGATCACCATGTCTGCCATGGAGAGCGGTGAGCTGGACACCTTCACGGATTACACCGGTGTCCTCAGCGCCAATGTGTTGAAGGAAAGCCTCTCCACGGATCCGGAGGAAGTCTATCAAAGTGTCAAGGAGGGAATGCAGGAACAATATCAGATGGAGGTTTCGAAGTCCCTGGGATTCAGCAACACCTATGTGTTTGCGGTGACCAAGAAGACGGCCCAGGAGTATAATCTGACAACCTTGTCTCAGTTGATCGCCAATGCTTCCTCTCTCCGACTGGGATGTACCACTGCGTTTACCCAGAGAGAGGACCTGCTCCCGAAGCTGGAGAAGGATTTTGATGTCTCCTTCAAGTCTGTGGAGGGATTAGAGGGAAATATCCGCTATCAGGCGCTGACCTCCGGAAAAATCGATGTGATCGATGCTTTTGAGACAGACGCCCTGCTGCTGAGCATGGATTTGGTGAAACTGGAAGATGATATCGGATTCTTCCCGCCTTATCAGGCTGTGGCAGTCACAAGAAATGAGACTTTTGAGAAATATCCGGAACTGGAAGAAGTCTTCGCGAAGCTGGAAGGTGCCATCAGCACCGACGAGATGATGGAGATGAACTACCAGGTGGACGTGGAGGGAAGAACTCCCAAAGATGTTGCCGTTGACTTCCTGGAAGCAGAAGGTCTTATATAGAACGGAAAAAATCGATAATGTGTGTCAGAAAGTGAGTCCTCATTCGTGAAATGGGGACTCACTTCTTTGCGATTTATCCGGAGTGTGTTATACTGGAGGCAGTCTACAGGTGGAGGAAGAATTGGAATGTGGAAGGTCTTTTTCGGGTGTTTTTTCTTGGCGGTCTCCGGTGTGGCTTTGGAGCTGGCAGTGAAAAATCTTCTGGAATGCAAAAAGGGATGGTGGAATCAGGGAATTCTGCTTTTGGGCTGTGCGGTGCAGATCAATATGGTGATCTTTTTTCGAGACTGGATCAATCTGATTCCCACGTTTCTGTGCTTCTTGCTCTGCCTTTTGTGTGCCTGCCGGGGAAGCTTTCTGAAGAAGGTGACCATCGGCCTGATGATTATGAGCGGGGTGTTTGCCTTCAACGCGGTGATTGACAATTTTTTTCAATTAGACCGGTATTGTACAGCGATGCTTCGGATTTTGTTTGCTGTGATTTTTTACCTGGCGACCAAGAGGCTGCGCATGACCAGAGAATATGAGTTAAGCCCGGCTTTGTGGAGGCTTATGCTCCTTTTGACGTGCACGCCGATTGGCGTGGTGATCACTGTGGCCCTTTTGAACCGCCAGAGTTATCGGATGGATTTCATGGAAAATCTTCAGGCGTTGATTCTGATGATTTTATCCGGTCTGTCTTTGGTGGGCCTGCTCTGGGCGGTCACGGTGCTGATCCGGCAGCAGAAGATGGAGCAGGAGAGGATGCTGGACCAGATCAACCAGAAGTATTATGAGTCTTTGGAACAGCAGAATTTCGAGGTGAGACGGCTGAAGCATGATATGGCGAATCATCTGCAGGCGCTGGCAGTTCTTCCGGAAGAAGAAAAACAGACTTATATCCAGAGCCTTCTGGAGAGTGCGGCTCTGACCGGTCCCCGGAAATACTGCGGGGAGCCGGTGGTGAATGCGGTCCTCAGTGTGAAACAGTCTTTGATGGAACAGAAGAAAATCCGGTTTTGCCCGACGGTGGATATTCCCGCGGAATTGCCTTTTGAGAAGGCAGATATCTGTGCTCTCTTTGGAAATGCTCTGGACAATGCGATGGAAGCCTGTGACAGGCTGGCAGCGGAAGAACATAAGATTTCTCTGGAGACGCACATGAGAAAGGGATTGTTTGTGCTGAAGGTGAGTAATCCCATACGGGAGGTTCCAAGGCAGGAAGGAGGACGCTTTCTCACGGAGAAACAGGACAGGAGCCGGCATGGATTTGGAATTTTGAGTATGCAGGAGATTGTCCGCCGTCACGGCGGCGGAATCCAGATTCAGACTTCCGGAGGTGTTTTTGCGTTGTTATTGTACCTGCCGCTTGAAGATCAGGTGAACAAAGAAGGAGAGGAGTGACAAGATATGGATTATGAAAAATTGATTCAGTTTCGGGATGAAGGGAATCATTTCACCCGCAAGCTGGGGATTCAGACGGTGGAGATTCGGGAAGGTTACGCGAAGGTGAAACTGGCGGTGGAGAAAGATCACACCAATTTTCTTGGATCCGTCCACGGGGGCTGTCTGTTCAGTATTGCGGATTCGGTGGCCGGCGCGGCAGCTTCCTCGTACGGAGATTATTCCACCACAGTGAACGCCAGTATCAATTATCTGGTTCCGGCTCTTCAGGTGAAAGAACTGACTGGAGAGGCGAGAGTGATCAAACATGGGAAACGGATCAGTGTCTTCCAAGTACAGATCCGAAACGATGAGGGAAAGCTCCTGGTTCAGGGAGAATTCACCTATTATGATATGGGAAAGAAGATTTTTCAGGAAGAACAGTGAAAGGACCGGTGTGCGGTCCTTTTTTTATGCGGAAAATTTCCTTTAGAGAGAGTTTAGAGACTGCCGTGATAATTTCATTCTGAAAAGAGCTTTTCAGAAAGGATAAACATATGAAGAAATTTGGCAAGTCTCAGTTAAAAGGACTTCTGTTTCTGGCTCCCAGCCTGGCGGGAGTGAGCCTGTTTGTGTTCCTGCCCTTTTTGGATGTGATCAGGCGTTCCTTCGGGGAGGCAGTGACCGGGAAATTTGTGGGAATCCGTAATTATCTGGATGTGTTTGAGAACACGGCGTTTCAGCTGGCAGCCTGGAATACCCTGCGTTTTGTGGGAGTCTGTATTCCGCTGCTTTTGGTTCTGTCCCTGGCGGCGGCATTACTTCTGTCCGGGAAAATCCGGCACCGGCAGGCGTTGAAAAGTGCGTTTCTGATTCCCATGGCCATACCGGTGGCCTCAGTGGTGCTGCTGTGGCGGCTGCTGTTCCACTCGCAGGGGCTTCTCAACCGCATTCTGACAGGGCTGCATCTTACAGGAGTGGACTGGATGAATTCCTCTGCCGCTTTTGGTGTTCTGGTGTTCAGTTATCTCTGGCGGAATCTTGGCTATGACGTGATCTTATGGCTGGCCGGCTTGTCCGGAATCCCCTACAGTCTCTATGAGGCGGCGAAGGTGGACGGGGCAGATTCCTGGCAGTGTTTTGTCTGGATTACTCTTCCAAACCTTCTGCCCTGTGCGTTTACAGTCACGGTTCTGTCTCTGTTGAATTCGTTCAAGGTGTTCCGGGAGGCCTACCTGGTGGCGGGAGATTATCCCCATGAGAGTATGTACCTTCTGCAGCATCTGTTTAATAACTGGTACCGGGACCTGTCCTTTGACAAGATGGCGGCTGGCGCCGTGGTCACCGGTGCGGTGATCTTTCTTCTGGTATTCTGTCTGGAAAAAGCCTGGGATGTAAAGGAGTGAGAAAATGAAGAAGATTCGGATTTTGTTTTTGGGGATTCTGGCTGCCTGGATGTTATCCCCGGTGCTGTTTCTGGTGACGGGGTCACTGACAGGAGATGTGGAACTTCAGGAAATGCTGGCGCCGGTTTTGCAGGAGACACCCGGGTATATGGAATGGAAACTATTTCCCCTGTATCCCACCTTGAAATCCTATGTGAAACTGCTCTTTGATTCGCCAGAGTTCTATGAGATGTTCTGGAATTCAGTGAAAATGACGGGAGAGATTCTGGCCGGCCAGCTTCTGGTGGCGGTGCCGGCGGCCTGGGGAATGGCAAAATTTCATTTTCCGGGAAGAAAGGTGCTGTTCACTCTGTATCTGGTTCTGATGATGATGCCCTTCCAGGTCTTGATGTTGTCGGATTATCTGGTTTTGGACTGGCTTTCCCTTCTGGACAGCCAGGCGGGCATTGTTCTCCCGGCAGTATTCTCCACATTTCCGGTGTTTATCATGTACCGGTTCTTCTGTGGAGTGCCGGACAGCCTTCTGGAAGCGGCCAGACTGGACGGGGCAGGGGAGTTTCAGATTTTTCTGAAAATCGGGATTCCCCTGGGTTCTCCGGGGATTCTCTCGGCGCTGGTTCTGGATTTTCTGGAATATTGGAACCTGATTGAGCAGCCTATGGCATTTCTGAAGACAAAAGCACTGTGGCCTCTGTCTTTGTTCCTTCCGAATATCGGGATGGACCGGGCAGGTCTGGCTTTTGCCACATCGGTGGTGGTACTGATACCGGCTGTGTGTATTTTCCTGGCAGGCCAGGAGTATCTGGAGCAGGGAATTGTGGCCACAGCCTCAAAGGAGTAGGATATGAATCGAAAGAAAGCATTGCAGGCCCTGGGAATCTTTTTTCTGGTCATGTGTCTTCTGACGGTATTTTCCAGAAGTGTGGATTCCTTCCGGGTGGCACAGGTGACGACATCACCCATAAAGAAAATGGTCATTGACCACAGTATCAGCGGAACAGGAAACGTGGAGAGCACAAAGCAGCAGGCAGTTTTCACTGTGGCGCAGATGAAGATTACTTCCATGAACGTCCAGGAAGGGGACCAGGTGGAAGCGGGGGATCTGCTGTTTCAGGTGGATATGAAGACTCTGAAGAAAACGAGAGCATCCATAGAAGCTGAGATGGAGCAGGCACGCCTGACCCAGGAGGATGCCAGACAGCAGAATCAGCTAGCCCAGGAAAAGCAGGATTCGGATCTGGCCCATGCCCAGGAAAGCTATGACCAGGCAGTGGCTTTGGCGGATTTGGAGGTGGCCCAGGCCCAGGAAGATCTGGATCTGGCCCAGGAAGAATTGAATGAATTCTATGACGCCAGCGCGGATGGACTTTCTGCCGAGGAAGGGGCCGGCCAGGATGAACAGAGTCTGGCAGAACAGGTCCGGGAGAAGGAGAAAGCGCTGGAGACTGCGGTGGCGAACCGGGAGCAGAGTGTTCTGGCTGCCCGTCAGGCGGTGGAGGCGGCTTCCTTGCCGGCGCAGACTGACAGTTCAGCCCAGATTCAGGAAGTGATTATCCGACAAAAACAGGCGGATCTGGATGAGGTGGATGCTCTTGTGAACCAGGAGGGAAAGGTGCTTGCCCCCAGCTCCGGCACAGTGAGCAAGATCAATGTGTCTGCGGGAGGTCAGACTACAGAAGAAGCGGTACTGCTCATCGGGCAGGAGAGTGAAAGTGAAAATTATCAGTTGACAGCATCCATCGATGCCAGTCAGGAAGAGTACGCCCAGGCGGGGGCCGAGGTGGAGCTCACAGACCAGGAGGGGAAGAAATTAAAAGAAAAAGGAACGGTAAAAAGTGTGAATCATCAAAAAGAGGGAGGATTGAGTGTGGTGATCTCCGTGCCTTCTTCTCAGGTGGAGATTGGTGAGTCTTTGGATTTTCAGATCACAAAGGAGTCTCAGGTGTATGACTGCTGTCTTCCTCTTACGGCGCTCTATGAAAATGATTCCGACTACTTTGTCTACGTGGTGGAAGAGGAGGATTCGGTTCTGGGGAATGTTCAGACGGTACGGCAGGTTCCTGTGGAAGTGGAGGAGAAAAATGAGACCACAGTTGCCTTAAAAAGCGGAACTCTGACCAATGAGCAGAAGATTGTGGTGAGTACAGACAAGGCCATACAGGGAGGCAGCCGTGTGCGGCTGGCGAAGTCATGAGGCGGGGAATTCAGATAGGGTTCTTTGGACTGGCGTTTCTCTTTTTTCTTCTGGCCTGGCAGGGGAGAAAAGCGCTGGAAGACAATGAAAGGCTGGTGAGTGTGCAGCTGGCCGGCCAGTTCCCGGATGCCGTCCAGGCGCAGCAGGTGATGGAGAAGGAGAAGACCCTGGAAAATCCGGAAAACTGTCTTTTCTGGGGGAGCCTGGGATGGCAGCAGCTCACCAGTCCCTCCCTGGGCAGGACGGTCCGCACTTTCTGCGTGGGCGTGTATGGGGACGGGAATCTCTATGACAGCCGCATCCACACCCTGTCTGTGGAGGATACCTTTGGCTGTGTGCTGGATGAGCAGACTGCCCGGGAGCTGTTCGGGACCACTCAGGCAGTAGGCCTGAAGGTTCAACTGGGGGAGAAGGAATATACGATCCGCCAGGTATTGCGAACCAGAGGACGGGAGGCCTTATTTTCCGCCGGGAAAGAAATGCAGATGAATTGGGTGAACCTGAAAAAAGCAGACTTTGCAGATGCCAGAAAGGCGGCGGAAGAATTTCTTATACGCTATGGATATCAGGGAGAGATTGTGAGCGGAGATTTTCTGATTGGCTTTGACAAAGGAATCCTGCTGGCGGCAGGATGTCTCTACTGGTTCTGGATGATATGGGCCGGAAGCAGCTGGCTGGAAAAGAGAGGGTGGCCGGTGAAAAAAGGCTGGAAGAAAGGGATCTTTGCAGCGGTGTGTCTGGCCGGAGCCGGGGTGCTGCTGTGGAGTCTGAAGCCGGGGACTTCCTGGATTCCTTCCAGCTGGTCGGACTTTTCCTACTGGGGAGATCTCATAAGAGAACAGAAAGAAAATTTTTACTGGTTTTTACAGACAGAAAAGCCGTTCTGGGAAATGGAACGGCTTTGGAAATTCGCACAGAATACCCTGTTTGTCCTGCTGTCCCTGCTCTGCGCCGGGGCAGGCAGATGGACCTGGCGTCATCTGCGCTGACGTGTTCTTCTCTTTTTCTTAGGCTTCGGAAGCATCTGCAAAGTAGTCCAGCAAAAAAGACGGACAACCATGATGCCGAAGAAGATGCCGATGCTGTCAATGCCCACATCCCGCAGGGAGGGTCCTCTTCCTTCCACGAAAGACTGATGATATTCGTCCAGTCCGGCGAAGCCTACACAGATCGCGCCTGCCAGAAGAAGCAGGGGAAAGCCCCGAAGTCCGTAGACGTAGAAGGGAAACGCCACAGCCACAGCCAGACAGAAATATTCAGTCATGTGGGCAGCTTTGCGCACGTAGTAATTTATTTTTTCCGCGTAATAGTCGGTGTTGCCAGGTTCAATTCCCAGATCCACCACCTGGTCCACCATCTCTGCGACTTCCACCACTTTGTAGCTGACGCGGTAACTCAGATCGCCGGACACCTCCCCGGTCTGGCTTGAAAATGAAAAAATCAGATACATAATGGTGAGAGCGGGCAGAAAAGAAAAAGGTTTTAAAATCATATAGATGTATTTCATGAGCCCTATCATAACATGAAATGGCCAGGATGTCCAACCTGGAATGGATGCCGGTGCTTTTTTCAGTTTCTCCTTGTCGGCTTGGGTTTCTTAAGTTATACTAGTTATATTGTGATGAAGACAAAATTCCCGCAGCGGGAATTTTTTTCAGAGAGAAAGGAGAGAGCTATGAGCCTGGCAGACCATATATTTATTTCCATGTGCAAAGATGTCCTCGAGAACGGTACTGACACAAAGGGAGAGAAGGTACGTCCTGTCTGGGAGGACGGGACGCCGGCATACACCATTAAAAAATTCGGGGTTGTGAACCGTTACGATCTCAGAAAGGAGTTCCCGGCGCTCACCCTGCGCAAGACAGCGCTCAAGAGTGCTTTTGATGAGATCCTGTGGATCTGGCAGAAGAAATCCAACAATATCCACGACCTGCACAGCCACATCTGGGACAGTTGGGCGGATGAGAGCGGTTCCATCGGAAAGGCCTATGGCTATCAGATGAGTGTGAAGCATGAATATAAGGAAGGGATGATGGATCAGGTAGACCGGGTTCTTTATGATTTGAAGAACAATCCGTTCAGCCGCAGAATCATGACTAATATCTATGTGCATCAGGATCTGCATGAAATGCATCTGTATCCCTGTGCTTATTCCATGACCTTTAATGTGACGCAGGAGCCGGGGAGCGAAAAGCTGACGTTGAATGCCATTTTGAATCAGCGTTCCCAGGATATTCTGGCGGCGAATAACTGGAATGTGTGCCAGTATGCCCTGTTAGTCCACATGTTCGCCCAGGCCTGTGATATGCAGGTGGGAGAACTGGTGCATGTGATTGCGGACTGTCACATCTATGACCGCCATGTGCCGGTGATTGAGGAATTGATTCAAAGACCGACGTATCCTGCGCCCACGGTCTATCTGAACCCGGAGGTGAAGGATTTCTATGCCTTTACGGTGGATGATCTGGTTGTGGAGAATTACCAGGCAGGGCCGCAGGTGAAGAATATTCCCATTGCAATCTGAGAAAAGAAGGAGAGAGAAGAATGAATATCATTGTGGCTGTGGACCAGAACTGGGGGATCGGCAAGGATAACAAACTGCTGGTGAGTATCCCTGCGGATATGAAATATTTCCGGGAGACGACGACGGGAAATGTGGTGGTCATGGGAAGAAAGACGCTGGAAAGCTTTCCCAACGGACTGCCGCTGAAGAAGAGAACGAATATTGTTCTCACAAGAAATGAAAATTATCAGGCAAAAGACGCGGTCATCGTTCACAGTGAGAAGGAATTGCTTGAGGAACTGAAGAAGTATCCCTCTGAGAATGTCTATGTGATCGGGGGAGCCAGTGTCTATGAGCAGCTGCTTCCTTATTGCGATGTGGCTCATGTGACAAAGATTGATTATGCCTATGAGGCGGATACCCATTTTCCCAATCTGGATGAGATGCCTCAGTGGAGAGTGGCGGCCTCCAGTGAGGAACAGACTTACTTCGATCTGGAGTATCAGTTTGTACGGTATGAGAGGGTGAAATAAATTCAAAAGCGATGCGCGGGGGAGGGCCCTGCGCATTGCTTTTTTTATGGGATTCCGTTATAATGATTCCAGGTATCTACGTAAAAAGATGGAGGCATTATATGAGAAATCAGGATTGGTACGATCTCGGTGACAAAGTACAGAAGATCGTTCAGGATGCGGTGAATTCCAGGGATTTCCGGCAGCTTAACGAAAACATCACCCAGACGCTGAATCGGGCGGTGCGGGATGGCACAGAGGTGCTTCGAAATGTTCTGGGACAGGACTGGGATGGAATGCCGGGAGGTCCTCCTCCTGTGCGCCGTCCCCGGTCTTACAGGGAGTCCAGACAGGTGTACAGGGAGCAGACTGCGCAAAGACCACCTGCTCAGGTAAAACAGGAGAGACTGCTCTATTCCCGGACGGGCGGCCCCAGAGCACAGGGGATTATTGAGATTTGTGCGGGAATTGGACTTCTGGGAACGGGACTTCTGATGGCGATTGGGCTTCTGACCCTTCTAATAGGTGGAACTTCTTCGGCGGCGGAGCTGACGATGCTGGTGGTTTTTCTCCTGGTCTTCGGGGGAGCGGGCGGATTTCTCCTGAGCCGCGGGCTGCGCATGAACCGGCTGGTGAGTCATTTCAAATGGTTTTGTATCCGTCTGAAAGGGAGAACTTACTGTGAGATTGATGAGCTTGCCAGGTATGTGGGGAAGACGGAGAAAGAGATCCGCAAGGAACTCTACTGGATGATTTCCAAGGGCTGGTTCCGCCAGGGACATGTGGATGACAGTGAGACGACTCTGATTACCAGCAATCAGACTTATAAGGAGTATTTGAGACTGCAAAAGCAAAGGGAGGAAATGTTAAGAGCCCAGGAGGAACAGAGAGCCTCCATGACCAGTTCGGATAAGGATGTGCAGGAGGTTCTGGATCGGGGCAATCATTATCTGGAAGAGATTCGAAAGAGCAACGATGCCATTCCGGGCGAGCTGATTTCTCAGAAGATCTCCCACATGGAGATGGTGGTGCAGAAGATTTTCCAGAGGGCGAAGGAACACCCGGAGGTGATTCCGGATCTGGATAAGCTGATGGATTATTATCTGCCGGTGACGGTGAAGCTTCTGGACGCCTATGAAGATCTGATTGTGCAGCCGGTGCAGGGGGAGAATATTTTAAACTCCAAAAAGGAGATTGAAGATACATTAGACACTTTAAACATTGCATTTGAAAAGCTTTTGGATTCCATCTTCCAGGAAGAAGCATGGGATATCTCCAGCGATATTTCCGTCCTGAAGACCGTGCTGGCCCAGGAGGGACTGACAAAAGATGATTTCCAGAAGGAATAAAGAGAAGGGAATGAGAGACGATGGGAGATTTTGATTATACAGACCAGACCACACCCACACTGACCCTGGACCCGGGTATTTCGAATCAGGAGAAGCCGCCTGCAAAGCCGGAAGAGGAAAAGCAGCCGATGGATGAGAGCATTCTCACCGAGAAGGAGCGGCAGATGGTGGATTCCTTTGCCGAGCAGATCGATCTGACCAACACCAACCAGATTCTTCAGTACGGGGCGGGAACGCAGAAGAAGATGGCGGACTTCTCAGACGCAGCCTTGGAGAATGTGAAAACCCAGGATCTGGGAGAGGTGGGCGATCTGATCACAGGGGTGGTCAGTGAGCTGAAGAATTTCGATGCGGAGGAAGAAGAGAAGGGACTGTTTGGCTTTTTCAAGAAGCAGGGCAATAAGATCAACAATATGAAACTGAAATACAGCAAGGCGGAGGCCAATGTGGATGCCATCGTGGAAGCTCTGAGAAAGCATCAGATGAGGCTGATGAAGGATTCTGCCCTGCTGGATAAAATGTATGCCCAGAATCTGACCTATTTTAAGGAATTGTCTATGTACATTCTGGCGGGAAAGAAGAAGCTGGAGAAGACACGCAGCGGACAGCTGAGACAGCTGGTGGAGAAGGCAAATCTCACCGGACTGCCGGAAGATGCCCAGGCGGCGCAGGATCTGGACAGTATGTGCAATCGTTTTGAGAAGAAGATCCATGACCTGGAGCTGACCCGTATGATTTCCATTCAGACGGCGCCTCAGATCCGCCTGGTGCAGAATAATGACACGCAGATGGTGGAAAAGATTCAGACTACCATTGTCAACACCATTCCTCTGTGGAAGAGCCAGATGGTTCTGGCCCTTGGCATCGCCCATTCCACCCAGGCGGCGAAGGCCCAGCGGGAAGTGACGGATATGACCAATGAACTGCTGCGGAAGAATGCCCAGACGCTTAAGATGGCAACGATCCAGACAGCCCAGGAAGCGGAGAGGGGAATTGTGGATATTGAGACTTTGAAAAACACCAACGCCTCTCTGATTCAGACGCTGGACGAGGTGATGAAGATTCAGCAGGACGGCCGCCAGAAGCGCCGGCAGGCAGAAGTGGAACTTAGGCAGATGGAAAATGAGCTGAAACAGAAATTGCTGGAGATTCGCTGAGCAAAAGGAGAGGAAAGAGTTATGTATCGAGACCATACCAAGGTGATTGCCATCGGTGACAGGAAGATCGGCGGAGGCAATCCGGTGTTGATCCAATCTATGACAAATACGAAGACAGAAGATGTGGAAGCTACGGTGGAGCAGATTCTGTCACTGGAGCAGGCGGGATGTGAGATTATCCGCTGCGCGGTACCCACCATGGAGGCGGCAAAGGCATTGTCCAGGATCAAAAAACAGATTCACATCCCTCTTGTGGCGGATATCCATTTCGACTATCGCCTGGCCATCGCGTCCATGGAAAACGGGGCGGATAAAATCCGCATCAATCCGGGCAATATCGGAGGCCGGGATAGAATCAAGGCAGTGGTGGATGTGGCGAAGGAGAGAAAGATTCCCATCCGTGTGGGAGTCAACAGCGGTTCTCTGGAAAAGGAACTGGTGGAGAAGTATCAGGGAGTCACCGCAGAAGGGCTGGTGGAGAGTGCCCTGGATAAGGTGCACATCATCGAGGATCTGGGATATGATCAGTTGGTGATCAGCATTAAATCCTCAGATGTACTCATGTGTGCCAGAGCCCATGAACTGATTTCCAGGGAGACGGATTACCCGCTCCACGTGGGAATCACAGAGGCGGGGACGCTGTATTCCGGTACCATCAAGTCGGCGGTGGGACTGGGAATTATCCTGTATCAGGGAATCGGTGACACGATCCGGGTATCGCTGACCGGGGCTCCCCTGGAAGAAGTGAAGGCTGCCAAGAGAATCCTGAAGACTATGGGACTTCGAAAGGGCGGGATTGAAGTGGTCTCCTGCCCAACCTGCGGGAGAACGCAGATCGACCTCATCGGTCTGGCCAATCAGGTGGAGGATATGGTGCAGGATATTCCTCTGGACCTGAAAGTGGCCGTGATGGGGTGTGTGGTCAACGGTCCCGGGGAGGCGAAGGAGGCAGATATCGGAATCGCCGGCGGCCTTGGCAACGGCCTTCTGATTAAGAAGGGTGAGATTGTGAAGAAAGTTCCGGAGGCAGAACTTCTGGACTGTCTGCGGGAAGAGTTGCTGCACTGGCAGCAATAGGAGGTAAGAGTTTAGAATGGAAAAAGATTTCTTTGAGGTGTTTCCGCACCTGAAAGTGGGGGAGGAGTTGAGGGAACTGCTGGAACGGGTCCATGTCACCAAAGTGGCCTGCAATCCAGATAAGACCTGCCTGCGGGTATACATCCGAAGTGATCGCTGGATACACAAAAAGCATATTCTGGCGCTGGAACAGGAGATTTTACGCCAGTGCTTTCCCGGTATCCCCATTGCAGTGAAAGTGATAGAGAAGTTTCAGCTGTCAAAACAGTATACGCCGGAAAATTTTCTGGATATCTATCACTCCAGCATGCTGCTGGAGCTTAAGAATTATAATATGCTGGAGTACAATTTGTTCCAGCAGTCCAAAATAGAGTTTAAGGACAGCCACGATATGGTGCTGACACTCCCGGATTCTCTGATCTCCCACGAGAAGGGAGAGATTCTTGTGGAATATCTGGAGAAAGTCTTCTGTGAGCGCTGCGGCATGGATCTGCGAGTGGAGCCGGTCTTTGTGAAGATGGGCGAGAGCAAATTCCGCAAGAATTCCAAGCTGCGGATTGAGCAGGAGATCAGCCAGATGGTCCGCAAAGTCCAGAAGAACCAGGAGCAGGAGGCGGAGAAGAAAGAAGAGAAGGAAAAGAAAGGCCGAAAGGACAAAGAATCCGACTTCGCCCGGACCCACAGGCGGGACAGACCTGCGGATCTGGTATACGGAAGAGACTTTGACGAGGAGGCCATTCCTCTTGAGACCATCACCGGTGAGATGGGTGAAGTGGTGATCCGTGGACAGGTGATGGAAGTGGAGGAGAGAGAGATCCGTGGAGAGAAGACGATTTTCATCTTCTCCGTGACCGATTTCACAGACAGCATCACTGTGAAGTTATTCCTGAAAAATGAACAGGTACCCCAGATGCGGGAGAGCATCCAGAAGGGTGCCTTTTTGAAGTTGAAGGGAATCACCAACATTGACCGGTTCGACCGGGAGCTGACCATCGCTTCCCTCTCAGGAATCAAGAAGATTCCGGATTTCACCACGGTACGGCAGGACAACAGTCCGGTGAAGAGAATCGAGCTTCACTGTCACACAAAGATGAGCGATATGGATGGTGTGACGGATGCCAAGGAACTGGTGAAGCGCGCCTATCAGTGGGGACATAAGGGGATTGCCATCACGGACCATGGGGTGGTCCAGTCCTTCCCTGAGGCATTCCATGAGACCTGGAATATCCCGAAGGACGCGGATTTCAAAGTGCTCTATGGAATGGAGGCCTATCTGGTGGACGATCTGAAGGGAATGGTGGTCAATGGAAAAGGACAGAGTCTGGACGGCTCTTTTGTGGTGTTCGACCTGGAGACGACAGGATTTTCCCCGGCAAGCTGCCAGATCATTGAGATCGGCGCGGTGCGGGTGACAGACGGTGAGATTGTGGATCGTTTTTCCACCTTTGTGAATCCCAGAACACCGATTCCATTTAGAATTGAACAGCTGACCAGCATCAATGACAATATGGTGATGGACGCTCCCGTGATCGAGGAGGTTCTTCCCCAATTTCTGGAATTCTGCCAGGGAGCAGTGATGGTGGCTCACAACGCGGATTTTGATATGAGCTTCATCGAGGAGAACTGTGACCGCCTGGGAATCGCCCATGATTTCACATACATTGACACGGTGGGGATGGCGCGTTTTCTGCTGCCGGCTTTGAACCGTTTCAAGCTGGACACGGTGGCGAAGGCGCTCAATATTCCGCTGGGACATCATCACCGGGCGGTGGATGATGCGGGGTGTACGGCGGAAATCTTTGTGAAATTTGTGAAGATGCTTGAGGAGAGAGACATCTTCAACGTGGATGAGCTGAACAGCCAGGGCTCCGTATCGGAGAATACGGTGAAGAAGCTTCCCACCTACCATGCCATTATTCTGGCGGCCAGTGAGACGGGGAGAATCAATCTGTATAAGCTGGTGTCCCTGTCCCATCTGAAGTATTACAACCGAAGACCCAGGGTTCCCAAGAGTGTCTTTTTGGAACACCGGGAAGGGCTGATCATCGGGAGTGCCTGCGAGGCAGGGGAGCTGTACCAGGCTCTTCTGCGGGATGCCTCTCCCCAGGAGATCGCAAGGCTTGTGAATTTCTACGATTATCTGGAGATTCAGCCCCTGGGAAACAATAAATTTATGATCGCGGATGAGAAGAATGACAAGATCCATTCCATGGAGGATTTGAAGGAGATGAACCGCAGGATTGTGAAGCTGGGAGAACAGTTTCAAAAGCCGGTGGTGGCCACCTGTGATGTTCATTTCATGGACCCTCAGGATGAGATTTACCGGAGAATCATCATGAGTGGAAAAGGATTCTCCGATGCAGATGATCAGGCGCCGCTCTATCTGCGGACTACGGAGGAAATGCTGGAAGAATTCTCCTATTTGGGGAGTGAGAAGGCGGAGGAGGTGGTGATCACCAACACGCTGAAAATTGCGGATATGTGTGACAAAGTATCGCCTATCCACCCGGACAAATGTCCTCCTGTCATAGAGAATTCGGACCAGGATCTGAGAAATATCTGTTATAATAAAGCCCATGAAATATATGGGGATCCGCTTCCGCCGATTGTGGAGGAACGGCTGAAAAAAGAGCTTCATTCCATTATCTCCAACGGTTACGCGGTGATGTATATCATCGCCCAGAAACTGGTGTGGAAGTCCAATGAGGATGGATATCTGGTGGGCTCCAGAGGGTCTGTCGGTTCTTCCCTGGCTGCCACCATGGCGGGAATCACAGAGGTGAATCCTCTGCCGCCCCACTATGTATGTCCCAACTGTAAATACAGTGATTTCGACTCGGAGGACGTGAAAAAATATGTGGGAAAAGTCGGCTGTGATATGCCGGATAAAGTCTGCCCAAAATGCGGCACGAAGATGAACAAGAATGGGTTTGACATCCCCTTCGAGACGTTCCTGGGCTTTAAGGGAGACAAAGAGCCGGATATTGACTTGAATTTCTCCGGAGAGTATCAGGCCACTGCCCACAAGTACACGGAGGTAATCTTCGGGGAGGGGCATACCTTCAAGGCGGGAACCATCGGTACCCTGGCGGAGAAGACGGCCTTCGGCTATGTGAAGAACTATTTTGAGGAGCACGGGCAGCCGAAGCGTTACTGCGAGATCAACCGCCTGGTGAAGGGCTGTACCGGAATCCGGCGGACCACAGGACAGCACCCGGGAGGAATCATTGTCCTTCCCCATGGGGAGGAGATTGAGAAATTCACGCCGGTGCAGCATCCGGCCAACGACGTGAACTCAGATATTATCACCACACATTTTGACTATCACTCCATCGACGGAAACCTGCTGAAGCTGGATATTCTCGGACACGATGATCCCACCATGATCCGTATGCTGGAGGATCTGACGGGGACCAACGCAAAGGATGTTCCTCTGGACAATCCGGAGGTGATGTCCCTGTTTTCCAGCACGAAGGCTCTGGGGATTGAGCCCAAGGACATTGGGGGATGTCCTCTGGGATGTCTGGGAATTCCTGAGTTCGGAACAGATTTCGTCATCGGTATGCTGCAGGATACAAAGCCAAGCTGTTTTTCCGACCTGGTGCGTATCTCCGGCCTTTCCCATGGAACCAATGTGTGGCTGGGAAATGCCCAGGAGCTGATCCGCCAGGGCAAGGCGACCATCTCCACGGCGATCTGTACCCGTGATGATATCATGGGGTATCTGATCAATCAGGGAGTGGAGAGCAGCCAGGCGTTTACCATTATGGAGAGCGTGCGTAAGGGAAAAGGGCTGAAACCGGAGTGGGAGGAGATCATGAAGGAGAACAATGTGCCGGACTGGTATATCTGGTCCTGCAAACAGATTTCCTATATGTTCCCCAAGGCTCATGCGGCGGCCTACGTGATGATGGCCTACCGGATTGCCTGGTATAAGATTTTCTACCCGCTGGCTTATTACGCTGCTTTTTTCAGTATCCGTGCCACCAGTTTTTCCTATGAGATGATGTGTATGGGCAGGGAGAAGCTGGAATATCACATGGAAGAGATTCGTAAAAAAGGAGATGCTGCCACAAAGAAAGAGCAGGATATGATCAAAGATATGAAGATTGTGCAGGAAATGTACGCCAGAGGTTTCGAGTTTGAGCCGCTGGATCTCTATCAGGCAGATGCGCACAGATTCCAGATTGTCAATGGAAAACTGATGCCTTCCCTGGATGCCATCGAAGGTTTGGGGGATAAGGCTGCAGACGCAGTGGTTTCGGCGGCCAAGGAAGGTACCTTTTTATCCAAGGATGATTTCCGGATGCGGACCAAAGTCAGCAAGACGGTGATTGATCTGATGGATGATATGCATCTGTTCGGGGACATCCCGAATTCCAATCAGATGTCTTTGATGGATTTTATCTAAATGTATCATTAGGAGGAGAAGGTATGAGAAAAGAAGAACTGCGCTACCTGAAGTGTCTGGCGGAGCTGTATCCCACCATCGGTGCGGCGGCCACGGAGATTATCAACCTACAGTCCATCGTGAATCTTCCCAAGGGAACGGAACATTTCCTGACGGATATCCACGGGGAATATGAGGCGTTCTCCCATGTGCTGCGCAATGGCTCCGGTGCGGTGCGAAAGAAGATTGATGACGTCTTCGGACATACGCTGAGCACAGCGGACAAGCGCTCTTTGGCCACGCTGATTTACTATCCGAGGGAGAAGATGGAGCTGGTCAAAAAGACGGAGGAGGATATGGAGAACTGGTATAAAATCACCCTCTACCGTCTGATTGAGGTATGTAAGATCACAGGCTCCAAATACACCCGCTCCAAGGTGCGAAAGGCACTGCCCAAGGATTACGCCTATGTGATTGAGGAACTGATCACGGAGAAATCAGAGGTGCTGGACAAGGAAGCCTACTACAACGCCATCGTGGACACGATCATCGACATCGGGAGAGCAGAGAACTTCATCATTGCTCTGGCAGAACTGATTCAGCGTCTGGTGGTGGATCATCTGCACATTCTGGGGGACATTTATGACAGAGGGCCGGGACCCCATTTTATCATGGACCGTCTGTGTGAGTACCACTCTTTGGATATCCAGTGGGGAAACCACGATATGGTATGGATGGGAGCGGCTGCGGGACAGAAGGCCTGCATCGCCACCATTGTCCGGATCAGTGTGCGTTATGGTAATTTGGATATTCTGGAGGATGGTTACGGAATCAATATGTTCCCTCTGGGACGTTTTGCCATGAGCGCGTATCGGGATGATCCCTGCGAGTGCTTCAAGCTGAAGGGAGACAAGACCACCCAGGAGCTGGATGCGGCCTTGGATATGAAGATGCACAAGGCCATCTCGGTGATTCAGTTCAAGCTGGAGGGGCAGCTGATTGAGAAATATCCGGATTTTCGCATGGATGACCGCAGACTGCTTCACCGGATTGACTATGAGAAGGGGACAATCACAATCTATGGAAAAGAGTATCCGCTGAAAGACACTTATTTCCCGACGATTGATCCCAAAGATCCTTACAAGCTCACTGCGGAGGAGGCGGATGTGATGGACCGCCTTCAGTCTGCTTTTCTGAACTGTGAAAAGCTTCAAAGACATATGAAACTTCTCCTGAGCAAGGGAAATCTGTACAAGGTTTACAATGGAAATCTGCTGTACCACGGATGTATCCCCCTCAATGAGGACGGAAGCTTCCGGGAAGTGAATGTCTTCGGCAGGCTTTATAAAGGTAAGGCCTTGTATGAGGCTCTGGAAATGTATGTGAGAAAGGCGTTCTTCGCCATCGATCCGGTGGAGAGAGAACACGGCAAGGATATCTGCTGGTTTATCTGGACCGGCCCCAATTCCCCGTTGTTTGGCAAAGACCGGATGACGACCTTTGAGCGGTATTTTATTGAAGACAAGCAGACTCATGTGGAGAAGAAAAATCCTTATTACCGTTATCTGGAGGATGAGAAGGTTGTGAACCAGATTCTGGCAGAATTCGGGCTGAACGGGGAGAGATCCCACATTGTCAACGGACATGTCCCGGTTCATCAGCAGGATGGGGAGAGTCCGGTAAAATGCGGCGGCAAGGTGCTTTTGATTGACGGCGGATTCTCAAGAGCTTACCAGAAAGTGACAGGAATTGCCGGTTATACGCTGATTTACAATTCTTACGGACTGCTGCTGTCGGCTCATGAGCCTTTCCAGTCCGCCGAGGCTGCTGTGCGGGATGAGAATGACATTGTCTCCCGCCAGGTGGCGGTGCGCAGAACACAGCGCAGACAGCTTGTGGGGGACACGGACAATGGGGAAGCACTCAAGGAGAGAATTCAGGAGTTAAAGCAGCTTTTGAAAGCATACCGGGATGGCCTGATTATTGAGAAAAAATAAGAAGCAGGCAGGGGAGGAGATTTCCGGTCAGAGATCTTTGCAGATGCAGCGGTCTTCGTTGATTTCCACCAGAATGATATCCTCCCCAATCTGCCGGATGCAGTCCCAGGGAATGATATACTCACTGTCTCTGCCGAAGAGGCCGCAGAGTCTGGCCGGTCCGGGGACGATCATAGCCAGAATCCGGCCGCCCCTGGGGTCGAAATCCAGATCCACCGGGCAGCCCAGGCTTTTGCAGGTGCAGATATTGATGATCTCTTTTTGAC
Source organism: Candidatus Blautia intestinigallinarum (assembly GCA_019112635.1). Lineage (GTDB taxonomy): Bacteria > Bacillota > Clostridia > Lachnospirales > Lachnospiraceae > Blautia_A > Blautia_A intestinigallinarum. The sequence goes on along the minus strand of DXIX01000015.1, from coordinate 41,742 downwards.
GAAGTTCAAACAGACGCATAGACAGAACTCCTTTTTTATCAGGATATGGAAGGAAGTTCGTGTTTATGCGTTTTTTCTTGACGTGCTGTGGAATTTTCAGTATACTTACAGGAAGCAGAAAATGATTCTGATGGGGAGAGAACGACATGAGATGTCCATATTGTAATCAGGATAATACGCGGGTGGTGGACTCCCGGCCGGTGGAGGAGAACAATTCCATCCGCAGAAGAAGAATGTGCGATGCCTGCGGAAGGCGGTTTACCACTTACGAGAAGGTGGAGACCATTCCCCTGATTGTGATCAAGAAGGATCAGAATCGGGAGCAGTATGACCGGGGAAAGATTGAGGCAGGGATTCTGAGAGCCTGTTACAAGCGCCCGGTTCCGGTGGAGAGAATCAATTCCACCATCGATGCCATTGAGGCGAAGATTTTCAATACGGAGGACAGAGAGATTTCCAGCAGCAAGATCGGTGAGATTGTCATGGAAGAATTGAAAAATCTGGACGAGGTGGCCTATGTGCGTTTTGCGTCTGTCTACCGTGAATTCAAGGATGTCAATACATTCATGAAGGAATTGAGCAAACTTCTGGAGGGAAAACAGGAGTAGAGAGGGGAAAGAAGAAAATATGGAAAAGAAAACAAAGGCAAGGGGAATTGCCCTTTTACCCATTGTGGTATTTCTGGTGATTTTTCTTGGAGCAGGTTTTGTCAGCGGAGACTTTTACAGCATGCCGGCGATCGTCGGCTTTTTGATTGCATTGTTTGTGGCGTTTATTCAGGACAAGGAGCACGACTTCAATGAGAAGATTCACATTGTGGCACAGGGAGTGGGAGATGACAACATCATCACCATGTGTCTGATCTTCCTGGCGGCAGGAGGGTTTTCCGGGGCGGTTACCGCAGCAGGAGGCGTGGAGAGCACCGTGAACCTGGGGCTTTCTGTTCTGCCTTCCTCGGTGGCAGTGGCCGGCCTGTTTGTGATCGGGTGTTTCATCTCCGTGTCCATGGGTACCTCTATGGGAACCATTGCGGCCCTGGCGCCCATCGCCGTGGGAATCAGCGAGAAGACGGGATTTGGAATGCCTATCTGTATCGGCGCGGTGGTGTGCGGAGCCATGTTCGGAGACAATCTCTCCATGATCTCGGATACCACGATCGCCGCGGTGAAGACCCAGGGCTGTGAGATGAAGGATAAGTTTAAGGAGAATTTTATCATTGTTCTCCCGGCAGCGATCATCACCATCATTCTTTTCCTGGTACTGACCAGACATGGAAGTTTTGATCTGGGGGAGGATCTGCACTACAACCTCTGGAGAGTTCTGCCTTACCTGGTGGTCCTGATCGGCGCCCTGATCGGCTTTAATGTTTTTCTGGTGCTGCTTGCGGGAATTATTCTCTCCCTGGCGGTGGGAGTCGCCACGGGCAGTATCGCGCCGGGAGACATCTTCGTGGTTGTCGCTCAGGGAGCGGATGGAACCGGAGGAATCATGGGAATGTATGATATCACGGTGATTTCCATGGTGGTTGCCTGTATTGTGTCTCTGGTCAAGGAGATGGGCGGCATTCAGTTCATTCTGAATGTGATCCGCAGCCGGATCAAGGGAAAGAAGGGCGGAGAGCTGGGAATCGCCATCCTGGCCCTTCTGGTGGATATGTGTACGGCCAACAACACGGTGGCCATTGTCATGGCGGGTCCGATCGCCAAGGAAATCAGTGACGAGTTTGAGATCAGCCCCAAGCGGTCAGCCTCCCTGCTGGATATGTTTACTTCGGTGGGTCAGGGCCTGATTCCGTACGGCGCTCAGTTATTATCAGCGGCAAGTCTGACGCAGCTGACTCCTTACGCCATCATTCCGTACTGCTTTTATCCGGTACTGATGGCAGTCAGCGGTCTGATATTTATATTATTTATCAAGAATAGAAAGACAAACGAATGAGAGGAGCGAATTAGATGAGAACCTTTGAGAAATCTTCAAAATTGGATCACGTATCATATGACATCCGGGGGCCGGTGGTGGCGCAGGCGGCCGCCATGGAGGCACAGGGAGAAAAGGTTTTGAAGCTGAATATCGGAAATCCCTATCCTTTTGGATTTTCAGCGCCCAAAGCGGTTCTGGATGAGATGGTGGACAGAATTCAATCCTCTCAGGGATATTCGGATTCAAAGGGATTGTCTGAGGCGAGAGAGGCGATTCTGTCCTACTGCAAAAAGAAGAATCTGCCCAACGTGGGATGTGAGGATATCTACACCGGCAACGGAGTCAGTGAACTGATCAGCATTGCCATGCAGGCGCTGTTGAACGACGGGGATGAGATCCTGATTCCGGCACCGGACTATTCTCTGTGGACTGCAAGTGCCACACTGTCCGGCGGAAATGTGGTTCATTATATCTGTGACGAGAAGTCCGACTGGTATCCAGATCTGGATGATATCCGCAGAAAAATTACGGATAAGACCAAGGCGATTGTTGTGATCAACCCGAACAATCCGACCGGGGCACTCTATCCCAGGGAAGTGCTGGAACAGATTGTCCAGGTGGCCAGAGAGCATGAGCTGATCATCTTCTGTGATGAGATTTATGACCGTCTGGTGATGGATGGCCTGGAGCATGTCTCCATCGCCTCCCTTGCGCCGGATCTGTTTTGTGTCACCTTTAACGGACTGTCCAAATCCCACATGGTGGCCGGATTCCGTCTGGGCTGGATGGTCTTAAGCGGAAACAAAGAAATTGCAAAAGATTATATTGACGGGCTTGTCCTTCTGTCATCCATGAGACTTTGCTCCAATGTTCCGGCCCAGAGCGTGGTGAAAATGGCTTTGGACTGCATTGACAGCACCAAGGAATATCTGTGCCCGGGCGGAAGAATTTATGAGCAGAGAGAGTGCATCTACAATGCCCTGAAAGCGATTCCGGGAATCTCTGTGGTAAAACCGAAGGCAGCCTTTTATATCTTCCCGAAGCTTGACACAGAGCGTTTTCATATCACTGACGATGAGCAGTTCGCTCTGGATCTTCTGAGGGAGAAGAAGGTTCTTATCGTCAATGGAAGCGGATTCAACTGGCCGAATCCGGATCATTTCCGGATTGTATATCTGCCGGATGTGGAGCTTTTAAAGACAGCGACAGACAGACTTGCGGATTTTCTGAGCACTTACCGTCAGAAATGAAAAAGATCTGGACGCGTATCAACCGGGATATCAAGACGGGATGGCAGCCTGCGCTGATCATTGGCGGCTACATTCTTTTCATGAATGGCCTGCTGCGGATCAGTGTCTGTCCGTTCCGGGGAATCACGGGTCTTCCTTGTCCTGCCTGTGGGATGACACGGGCAGGATTCCTTTTTCTTGAGGGAAGATTTCGGGAAGCATTTCTCATTCATCCGTTCATCTATCCTGCCTTTTTGATGGCAGTGATCTTTGTCTTATTCCGTTATCTGCTGGGCAGAAGCACCCTTTGGATGCAATGGCCGCTGATTCTTCTTGGAATCGGATTGTTCCTCTTTTATTTTTACCGGATGTCACTCTTCTTCCCGGAGACGGAGCCGATGACTTACACGGCACGGTCGGTGTTTGGAATTCTGGGCGTGTGGGAGAGGCTTGGGATTTCCTTTGCCGGTTGAAGAGAAGAGGATGCAAAGCTGTCTGCAGGGGCATTTACGGAACAGTTAGACTAGACCGGGATGGCAATTATATGGTATAATAGAAAAAGGTGGTTGCCGCCTTGACGCGGCGCCTGATCAATCGAGATAGAGGTCGTTTTTTTTGGGAGGGAGACAGAAAAAAGAAAATTTAAAAGACAGAAAGGGGACGTAGTAATGTCAGGATTTAATATGAGAGTAACACCAGAGATTGAGCAGCTTACAGAAATCTGCAAGGCGAACAGTAAGATTGATGTGGATCTGTATGGAAAATATGATGTGAAGAGAGGGCTTCGTGATGTCAACGGAAAAGGTGTTCTGGCCGGTCTTACCAGAATCTCCAATGTCCAGGCAGTGAAAGTAGTGGATGGCAAGGAGGTGCCCTGCGAGGGCAACTTATTCTACCGTGGAATCAACATCAAGGAGCTGACCCAGGGATTTCTGAAAGAACACAGATATGGATTTGAGGAGATGACTTATCTGCTGCTGTTCGGGAAACTTCCGGATGAAAAACAGCTGGATGATTTCCAGAGAGTTCTGGCGAGCCAACGTTCTCTGCCGAGAAATTTTGTGCGGGATGTGATCATGAAAGCACCCAGCAAGGATATCATGAATGCGCTGTCCAGATGTGTGCTGACTCTGTATTCCTACGACAACAATCCGGATGACGTGTCACTGCCCAACGTGCTGCGCCAGTGCATCAATCTGATCAGTGTCTTTCCGCTGTTGTCTGTGTACGCTTACCATGCCTACAATCACTATGAGAGAGGCAAGAGTCTCTATATTCATCACCCGGACCGCTCACTCTCCACGGCAGAAAATATTCTCATGATGTTAAGACCGGATAAGAAATATACAGAGCTGGAGGCGAAGATTCTGGACCTGGCCCTGGTGATTCATATGGAGCACGGCGGCGGTAATAACTCGACTTTCACCACCCATGTGGTTTCTTCTTCCGGAACAGACACATACTCAGCGATTGCCGCTGCTTTGGGATCTTTGAAGGGACCGAAACACGGCGGAGCGAACCTGAAAGTTGTGAAGATGATTCACGATCTGAAGCATCATGTGAAAGACTGGAACGACGAAGAAGAGGTGGAGGCATACCTGCGCAAGCTTCTGCACAAGGAGGTCTTTGACCAGAAAGGCCTGATCTATGGAATGGGACATGCGATCTATTCCGTATCCGATCCCCGTGCCGAGGTATTTAAAGGCTTTGTAAAAGAGCTGGCCATCGAGAAAGGCAGACAGAAAGATTATAATCTGTACGCGATGATCGAGAGACTGGCTCCGAAGGTGATTGCGGATGAGCGCAGAATCTACAAAGGTGTCAGCGCCAATGTGGACTTCTACAGCGGTTTTGTGTACAGTATGTTGGATCTTCCGCTGGAGCTTTACACACCGATGTTTGCCATCGCGAGAATTGTGGGTTGGAGCGCACACCGCATGGAAGAGCTGATCAACATGGATAAGATCATCCGTCCTGCCTACAAAAACGTGATGGAAGAAGTGGCTTACGTTCCGCTGGAACAGCGGTAATACGGGAGGCTGTCTATGTTTCAGTGTTTTTTTCCAGACGAGTATCTGGACTCCGCGTATGCGGTAGATTACGAGGGGCTGTATGAGCAGGGATACCGGGGATTGATTTTTGATATCGACAACACCCTGGTTCCCCATGGGGCGCCTCAGGACGAGCGTTCCCTGCGCCTGTTCTCCAGGCTGAAAAAGCTGGGATTTCAGTGCTGTTTCCTGTCCAACAACAAGCGGGAGAGAGTGGAATCGTTTAACCGCCCGGTGGGACAGAAATTTATCGAGAATGCTCACAAACCATCTGTGAAAAATTATGAGAGAGCGATGAATCTGATGGGGACAGACAGAAAAAGCACTGTCTTCATCGGGGATCAGCTCTTCACAGATATCTGGGGCGCGAAGCGTGCCGGAATCAGAAATATTCTGGTGAAACCGCTTCATCCCAAAGAAGAAATCCAGATTGTCCTCAAGAGATATCTGGAGAAAATAGTTTTACATTTTTACCTGAAGGAGGAGGGGCGAGAGTGAAGAATCATATTGTAATCATAGGATTCAACGGCTCTGGCAAAAAGAGAGTGGGAAAACGTCTGGCCAAAGATCTGGGTCTTCCATACGTGGACGTGGATAAAGAAATTGTCAGAAAGATGAAGATGAGTATCAACGAGATCTATACAAGGTTCGGAGAGCCGTTTTACCGTGCTCTGGAGACGACGCAGATCAAGGAGCTTGCGGAGATTGATCTGAAGTGTGTGATCTCTGTGGGAGCAGGACTGCCGCTGCAGGAGCAGAACCATAAGTGCTTAAAAGAGCTGGGAACGGTGGTTTATCTGAAGGCGTCTGTGGAGACGCTGGCGAAGCGTCTGCAGGACAGCGGGAATTTTCACGGCGGAGAAAATGTGCCGGAGAGAATCAAAAAACTTCTGGCGGTCCGCGGGCCGATTTATGAGAAAATGGCGGACCTTGAGGTGGTCACAGGCGAGAAACCTTTTGACGATCTGATCGATGAAATTGAGAAGAAACTGGAAAACTGTGAAAAAACAGTTGAAAAAAACCAGTGAATATTATAGAATGAAACATAGTCAAGTGTACATTAAGGAGGAAAATATATGATTTCAGCAGGCGATTTCAAAAACGGAATTACACTGGAAATTGATGGAAATGTATGTCAGATTGTAGAATTCCAGCATGTTAAACCGGGAAAAGGCGCAGCGTTTGTAAGAACCAAATATAAGAACATTATCACCGGCGCGGTTTTGGAAAAATCTTTCCGTCCTACGGAGAAATTCCCGCAGGCAAGAATCGAGCGTGTGGATATGCAGTATCTGTATTTCGATGGCGAGATGTATAACTTCATGGATAATGAGACTTTTGAGCAGATCGCTCTGTCAGCAGACACCGTGGGCGATGCTCTGAAGTTTGTAAAAGAGAATGAGAACGTGAAGGTATGTTCTCACAACGGCAATGTATTCGCCATTGAGGCACCATTGTTCGTGGAACTGGAAGTGACAGAGACAGAGCCTGGATTCAAGGGTGATACCGCACAGGGAGCAACCAAACCGGCTACTGTGGAGACTGGAGCTACCGTCAACGTGCCGTTGTTCGTAAACCAGGGCGATGTGATCAAGATTGATACCAGAACAGGTGAATATCTGTCCAGAGCTTAATTTTCTATTTCTTTTGAAGTGTACAGGGCGGCGGAATCTCATGTCCGCCCTGTTTTCTATCATCATTTCAATTCTTTATAAATCCCCCATATCATTTTTTATCAATATCTTTCTCCTGTGGCACTTGCAGATCAAAATCAGGACGGCCGTGCTTTGTCTGTGCGGTCTGCGAAGCATGTGCCGGGAAAGGAGAATGTATGAGAAAAACAGAAAAAATCTGGTATCATCTGCTCAATTATGAGCGGAATGAGGAGCTGCTTGGCAGAATCGCCCACATTCCCTATCTGGATCTGGCGATTATCTTTTCCATCAAGGAGGAAGAGGAAGGCCCGCGGAGGATGATTACACAGGAGGAGGCTAAGGATCTGGAACGCCTGGAGGAACTGGCGGCTGTGAACACGCCCAGAAGCTGTCCTGCCTGTTTTCATCCGCTGGATGATGTAATCCGAGGGCTTGAGGCGGAAATGGGAATTATGCTCCACAGAGAGCCTTCCAGGCTGCCCATGTACCTTCTGACCAACGCACAGAAATTTCTGGGGGCATCGGTCATTCTGTACCCAGGGCTGCTGCACAGGCTGGGAAGCCAGTTGGAGGAGGATTTCTATATTCTCCCCAGCAGCGTCCACGAGTGTATTCTGGTTCCGGAGAGTGCCGGGTGCGGGAGAGAAGAGCTGAGGGAGATGGTGCGCAGTGTCAATGACACGCAGGTTCCGCCTCAGGAGATTCTGTCATACCAGGTTTATTACTACAGTGTCCGGGAGGACTGTATTTACAGTCAGGACTAAAAAAAGCGGTTTTGGGGTGAATCATCCCAATTTTTCTCCATATCAGTCCCTAAAAACCAGGGTTTAGAAGAATTTTTTTCTCTTTAGTGGAGGAAAAACCAAAAAAGCTTTACATTTTTAAGGAAATATGTTATAGTATGAAAGGTGTTATTTGACAGTTGCCGCAAGGCCGTCAGGACTTCGGCAGACATACTATAACATTACGCACCTGTAGCTCAGTGGATAGAGCAGTGGTTTCCGGTACCATGTGCGGGGGTTCGATTCCCTTCAGGTGTGCTGCACAGGATAGGGATGACCTGTGTGTTCGATTCATAAGGAGGACAAGAACTTGAATAATTTTAGAGAGTGGTTATCAGATAACCTCCGTTACATCCTTCTGGGTGCGGGGATTCTGATAATTATTGCTGGATTATTCTTTGGAGTCCGTGCGTGTACCAGCGCAATGAAGGGTGACGCAGCTCAGGTCATGGACGAGACATCAGAGGATAGCAAGGGAAATGATCCTTCTTCTCCTGAAAATAGCGGGGAGACAGACGAGGAGAATGAAAGTACAAATCCCATGGAGAAAAACAAGTATCCGAAAGTCAATGCATTGATTCAGAATTATTACGATGCTCTGGGTGCCAGAGATGTGGACGCAATTCGTGATGTGGTAGATGAGCTGGATCCCACAGAGGAATCGAAGATTACCAATGCACGGTATATCGAAGGATACGAGAATCTGGAGGTTTATACAAAGGAAGGCCTCAACGAAGGCGAGTATGTTGTATATGCCCAGTATGATTATGTCTGTACAGGAATTGATACACCGGTTCCTGCTCTGAGTCAGATTTACGTGAAAGAGGACTCGGAGGGTGAGCTGAAGATTTATTCCCATGCAGAGGAAGACGAAGAGGTTCAGAGCTATATGGACTCGCTTCTTGAGGAGAACGATGTCAAGGAGCTGATTGAACAGGTTGAGGACGCTTACAAGAAAGCGCAGGAGTCCGATCCGGATTTGAAAGCATTTCTGGAAGGGCTTGGCGAAGGTGAGCAGAGTGAGACTGGAGATACGATGACAGTGAAAGAGGGCTGCAATATTCGAGCGGAGGCATCCTCAGATTCTGAAGTGATCGGCAGTGCGCAGGCGGGCGAAGAGGTTACCCGCGTGGGCGAAGAAGGCGAGTGGGTGCAGGTCGAGTATGACGGCCAGACCGGTTATATTTACGGGGAATTGTTGGAGTAAATAAAAATAGGGTATAGATAAAAAAAGAATTCTGCACAGCAGAATTCTTTTTTTATCTATATCAGGAAGAGGGCAGGAGAGCCTCAGTGTGGATTTTTTTAAAACAGACACGGGAAAAAGCCCATACGATTGTACAGGCTTTTTCCGGAATGAATGCTTTTAGTGAGTACTTCCTTTTCCGCTGCCTCCGATGACGATATCATCATCAACGATAGGCTGCAGCCATTGTTCTTCCGGTGTCTCCGGGATATATGGCATCAGGACATAGGAAGGATAATCCTTGTCACGGTAAATCTTGTAGTTGACAGTTGTTGCGCTCGGGATCGGTCCTAAGTGATCCATCTTAGCCTGCCATGCGCCGCTCTGCGGTTCGTAGTTATCCATTGCCTTGATTTCCAGCTCGATCGCAGATCCTGCCGGGAATACCATACCGATTGGGTTGATCTCGATGACATACTCACGGATCTCACCTGGAGTTACCGGAACTCTCTTGGTGTAATCATGAACCGGACGTCCAATCTCGCTCTTTTCCTCATCCAGAGGATAGCTTGCTTTCAGAGCGCCGTAGCGGGAGATAGGCAGTCTGGTTCCGCCAGGTGTGATCTGCCACAGTTTGACAATAAAGTTGGCGTCGGTGCTGTCGATGGATGCCCACAGATGCAGTTCGATCGGTCCGGTGAACTCAGTCGGACGGCTCAGGCGGTCTGTGCGGTAAACCAGTGTCTCCACTTCAGTTGTGATGTGTGGAGGACGGTGAGTGAAGCTGTCAGGCGGCAGATTTCCCTCTGGAACAGGCTCCCAGCGCAGATTGCCGAAGGTGTGAAGATACAGTTTTTTCCAGTGGGTTCTTGCCAGAGGATACTCATATTCATAGCGGTAACCGCGGCCGATGATATTCAGTTTCATCGGAGGCTCATCTACGATACCGGTATCGATGCCTTTCATCCAGTAATCATACCAGCGCAGCATCTCTTCGTTCATGAAACGGTAGGGCAGTTCCATTCCGCCGTAGTTCTCCATAACGCCGCAGCGTTTGTAGACGGTGAGCTCCTTGGAATTCATAGCGTTGAATACCGGAGCAGACCAACGTCCGTTTGGAGACCATCCGCATTTGAAATATACAGGAACTTTAATCTTGTCGTATTTATATTTCATGGAACGTGGGCGCCAGAAATCGTCTTCCTGGGGATGGAGAAGGTAATCCAGATAGAAAGTGTGATATTTCGGTGGCCACACGTTGAACATCTTGTTAAAGTACGTATTGATTGCGATATCCGGGTCTTTCTGAACTTCTTCGATCAGAGCTTTCATCTCGTCCTCGGACATCATCTTGCTTGTCCAGGTGGTCGGATTGTTGGATGGGCAAAGCTCCCAGTACATGTTCATGTAAGTGTTGCCCACACCGCCATAATAACCGTGCTGATAATAGTCGTCTGTGAAACTTAAAGGCATGATACATACCAGGTGAGGCGGCTGAAGAGCAGCAGCCAATGCCTGAATAATGCCGAAATAGGAATAGCCAAGGAGAGCAACTTTCTCTGTGCTCCACTGACACTCGGTACCGGCCCATTCTACGTAGTCATAGACGTCTTCCTGTTCCTGAGGATTGTAAACGCCAAGGTATTCGCCTTCGCTGCGCCCGATACCACGCCCGTCGGGAATGATGAAGGTGTAACCTCTCTCTACGAAGAAATCAATATCACCGGCTTCCAGACTATGGTCAAAATAGTTGGAAGATCCCGGCAGAGATCCGTGACGCATACGCTGCATTTTCTTTCCGTATGCAGAGTAAGCGATCAAAGAGGGGGCTCTGTCCAGCTCTGCCGGGTGATATACATCCACATAAGTTTTGGTTCCGTCTCTTAACACCACTTCTACGTCTTCTTCCAACTTGACAGTATAGATAGGTTTTGAGAGCTTATCCAGGTTTTTCGTGTATCTGCGGTCCCAATATACAGGAACTTTCTCAAGGCCTGTCTGTTCACAGAATTCTTCTTGATTCATATTTGTACCTCCTGTCTCGTTTCTTGATGAGCCCAGTATACAAAAAACAGGAGGAGTTGTCTGTCTGAAATGTGACACAAGAGCAAAAATATTTTAAATTTTCTATCAAATCAGCAGCTGTTAATCTCACTGTCCAGAATAATATCCAAAAGCTTATTGAAATCCAGAACTTTCAGATGACCGCGCTCGGTGGCTATGATTTTTTCCTTGCGCCATTCACTCAGAATTTTCGCCGCAGTCTGCCGGGCCATTCCTGAGGAAAAGGCGAGAGCGCTTTGGGTAATGCGGATTGTCATAATTTTCTGACGGCTGTTGGTGGTCAGGTTGACAATCGTGGACGCCAGCCGGCCGGGCGCGTCCAGGTACATGGAATTGACCATGTTCTGAGCTGAGTTCAGAAGGCGGTCGATCAACTCCAGAATGATGACTTTGCAGACGGAAGTGTTCTCGTCCACAGCTTCCATGAAGTAAGATTTGGCCAGATCAATCAGGCAGCAGTCCTCCAGGGCGATCACCGTATTGGGATAGGGGCCGGAGGAGAGCAGACCGATCTCGCCAAAATATTCTCCGTCGCTGCGAACTTTTACAATGACATCCACGCTGCTGCCATAGTAGACGGATTCGATAATATATCCGGACTGAATCACATAGAGGTGATTGGCCAGATCTCCTTTGCGGTAGATGGTTGTCCCTTTCTTGACCTGTTTCAGCCTGCAGTGAGAGGCAAGCGAGATCAGCTGTTTCGCACTGAGCTCGCTGAACAGAGCCGTGGATTTCAAGGTTTTGAATATTGCCTGTGTTTCCTTTGGAAGTTCATCCATACGGGGGATATTGTTTTCCATAGAACCATCCTTTCTTTCGTGTAAATTGAGAAACTTGCAACTATTCTAACACATACTTTTGAATAAAAAAAGTTTTTGTAAAAATAAGTTAACGAAATAAATATATAGAAAATTCCGAAAGTGTCACGGAGGTGACAGTAAAAAGTTTATAAAATGTTTATATTTACCTTAAAAATCTAAGAGAAAAGAGGTAAGTATATGGAAAAACAGAAAATGAATCTATTTTCGAGTATCCTGATGGCGATAGGAAGCATCATTGGTGCAAGTGTATTCGCCTCTACCCCGATCGCAATCAAAATCATCGGCGGCAATGGTATTGTGATCGGCTTCATCTGTGCGGCGCTGTTCGTATTTTTGCGCAGTATCCCTGAGATGATTCTGGTATCAGCGCTCCCGGCAAGCGGTGGTTCCTACATGTACCTCACCCGTCTGGTACACCCTGTTATGGGTACCTGGGATGCGTTCAACGAGCTGGCAGTTGGTGTGCTGAAGATCGGTACCATGGCACTGACCTTTTCCACTTATTTCTGCATGCTGGTTCCGGCGTGTCCGGATTGGCTGGCAGCCTGCGCCTGCATCGTGCTGTTTACAATTATTTCCTGTTTCGGAATCAAATTCTCATCGACAGTGCAGAATGTCTGCGTGGTAATTCTTCTGATTGCTCTGGGCATTTATATCATCGGCGGCTGGGGCGCGACAGTAGTGTCCTTTAAAGAGGTTGTTACCTCCACAATCGAGCTGGGTTCCCTGTGGGCGGCAATGGGAATCATGCACGGCAGTCTGATCGGTGCCAATGCGCTGTACTACTCAGCAGATGACATTGAGAATCCTGGAAAGACTGTTCCGATCGCGTATCTGGTAAGTACTCTTGCAGTTGCGGTTGTATATGGCCTGATGGCATATGTTACCGTTGGTGTACAGCCGGAATGGTGGGACATCGATAACATGGCAACCATAGCGGAAAAATTCATGAGTCCGGCAGTGTGGATCTTCTTTATTGCGGGCGGAGCTCTTCTGGCGATCGTGACGAGTATTAACTCTGCCATGATGATGTTCTCCCGTATCAACTTCGCGGCAGCCAGAGACGGACTGTTTCCGAAGAAAATTTTTGAGACCAACAAACATGGTGCTCCTGCAGCTTCTCTGTGGCTGAACTCCATCCTCGCTATCGTTCTGATCCTGGCAGGCTTCAATCTGGACGACGTGGTGAAGGTTACCACAATCCCGGGACTTCTGCTGCTGCCTATCGCTTTCTTCAGCGTATTTATGCTGCCGAAGAAGTACCCACATGCATACAGCGCACGTTTTATCAGAACACCTCATTCTCTGAACTGTATCCTGACCGTGGCAGCGATCGTTCTCTCAGTTGTGCTCGGATACTATGTACTGTTTGAGATGGCTCCTCACAACTGGATCATGATGATTTGTTATTACATATTCGCAATCGGCTATACGATTATCCGTAGAAACTATGTGAAGAAAAATGACGGGTACGATATTTTCGAGAAGATGAAAGAGACCTATCAGCCATGGGAAGAGATGGAAGAGCAGGCGAAGGCCTCTGCAAATAAATAAAATATAGTGTTGAAAAAATAAAAGAAAAAATTTAAAAATTATTTGCAAAAATGGTGTGTACATGACAATTGTACATACCATTTTTGTGTATGATAAGTTCAGAAAAACAAAGGAGGTAAAAATCAAATGAAAAAAAGACTGACAGAAGTCCTTGGCATCGACGTTCTGCCTAATTACTGGGATAAGCGTTATGTCAAAAATCTGGATAAACTCTCAAGGCCACGCTATGAGGTAGAACTCCATCAGGATGTCTGGATGACACTGCGCGACGGTGTCCGTCTCTGTGTAGATGTTTATCTTCCGAAAGATGCAGGTCCGGTTCCGGCATTGGTGAGCTGGTCTGCTTACAGTAAAGAAATGCAGGGAATTAAAAGAGGTGCGATCCCACCAGAATCTCTGCTGTTTGATCACAGCCTGGAAGCCGGCGATATTGAATATTTCGTGAAACGTGGATATGCCTATATCATTCCGGATCCAAGAGGAATCGGCAAGAGTGAAGGCGAATTCTACGGCGTTTACAATCCACAGGAGCATAAGGATATTTATGATCTGATCGAGTGGGCTGCAGAGCAGGAATGGTGTGACAGCAACGTTGGTATGGTTGGCTATTCCTATTTCGGAATCTGCCAGATCCTGGCAGCAGCACAGCAGCCGCCTCATCTGAAATGTATCATGCCTTGTTCTTTCGTGGACGATTATTATCAGCATGGATACTACGGCGGTGTGCCGTCTACTTACATGAGCATTTATTGGGAACTGTGCCCATCTAACAAACCGATGCCATGGACATTGAAGATGTACGGAGAAGAGAAGACGAAAGAGATGATGAAAGAACGTCTGAAAGATCCCGACATTGCAGTGAACTCCTATTTTACGAAGATCCTGACGACATGGCCGCCGACGTATCATACATTCTATCTGGATTATCTGCTTCATCCGTTGGATGACGAGTACTGGAAACAGCGTTCCGCAAACCAGATGTATGATAAAGTAAAAGTTCCGGTATATCTGCACTGCGCATGGTCACCTCTGGGAAGATGGAGTGCTCCGATCTTCACAGCTATGAACGATGACAGACTGGATGTTCCGAAACGTCTGGGTGTACTGGAAGGCTACGATGGACTGGAACTGCCTTACCGTGCACTGAACGAAGAGTGCCTGAGATGGTACGATCACTGGCTGAAAGGTGTCGACACCGGTATCATGGACGAGCCTCCTTACAAATTCGGTGTGCTCAATGCCGGCATGAGATACGAGAACGAATGGCCTCTTAAGAGAACCGAGTGGAAGAAGATGTATCTGCGCTCCTTCAACCGTCTGCGTTGGGACAGAGAGCCGGATAAGGATCTGCCGCCGGATGGATTCACACATCTGCCTCCGTCAATTTCTACGGAAGTCAACAAGATCGTGTACAAATCCTCACGGTTCCCGCAGCCAAAAGAGATCACAGGACCGATCGAGCTGCATCTGTGGGCATCCATCGATGCGGAAGACGCAAACTTTGTATGCAGTCTGTTCGATGTTCTGCCTGATGGAACTCGTATGCCGCTTCTGCGTTACGGCGCACTGAGAGCTTCTCATCCGCTTAACGAAGAGAAGAGCCAGATCGGACGTCCGGTACATGACAACAGCGTATCCATCCCGGTTACACCAGGTGAGATCCGTGAGTATGTTATCGAGATGAACCCGACCTCTATGGTAATTCCGGCAGGTCATTGGCTGGAACTGGAAATCACAAGCCAGTGCCCGAACGAGTGCCACAAAGAGTCCTGGACAGGAAAAGTAGGAAACATGAATGTGGTTCCGACCAATACAACAACTTCCTACAAGATTTACAGAGACAACAATCATCCGTCTTACCTGCTCCTTCCGATCGTTCCTTACACCGATCCGGAGAACTGGCTGCAGCCGTTTGAGGATGACTATGAGATCGAAGTGGAAGACGAATAAAGAATTCGTTTCCATATAGAAAAGATGACAGTAAAAGCGCTTTTTGGACTGCAGATATGGGTGCAGTCCGGGGAGCGCTTCTCTTATGCAGGGAATTCAAAGTCTTTCCAGGTTGACGGGAAACACACGGAATGTCGCATGTATGACAGTCAAAAAGGGCCGGTTCTTTTATACTTAAAACAGGAAAAATAGGAAGGACGTGTTTTATTATGACAGAGTATACATGGGCATTTGACCGTAGTTTTCTGGTATTTCTCCTGATCGCCTTTGTCTCCATCGCGCTGGCGGAAAAGGTCAGATCTCTGATTCCAATGCCTCTGATCTATGGAGTGCTGTTCGCGGCCGGCTTTGCGCTGAAAATTCTGCCGACGGATATGCTGCTGTCCGCGAATATGATTGCTGTGGGAACCATCGCTTTCAATGTGCTGGTCATTCACTCCGGTACGATGATTAACCTGAAGATGCTGGCCGCGCGAAAACAGGAGACCATTCTCTGTGTGGTTTCCTCGCTGGTTCTGGTAATCGGAGTGGGAATCGGGCTGATGCCGTTTCTGGGAAGGGGACTTGCCATGGTATCTCCGGGATCTGTCATCGGCGGAGGCGCTTCCTGTGCGATCGCATCCCGGTGGGTTCTGGACAAGAATCCGGCCATCTCCGTGTTCCCCTGGCTGATTTTCATGTTCCAGGGACTGTTCAGCGTTCCCGTAGTGACCTGGGCTTTGAGACGGGAGAGCCGTACATTGCTGCGCGGTTTCCGGGAGAGGAGCAAATCGCAGGAGACGGGACAGGCTGCTTTTGGCGAGAGACCGCAAAAAGGCATGGCAGATGTGCAGAAAGCTTCCGGAGCAAAGAAACGCCTGTGTGAGAAGATTCCGGGAAAATATAAGAGCACAGCTTATTATCTTGGGATTATCATGATCGTGACCGTGCTCAACAACCTGCTTCACGGGACGGTGCTGGCAGGAATGAATATCAACCCCAACCTGACCGCCCTGATTTTCGGATGTATTCTGGGCAGTGTGGGACTGATGGACCAGGCACCTCTTTTTAAATCCGATTCCTACGGACTTTTGATTCTCGGACTGATGGGATTGATGGCCAATACCTTGGCCGGGTATTCCTGGAAAGAGCTGGCTGCCTTTTTGCCGCCGCTGATTCTGGTGTTCGTGGTCTCCACAATTCTCTTAATTCTCTGCGGTGTCATCGGAGCCAGGATCTGTCATTTCAGTGCGGAGCACGGAATTGCCCTGACCATGAACTGTATGATGGGATTCCCGGTGAATCAGATGCTGACAGAGCAGGCAGCTTCCATTGGGGAAAGCGAAGCGGAGAGAGGATATCTGAAGAGCCAGATTGGTCCGGTGCTGGGAATGGGGACGATGTTGATATCTAATGCGGTCTCCATTGTGATCGTCAGTGTGATGGTGATTTTTGTATAAAAGATATGAGGGAAAAGAAAAAGATGTGAAAAAATACGGCGGGCAAATCCGCCGTATTTCTGTTCCTGCGTACCCTATTAATATAGAAGGAAAATTTTCAAAAATTCTTATAAATCTCTCCTGCCTTTAAATCAATCCCCTTGGAACGGGCCAATTCGCTGACGGTGACCAACTCAAATCCACGGTTTTTAAGTTCCGTAATCAGGACTTCAGCAGCTGCCACGGAGGTCTCATGGGTGTCATGCATACGGATGATGTCCCCGTCTTTTACGTTTTCCAGTACCTTTTGGACAATGTCTCCAATCTCACTGGTGTCCTTGTCACCGCTGTCCAGAGACCACAGGATGATGGGGAAATCGCTGTTTTCCTGGACGGTCTCATTCACGGCACCGTAAGGCGGCCGGAGAAGGTCGGTGGAAGTTCCCGTGAGCTGTTCGATGACCTGATTCAGGTCATTGATCTGATAAGGAATCTCACTGCTGTCAAGTTTTGTGAGAGTCTCGTGGGAGTAGGTGTGATTTCCCAGCTCGTTTCCTGTATTCAGAATCCGGTTGATGGTGTCCGGAAAATCAGATGCCGCGTCACCTACGACGAAAAAGGTGGCCTTCGCATCCTGTTCCTCGAGGGCATTGAGAAGACGTTCTGTGTAGATGTCCGGGCCGTCCTCGAAGGTCAGGGCAACCTGGGATCCTGCGGGAACTTCTGTGGGAGCGGGCGTGGGAGAAACCGACGGGGAAGAGAACGGATCTTCCTTCCCAGTGTCGTCAGAAGTTCCGGTTTCTGAGTCTGCCACAATCATATCCGGCAGCCGGTTCTGGGACTGGGCAGGCGTAAGCTCTGAGGAAGAACGGGTACAGACAGCGCCGGATAGGATACAGAGCAGCACAGTGATAAGAATCAGAACACGGTTGGTTTGTTTTTTTCGGCCTGGCACGGGAACGTCTCCTCCTTTTTTGAAAGTTACTGTTTTCTGTTATGATACCGTTTCCAGGCAGAAATGACAATAGATATCTGTGGAAAAAAGAAAAAACCCCTGTTTCGCGCATTGCGTATCCGGGGAAAAAATACTATAATAGAGCAATGAGTGCAGAAAAGATAAGATTAAATAAATATTTGAGCGAAGCCGGCGTATGTTCCAGAAGAGAAGCGGATCAGCTGATCTTGGAGGGCAGGGTGACGGTGGACGGACGAAGAGCCGTGACAGGAGAGCGGGTGGAGAGCGGACAGCGCATTCTGGTGGATGGAAAACGTGTCACCCGTGAGGAGCGGAAAGTACTTCTTTTGTTTAACAAACCCAGAGGAATCATATGTACGGCCAAGAATCAGAAAGATAATATTGTGGATTATGTCAATTATCCGATTCGCGTATATCCCGTGGGACGTCTGGATGTGGACTCTCAGGGATTAATTTTGCTGACGAATCAGGGAGATCTGGTGAATAAAATCATGCGAGCGGGGAATTACCATGAGAAGGAATATCTGGTGACAGTGGACCGCCCCGTGACAGAGGATTTTCTGCGGGGAATGGGACAGGGAGTTCCCATTCTGGACACGGTGACGAGACCTTGCACGGTGACGAAGACCGGGGAGACTTCCTTCCGGATTATTCTGACCCAGGGATTGAACCGCCAGATCCGGCGTATGTGTGAGTATTTTGGCTATCATGTTGTCCGGCTGAACCGGATTCGGATTATGAATCTGAAGCTGGGAGATCTGCCCCTTGGCAGATACCGGGAAGTCACACCCCGGGAAATGAGAGAACTGAGAAGGCTTCTGTCAGATTCATCTGACATGCCTGCCGCAAAGACAGGAGGGACCTATGGAGGCAGCAGTAGAAAGAATCAAAGAACTGGTACAAAAGTTAAATGAGGCATCCAAAGCTTACTATCAGGAAGACCGGGAGATCATGAGCAATCTGGAATATGATAAGCTCTATGATGAGCTGGCAGAACTGGAGAGGGAGACGAAGGTGGTTCTGGCCAACAGTCCCACCGTACAGGTGGGATATGCAGCTATGGAGGAGCTGCCGAAAGAGGAGCACGAGTCACCGATGCTCTCCCTGGATAAGACAAAGGATGTGGAAGAATTACGGGAGTTTATCGGAAATCACAGAACGTTATTGTCCTGGAAACTGGATGGTCTGACCATTGTCCTCACCTATGAAAACGGAGAACTGGCCAAGGCGGTGACCAGAGGAAACGGCACAGTGGGAGAAGTGATCACCAACAATGCCAGAGTTTTTGAGAACATTCCTCTGAAGATCCCCTATGAGGGAAGGCTGATTCTGAGGGGAGAGGCGATTATCAAATATTCCGATTTCAGGCGGATCAACGAGATGAATCCGGACGTGGAGACCCGTTACAAAAATCCAAGAAATCTGTGCAGCGGTTCGGTGAGACAGCTGAACAACGAAGTGACGGCGAAGAGAAATGTACAGTTCCTGGCATTTACCCTGGTGAGTGCCCAGGGAGTGGATTTTGAAAATTCACGGGAAGTACAGATGCAGTGGCTGAAAGATCAGGGATTTGAAGTGGTGGAGTACCGGATTGTCACCGCACAGACGCTGGACGATGCCATGGAGTATTTTTCCAGGAAAATTGTGGAGAATGATTTTCCGTCAGACGGTCTGGTGGCCCTGTACGATGATATTGCCTACGGGGATTCCCTGGGAAGCACGGCGAAGTTTCCGAGAAATTCCTATGCTTTTAAGTGGGCAGATGAGAAGAGAGAGACGGTCTTAAGACAGATTGAGTGGAGCCCTTCCAGGACAGGTCTGATTAACCCGATTGCGGTCTTTGACCCGGTGGAGCTGGAAGGAACCACGGTCAGCCGGGCGAGTGTGCACAATGTGAGTATCGTGAAAGAGCTTCAGCTGGGAATCGGAGACCACATTGAAGTCTATAAGGCAAATATGATTATCCCCCAGATTGCGGAGAATCTCACCAGGAGCGGGAATCTGACCATCCCGGATACCTGTCCGGTCTGTCATAAGGAAGCTAAGATTCTCAGAGAGAACGAGGTGGAAGCGCTTTACTGTATGAATCCCCAATGTCAGGCAAAGAGAATTAAGGCCTTCACTCTGTTCGTGAGCCGGGATGCCATGAATGTGGACGGTCTGTCGGAGGCCACACTGGAGAAGTTCATTGCCAGAGGATTTATCCACGATTTCGGGGACATTTTTGAGTTGGACCGTTATCGGGAACAGATTATCCAGATGGAAGGTATGGGAGAGAAATCCTATGAGAATCTTATGGCCAGCATCCGCCGGGCGCAGGATGTGACGCTTCCCAGGGTGATCTACAGCCTTGGGATTCCCAACATCGGTCTTTCAAACGCGAAGGTGATCTGCCGGTATTTTGACTATGATCTGGAGAAAATCCGTAAGGCAACGCAGGAAGAGATCAGCGGTATTGAAGGGATTGGTCCCGTGATCGCCGGAAGTCTTGTACAGTTCATGGCCTCCGAAGAAAACCGGGAGAAACTGGATCATCTGTTGTCTCACCTGAGAATTGAGAAACCGGAGCAGACCGGACAAAAGAGGCTGGAAGGACTTACTTTCGTGGTGACGGGCAGCCTGGAGCATTTCACAAATCGAAGCGAGCTGAAGGAATTCATTGAAAAAGAGGGGGGGAAGGTGACAGGATCAGTCACCTCAAAGACTAATTACCTGATCAACAATGATACCGCCTCGGCTTCCTCAAAGAATAAGAAGGCCCAGTCTCTGGGAATTCCCATTCTCTCCGAGGAGGATTTCCTCCGGCTGGTGGAATCCGGTGCCCTGGAGGACAAGTAAGTCTTGCAAAACATAGGGATATGGGAGTACAATGTAAGATAATTGTAAAAATTATAGTAAAGGACTGAAGTAAATGCCAATCAAGATACAAAAAGATCTTCCCGTTCGGGAGATCCTGGAGAAAGAAAATATATTCGTGATGGAGGAAGGAAGGGCAACTCACCAGGATATCCGTCCGATACAGATCCTGATTCTGAATCTGATGCCTCTGAAAGAAGACACCGAACTTCAGCTTCTGCGGTCTTTATCCAACACACCTCTTCAGGTGGATATTACTTTTATGACTGTGGAGAGCCATGAGTCCAAGAATACTTCCATGAGCCATCTGAATAAATTCTATGAGACTTTCCGTACGCTGAAACACCGCAGATTCGACGGAATGATCATCACAGGGGCGCCTGTGGAGCAGATGGAGTTCGAGGAAGTGGACTACTGGGAAGAACTCAAGGAGATTATGGAGTGGACGAAAGACAATGTCACTTCCACCATCTATCTGTGCTGGGCCGCTCAGGCGGGGCTGTATTACCATTACGGCCTGCAGAAGCGCCCTCTGGACCATAAGATGTTCGGTCTGTTCTGGCACAAGGTCTATAACCGCAAAGTGCCGCTGGTGCGGGGATTTGATGATATGTTTCTGGCGCCTCATTCCAGACACACGGAAGTGCCGATGGAAGAGATCAGAAAATGCAAGGAACTGACGGTACTTGCGGAGTCTGAGGAGGCAGGCCTTTTCCTGGCTATGGCGGATGAGGGAAGAAAGATCTTTGTGATGGGACATCCGGAATATGACAGAATTACCTTGGACGGGGAGTACAAAAGGGATCTGTCCAAAGGACTGCCCATTGATATTCCGAAAAATTATTATGAGAAAGACGATCCGGGGATCAAACCTCTTCTGATGTGGAGAGCGCATGCCAATAACCTGTATACCAACTGGCTAAATTATTATGTTTATCAGATCACACCTTATGACCTGGACGGGACACCGGATTTCACCAAAGGATTTACGAGAGATTAAAAGGTTTTACATTGCATGAAAGTGCTGTACAGCTTTGATGATTCTTTTTTGAAAATGCGGTATGTGCAGTGGTTCAAAAGAAAGAGTCAAAGCGTACAGCCTTTTTTCTGCCAATAAAAAAAGAAGAGAGGTACGAAGAAAAGATGAGAGTGGAGAAACATCCGATTCTGGGCGATCTTCCCCAACAGAAGAAAGTGACACTGTATTATAACGGCAGGCCTCTGGAAGCTTACGAGGGCGAGCCTGTGGCGGCGGCCCTGATGAACGCAGGAATTCGTGTCTTCCGCACAACGGCCAAGAGAAAAGAACCGCGAGGAATTTTCTGTGCAATCGGAAGATGTACCGACTGTATGATGATTGTGGACGGTGTGCCGAACACAAGAACCTGTGTGACTTATGTCAAGGACGGTATGCGTGTGGAAAAACAGGAGGGACTGGTCGCACTGAAACATACCGGGAAGGAGGCAGAAAAATGAGGCAGATTGAGACAGATATCGCGGTGATCGGGGCGGGCCCGGCCGGTTTGTCTGCCGCCTACCAGGCTGCCGCTGCCGGAGCGAAAGTGACCTTGATTGATGAGAACAAAAGGCCCGGCGGACAGCTGTTCAAGCAAATCCATAAATTTTTCGGCTCCAGGGAGCATCACGCAGGGGTGCGCGGCTATCTGATCGGTGAGGAACTGCTCACACAGGTGAAAGAGAGCGGCGCGGATGTCATGCTGGACAGCCTGGTCTATGGTCTTTTGCCGGATAAGAGTGTGGGAGTCATTCACGAGGGACTCAATTATTCTGTCAAGGCGAAGAAGATTATCATCGCCAGCGGGGCGAAGGAAAACTATATGGCATTCCCGGGAAGTACTCTCCCAGGTGTCATGGGAGCTGGGGCAGCGCAGACAATGATCAATGTGAACCGGGTACTGCCAGGTAAGAGAATCCTGATGGTGGGCTCGGGAAATGTGGGGCTGATTGTGTCTTATCAGCTGATGCAGGCCGGGGCAGAGGTTGTGGCTCTGGTGGAAGGCGCGCCGAAGATCGGCGGTTATGGCGTACATGCCGGCAAGCTTCGAAGAGCAGGCGTGCCGATCTATGTGAGCCACACGATCAAGCAGGTCTATGGAAAAGAAGAGGTGGAGGGTGTGCAGATTGCAGCCCTGGATGAACACTGGAATATGATCGAGGGAACAGAGCAGGATTTTGACGTGGACACGGTCTGCCTT
Source organism: Candidatus Blautia intestinigallinarum (assembly GCA_019112635.1). Classification (GTDB taxonomy): domain Bacteria; phylum Bacillota; class Clostridia; order Lachnospirales; family Lachnospiraceae; genus Blautia_A; species Blautia_A intestinigallinarum. Next base: position 19,061 of record DXIX01000015.1, on the reverse strand, counting down.
GCCGTGGGACTGAACCCGATGACGGAGCTTGCCTGGATGGTGGGATGTAAGTTTGACTATATCCCGGCTTTCGGAGGACATGTGCCGCTGCATGACCGGAATATGGAGACAACGGTGAAAGGTGTCTATGTGGCTGGTGATATCACGGGTGTGGAAGAAGCGTCCTCAGCCATGGAAGAAGGAAATATGGCCGGAGTGGCGGCAGCAGAGTCTCTGGGATATCTGAGCCATGAGGAGGCGGCTGTGAAGAAAGAACAGATCCAGAACCGCCTGAATGTCCTGCGCTCCGGCGTCTTTGGAGAGAGAAGAAAGAGTTCCAAGGAGAAGCAGCTGGCAGATATGGAAAGCTATCAGAAAGGGGAGATGACACGGTGAGAGAGGGAGTGGCATACACAGGAGTTCCTTCCAAAGAAGAATTAAGACAGGCCCCGGGCGTACCGTCCCAGGAGAGGATGAGACAGGGGCGTGTGGCAGTGATTGAGTGTGTACAGGAGATTCCCTGCAATCCCTGTGAGAGTGCCTGCCGTTTTCAGGCGATCCACATCGGGGAACAGATCACAGATCTTCCGCGAATTGATGAAGAGAAATGTACCGGCTGCGGTGCGTGTGTGGCTGCCTGTCCGGGGCTTGCCATCACCGTGGTGGACAAAAGTTACAGTGAGACAGAAGGGACAATCGATTTTCCGTTCGAGTATCTTCCGCTTCCCCAGAAAGGAGATCAGGTGGAGGCAGTGAGCCGTGGAGGAGAGGTAGTCTGTCCGGCACGCGTGCTGTCTGTGAAAAAGCCGAAGTCCTACCAGGGGACCGCAGTGGTCAGCATCGCTGTTCCTCTGGAGTTTGTGGATGAAGTTCGGAGTATCAAGAGGCTTTGCAGATCTTAGGAGGGACGATAAGATGGATAATGATGTGATTATCTGCCGCTGTCAGGAAGTGACCAGACAGGAGATTGTGGATGCGATCCGGGACGGCGCGACGACAGTGGACGGTGTGAAGAGAAGAGTGCGAGCAGGTATGGGACTGTGCCAGGGAAAGACCTGTGAGCGCCTTGTGATGAAGATTATAGCTGAGGAGACAGGGATTCCTATGGAAGAGATTCTTCCTCAGAAGAAGAGAATGCCGGTTCGTCCGGTGAAAATCGGGGTCATCGGAGGGCAGACAGATGAGTAAACCAGATATTATTGTAATCGGCGGCGGAGTAATAGGCAGTTCCATTACATATTATTTAAGTAAGATGGGAAAACGTGTTTTGATGATCGAGAGAAGGGATAACTGCAGCGGCTCGGCGGGAGCATCGGATGGAGTTGTGGGATATCACACGAAGAAACCGGGACTTCAGATGGAGCTGGCCATCCAGAGTATCGCCATGTTTGACGATCTGTCCCAGGAGCTGGGAATGGATGTGGAGTACCGCAAAAACTGCGGCGGCATGCAGCCGGCTGAGACGGAACTGGAGTGGAAGATTCTCTCCGATATAGTCAAGGAACAGAGAAAAAGCGGCGTGGATATCTATATGATTTCCATGAAAGAGGCATGTAAAATTGAACCGCAGCTGAATCCGGATCTGTACGGAGCACTCTATTCCCCAACCAGCGGGAAAGTGAATCCTCTGAAACTTACTTTTGCCTATATCCGTGCGGCAAAACGGCTGGGGGCGGAAGTGCTCTATAACACAGAGGTGACCAAAGTGCTGGTGAAGATGAACCGTGTGATGGGAGTGGAGACCACAAAGGGAACTTATTACGCGGACCAGATCATTGACGCGGCGGGTTCCTGGGCAGCGGAAGTGGCGGCCATGGCAGGGGAGGATCTCCCGATCCGTCCGAGAAAGGGACAGCTGTTCATCACGGAGCCGCTGGGACATTTCATGGATGTGACTTTGCAGTGTGCCCGGTACAATGTGATCAAATTCAAGCCAGAGGCAGTGGGAGATAAGGCAGTGCTGCGCATGGGCGCCAGTCTCAGCATTGAGCAGCTCAAAGAAGGCGGCCTGATTATCGGAAGCACGAGAGAATTTGCGGGATTCGACAGAGAAAATACCCTGGAGGCCATGGAGGCCACCATGAAGCGGGCTGTGCGTTTCTTCCCGGCTCTTCGGGATGTGAATATTATCCGGGCATTTGCGGGACTGCGCCCGTTTACGCCGGACGGACTGCCGATTCTGGGTGAGTCCGAAAAAGTTCCGGGATTTTTCGTGGCTGCCGGCCATGAAGGAGACGGAATTGCGCTGGCGCCGATCACGGGAAAACTGATGGCGCAGCTTGTGACAGAAGGAAAGACTTCTTACCCTCTGGATGCTTTCTCCCCCGCCCGTTTCCGGAAACTGTCGGAGGGCAGTATTGAGTAACCCGTTGATTTTCCATGATTAGGGAAGGAGAAGTTTATGATAAAAGTAATTATTCCTGTCGTTGTAATGATGGCGATTATCCTGTGCAAGAAGATTCCAAAAATCGGCGGCAATATCCATGTGGCGCTGATTGCGGCCGGTATTCTCTCCCTGCTGACAGGCGGCGTGTTCTCCGTGGTGGAATGGGTAGGAGCCTGGATTGACGGTATTAACCGGATTGCCTGGGTAATTGCGCTGTCAATAGTGGGAAGTATCTATGCGGAGACCCAGGTGAAGCTGGGAACGATGGAGACCATTATGGGTGCTTTGAAGGCCAGATTTCAGAATTCTCCCAGAGCACTCACCATCAGTATCGTTCTGGCGTTGGTGGTCTCCGGATCTCTGCTGGGAGATGCCATTGCGGCTTCCACGGTCATCGGTGTCTTGACGATCGGTGTTCTGGCAGATATGAAGCTCTCCGGAGAGAAAATCTGTGCCATCATCGTCATGGGTGCCAGTGCCGGATCCATCATGCCTCCCATCTCTCAGGCATTTGCCCTGTCTTCCTCGTTAGTGGGAGCAGACCCGGACGCAGTGGTCCGCATCGGATATGGAACAATCTCTGTGATCGTGATTTTCATCTGTCTTTATGTGGGTATTTTCATGATTACAAAGGATGTGAAATTGTCTGAGGACTCAATCAGTGCGAATCAAGGGCAGACGGCCAGCCAAATTTTGAGAAAGAACTGGATTACACTGGTTCCGCTGTTTATTCTGATTGTCGTGATTTTCTTCCGTACCATCAGTATACCGGGAGTTCAGTTCGACTTTGTGCCGGAGGTTCTGGGCTATATTAAGCTGAGTGAGGATCTCTCCCTGATTGATGCAATCGGAAATATCACGATTTTGAATGGTTTGACCAATGGTATCGTGCTTTCCCTTTTGTTCGTTGCGGTGGTGACATTTTTCTTTCCGAAGGTTCGCTGTGACTGGAAAGACACTCTCTCCACAGGTTTCCGGAATGTGAAGGTGACCGTGAAGATTCAGCTGTGTGCCGCGTTTATGCTGGGAAGTTTCTATGCAGGCGGCCAGATCGAGGCGGTCCAGGTATTTGCCCAGGGGTTAGACACCAATGTGTTGAAATTGGGCGGTTCCTTTGCGCTGGTGCTGATGGGGATGCTGGCTGGTTCCCAGTCCACTTCCCAGAACGTGGTATTCTCCTTCTTCGGTCCGGCTTTGATTAATTCCGGCGTCAGCAAGGTGAACACAGCGGTGGCAGGCGCACATCTGGCAACAGCCGGACAGGGACTTCCGCCGGCAGACCTTACCACTTTCGCGGTGGCAGGCATCGTTGGCGGACTTCTCGGCAAGAAAGTTGACCCGCTGAAATCCATGTTTTACTGTATGCCCATGTGTCTTCTGATGGCAGCGATCGGTATTTTCTTCCTGTATATATGATATAAGCAGAAGAGAAAAAAGAGAAGAGGGATGGAAAAATGGACAGAACGACATGGCAGAAATCAGAATCCATAGAGGCGGGAATTCTTCTGGCTTTGACAGGAGGAATTCTGGATGCCTATTCTTTTCTTGCAAGGGGCGGCGTGTTTGCCAATGCCCAGACTGGAAATATTGTGCTCCTGGGTGTTTATCTGGCCCAGGGGCAGTATGAGAAGGCGGCGAGGTATATTGTGCCTATCGTAGCTTTCGCGGTGGGAATTCTGATGGCGGAAGCCATCAAAAACCGGTACCGGAAACGGAGAAACACAGCGTTTCACTGGAGGCAGATAGTGATCACCATCGAGTTTCTTTTGCTGGTGATCGTGGCATTTCTTCCCCAGGAGATGAACACGATTGCCAATGTACTGGTCTCTTTTGTCTGCTCTTTGCAGGTGCAGACTTTCCGGAAGATTCACAGAATCACCTGTGCGACTACCATGTGCACCGGCAATTTGCGAAGCGGCGTGGAAGCGCTGTATCTGTATCATCAGACCGGAGAAAAAGAGTATCAAAGAAAAGGCCTGGGATACCTGGGTGTTGATCTGGTTTTCCTTGTGGGAGCCGCTGCGGGCACTTTCGCGGCATTCCAGTGGGAGGAAAAAGCCGTGCTGGTCAGCTGTGTGCTGCTGTTCCTGGCGTTTCTGGTTATGTTGATCCGGGAAGAAGAATCCTAGACAGAAATTAAAAAATACCGTCGAATCTTTTCAGGATTCGACGGTATTTTTGTTATTTATCCGATGGAACAGGCATAGGGTAATGATTGTCAAAACATGCTTTGCACAGAGGAAGGTCTTTGGTCATCTCGCTGAGATCTTCGATCTTCATATACCCCAGAGAGTCTGCCTGTATAATGCTGCATATTTCCTCTGTGGAATGGGAGGAGGCAATCAGCTCCTTGTTGGAAGGGACATCCGTGCCGAAATAGCAAGGATGCATAAACGGCGGTGAACAGATCCGCACGTGTACCTCCAGCGCTCCGGCATGTTTTAACATCTGAATCAGATTGGCCATTGTGGTGCCGCGCACCATGGAGTCATCGATCAGGACAATTCGTTTTCCTTTCACTACGGAGGATAAGACATTCAGTTTCAGACGAACGCTGTTCTCGCGTTCTTTCTGAGTCGGTTTGATGAAGGTGCGTCCCACATAGCTGTTTTTGTGAAAAATCAGTGAGAAAGGAATATTTGCTTCCTGTGCGTAACCCTGGGCGGCGGCCAGGCCTGAATCAGGGACGCCGGCCACAAGGTCAGCATCCACAGGATAGGCTTTTGCCAAGGCGGCACCTGCACGGAGGCGGGATTCATAGACATTGATTCCATCCAACGTGCTGTCCAGCCTTGCAAAATAAATATATTCGAATATGCAGTGGGCTTGTTTTGACTTGGGGATCATCAAAGAGGTATTAGAATGAAGCCCATCTGCGGAAATGGTCAAGATTTCTCCTGGCAGGAGATCGCGGACGAATTCGGCACCTACCGAATCCAGAGCGCAGCTCTCCGATGCCAGAATCCAGGCATGATCCCTTTTTCCCAGACAGAGCGGTTTCAGCCCATAGGGATCTCTGACACCGATAAGTTTACGGGGACTTGAGATCACCAGACCATAGGCTCCCTGAATTTGTGAAACCGCCTGGATGATCGCGTCCTCCACCTGGCCTGTGCGCACACGTGCCTGGGCGATGAGGCAGGCCAGAACTTCAGAGTCTGTGGTGGAGTGGAAGACGGTTCCGGTCTGTTCCAATTTCTCACGGAGGGAATCCGTGTTGATCAGATTACCATTGTGGGCCAGAACCAGAGTTCCTTTCTGGTAGTTTAAGACCAAAGGCTGGGCATTTTCCACCACGGAAGCTCCCGTTGTGGAATAGCGTACATGGCCCACTCCCAGATCTCCGTGAAGACTCTCAAGCGTGGATGAGCGGAAAACTTCGCTCACAAGCCCCAGACCTTTGTGAACCTGGATATTGCCTTTCGGACCGGTTGTGTCAGTGAGAGCAATTCCGCAGGATTCCTGGCCACGGTGCTGCAGAGCACAGAGGCCATAGTAAATGGAGGGAGCGACGTTTTGATGATCCAGATCGTAGATGCCGAAGACACCGCATTCTTCGTGCACACCTGTCTGAGAAAAAGTTCTTTGGTTATTCATTTCTAAATTCACACTTTCTATAGAGTAAATAATAATTGGTCGTAAGTCGGATAGGGCAGATAGGTATTTGGAATACGGCATTCTGCCTCATCGGCTACCCTGCGCAGATCTTCCATATCTGCCAGGATGGTCTCGTGGTAATAATTTGCGCAGGAAAGCGCGTCTTTCATATTCTCTGCTGTGACAGTATCAGCAGCCAGCCGGCTGTTCAGTGAGAAAAGTTCGTCATAGAGCCCGGAAAGCTTTTTCAGCTGTTCTTTCTGGGAGGCCAGAGCAAGGTCAGGACACAGTTCGTTCATCTGCAGAGCTGTCTTGGAGAGGTCCTTCATATAACTCAGAAGAGCGGGCAGAAGATCTTTGGTGATCATGTCTGTCATCGTCTTCGCCTCGATATGAATGGATTTGCTGTAGGTCTCCATGAGAATATCATAGCGGGCATGGATTTCACCCTCAGTGAAAATTTTATGTTTGGTGAAAAGGTCAACATTTTTCTTGTCCAGTATATGAGGAAGTGCTTCCGGTGTGGAGCGCAGGTTGGCAAGTCCGCGCTGTCTGGCTTCCTCCACCCATTCGTCTGTATAGCCGTTGCCGTCAAAGAGAATTCTCTTGTGTTTTGAGATTGCTTCCTGAAGGAGGGCATGTACAGCACTTTCCAGTTCGTTCGCAGGGACATGTTTGAGTTTCTCATAATACTGTGAGAGAACTTCTGCCACTGCGGTATTCAGAATAATATTCGGACCGGATACGGACAGAGAGGAACCAAGCATACGGAACTCGAATTTGTTGCCGGTGAAGGCAAAAGGAGAGGTACGGTTCCGGTCTGTGTTGTCTTTGGTAAAATGCGGCAGCACCGATGCACCGGTCTCCATGAGAATGTGATGGTTGGAGTTGTCGAAATAAGTGTCATTCTCGATGGACTCTAGTACCTTGGTCAGTTCTTCTCCCAGGAAGATGGACACGATGGCCGGAGGTGCTTCGTTGGCGCCGAGACGGTGATCGTTGCCGGCAGTGGCCACACTGATCCGCATCAGATCCGCATATTCATCCACGGCCTGAATGACGGCAGTCAGAAAGAGCAGAAACTGCGTATTCTCTGCCGGTGTCTTGCCGGGGTTCAGAAGATTGACGCCGGTGTTTGTAGTCATGGACCAGTTGTTGTGTTTTCCGCTTCCGTTGATTCCCTCGAAGGGTTTCTCGTGGAGGAGACAGACAAGTCCATGCCGGTCTGCGACTTTCTTCATAATCTCCATGGTGAGCTGATTGTGATCCACGGCCACGTTAGTGGTGTCGAAGACCGGAGCCAGCTCATGCTGAGCCGGAGCTACTTCATTATGTTCGGTTTTGGCCGGAATTCCCACTTTCCAGAGTTCTTCATCCAGATCATGCATATACTCAGCGATCTGAGGTTTGAGAACACCGAAGTAATGATCTTCCATTTCCTGTCCTTTCGGAGCGGGGGCGCCGATGAGTGTGCGGCCGCAGAAGAGAAGATCCCGGCGTTTCTCAAAGAGTTCTTTGCTGACCAGGAAATATTCCTGCTCCGGACCTACTGTGGTGATGACCCGGCTGACCTCCTCGTTGCCGAACAGGTGCAGAATCTTCAGGGCTTCCTCATTCAGCACTTCCATAGACCGCAGAAGAGGTGTCTTTTTGTCGAGGGCCTCTCCGCTGTAAGAACAGAAGGCAGTGGGAATATATAAGGTATTGTCTTTGATAAAGGCCGGAGAAGTAGGGTCCCAGGCTGTGTAGCCTCTGGCCTCGAAGGTGGCACGCAGGCCTCCGGAAGGGAAGCTGGATGCGTCAGGCTCGCCTTTGATCAGTTCCTTGCCTGAGAAATCCATGTTGATTTCACAGTCTCCCACAGGAGAGATGAAACTGTCATGTTTTTCCGCTGTGATGCCTGTCATTGGCTGGAACCAGTGGGTGAAATGGGTGGCCCCGTTTTCCACTGCCCACTCTTTCATGGCAACTGCCACTGCGTTGGCCACATCTTTGTCCAGATGGGTTCCCTGCTGAATGGTCCTGCGCAGGGATTTGTAGACATCTTTCGGTAATTTGTTTTTCATTACTTTGTCGCTGAAGACCATACTGCCATATAATTCAGGAATATTTTTCGTCATAGAAGTTGCTCCTTTCATGTAGGTGCTGATGATCTGCCATGGTCAGAATAACGCTGGATAACTGCAAAAAAAGGCACTTCGGACAAAGTCCGAAGCACCTTTGCTTGCGGTTCGAATAACATGTTTTCTTTTATGTGCAGTAGTATACCCCAGATTTTTGATTTGTCAATCCCTTTTTTTAAAAATCAAAATAAAATTCAAGTGTTTTCCGAAAAAAAAGGTTTACAAATTATTGAAAATGTTCTATAGTAGTTCCATGTTTTTTATGGCAATGGCGTCAGAAATCCATAGGGGATTTTGACGCTTTTTATGATATAAGGAGGAAAGAGAATGGCGACAAAATATGTGTTTGTAACCGGCGGAGTGGTTTCAGGACTGGGAAAGGGAATCACGGCGGCATCCCTTGGCAGGCTGTTGAAGGCCAGGGGCTATCAAGTGACCATGAAGAAGTTTGATCCCTATATTAATGTAGATCCGGGAACCATGAATCCGGTGCAGCATGGAGAGGTTTTTGTCACAGAAGATGGCACCGAGACGGATTTGGATCTGGGACATTATGAACGATTTATCGATGAAAATTTAGGATGCAATTCCAATGTGACGACTGGAAAGGTTTACTGGTCGGTGCTGCAGAAGGAAAGGCATGGAGATTTTGGCGGCGGCACGGTCCAGGTGATTCCTCATATTACCAACGAGATTAAGAGCCGCTTTTATCATTCCGGGGATCCCATTGTGATCATCGAAGTGGGAGGGACTGCAGGAGATATCGAGAGCCAGCCGTTTCTGGAGGCGATCCGGCAGTTTCAGCAGGAAGTGGGCAGGGAGAACGCCATCCTTATCCATGTCACTTTGATTCCTTATCTCAAGGCCTCTCAGGAGATGAAGACGAAGCCTACACAGGCCAGTGTGAAAGAACTGCAGCGGATGGGAATTCAACCGGATATCTTAGTCTGCCGGTCGGATTATCCTCTGACGGATGGAATCCGGGAAAAGATCGCGCTGTTTTGTAATGTGGAGAAGAATCATGTCCTGCAGAATCTGGATGTGGAATATCTCTATGAGGTTCCTCTGGCAATGGAAAAAGAGCACCTGGCTCAGGTAGTCTGCGAGTGTCTGCATCTGCCGTGCAAGGAGCCGGATCTGAGCGAGTGGACCAAGATCGTGGACCATCTGTATCATCCGAAGGACTCCGTCACAATCGCATTAGTGGGAAAATATGTAGAATTACACGATGCATATCTGAGTGTTGTGGAGGCACTTAGACATGGAGGAATTGAAAATCAGGTAAAAGTGGAGATTAAGTGGATAGACTCAGAACTTTTAAATGAGGAGAACCTGGAGGAGACATTCAAAGACGTGGATGGTATCCTTGTACCAGGTGGTTTTGGAAGCCGGGGAACAGAAGGGATGATTCTGGCGGCACATTACGCCAGAGAAAATCGAGTTCCTTATCTGGGAATTTGTCTTGGAATGCAAATGGCAGTTGTAGAATTTGCCAGAAATGTGTTACAGTATAAGGGAGCGAACAGTGTAGAGTTCGATCCGAAGACACCTTATCCGATGATCAGCCTGATGCCGGATCAGGATCAGGTGGAGGACATCGGGGGAACCCTCCGTCTTGGCGCTTATCCCTGTGCTCTGGATACTTCCTCCAAGGCGTATGCGCTCTACGGAAGGGAGATCATTCAGGAGCGTCACAGACACCGTTATGAAGTCAACAATGATTACCGGGAAGTGATGGAGAAAGCCGGGCTTTGTCTGTGCGGCCTGTCTCCGGACAAACGGATTGTGGAGATGGTGGAATTGCCGGATCATCCTTTTTATATTGGAACCCAGGCCCATCCGGAGTTTAAGTCCCGGCCCAATCATGCCCACCCGCTGTTCCGCGGGCTGGTAGCAGCGGCTCTGGAGCGGAAAAATTCAGATTCGGCACATCAGATTGAAATTGAGTAACAGGATTGTGATAGAAGGAGAATATCATGGAAAAGTATACCAGAGAGAATATAGAGCAGCTGATCGAGGAGGATGTGGAGTTCGTCCGGCTGCAGTTTACCGATTTGTTCGGAACCATGAAAAATGTGGCAATCACTTCGGAGAATCTGGGAAGTGCCCTGGAAGATAAGATACAGATCCATGCGTCTTCTGTGGAGGGTTTTCTCCACGAAGAGGAAGAGGATGTCTATCTGAAACCGGATCTGTCCACCTTCAAGATTCTGCCGTGGCGTCCCCAGAGCGGAAAGGTTGCGAGAATTATCTGTGATATCCGCCAGAGTGACGGAACTCCTTTTTGTAAGAGTTCCAGGGATATTTTGCGGAAAGTTCTGGAAAAATATGAACAGAAGGGCTACACGTTCTATTCCCATCCGGAGTGTGAATTCTTCTTGTTTCACACGGATGAAAACGGTATGCCCACCACTATGACCCATGAGCAGGCGGGATATCTGGAGATGAGTCCTCTGGATCTGGGAGAGAACGCCAGGAGAGATATCGTGCTCACGCTCAAGGAGATGGGCTATGCGGTGGACTCCTCTCACCATGAGATCGCGCCGGCGCAGCATGAAATTGATTTTCGCTATGCCAAGGGGCTGGAGACCGCCGACCAGATGGTGACCGCCAGGAATGTGATCCGTACCGTGGCGAAGCGGCATGGCCTTCACGCCACTTTCATGCCGAAACCGAAAGCGGGAGTCAACGGATCTGGCATGCACATTCATATGATATTGAGAAAAGACGGCAAGAATCTGTTCCTTGATGAGAAAGATCCTCTGCGTCTGAGTCAGGAAGCTTATTATTTTATCGGCGGAATTCTGAAAAATATCCGCGGAATTACTGCGGTTTTGAACCCGCTGGTGAATTCGTATAAACGTCTGGTGCCGGGATTTGTGGCTCCCACGTCTGTGGGGTGGTCAACGAAATCCAGATCGGCACTTCTGAAAGTCACTTATAACAAGGAAGGTGAACCGAGAATGAAGCTTCAGTCTCCGGATGCCTCGGCGAATCCATATCTGGTACTGGCCCTTGCGTTGGCGGCAGGAATGGACGGCATTGAGAACCGGATTCTTCCAGGAGAGCCGGACAGTGAGAAGGGCAGCACCCAGAAACTTCCGGAGAATCTAAAGGAAGCACTGGAGTGTATGAAGGAAGACAAGCTGGCAATTCAGGTCTTGGGGGAGGAATTCTTCCTGGCCTATCTGTCGGCGAAAGAGATGGAGTGGGAAGAGTACCGCAGGCAGGTCAGTGCCTGGGAACTGGAAAATTATCTGTATAAGATATAAGCGCTTTTGGCATACAAGAAGAGGGACCAGATGAGAGGGATTATCATTGCGCTTCCAAAACTGGATGACGGGAAGAAAATTCGAAGAATCCTGGAGCAGAACGGATTCGAAGTATACAGTGTCTGTATCACAGGGGCTGCTGTCTTCCAGTCGGCGGAACATTTTGAGGAAGGAATCGTAATCAGCGGATACCGTCTGTCTGATATGTATTATACCCAACTGGTGGAATCTCTGCCGGATACTTTCCGGATTCTGCTGATCGGGTCTGCGAAGACTGTCTCCGGAAGTGCGGCAGGGCTGATTGCCCTGACCACTCCTTTGAAGGTCTATGATCTGGTAAATACGCTTCAGATGATTGAGACCAGCATGAAAAAGCAAAGGCAGAACCGGAAGAAAGCCAGAAAGCGGACAGAGCAGGAGGAGAACTATATCAAGAACGCGAAGCGTATTCTGATGGAAAGAAATCATCTGACAGAGGAGGAGGCTTACCGGTATCTCCAGAAGACCAGCATGGATACGGGCACGAATATGGTGGAGACCGCACAGATGGTGATTACGCTAATTTATGATGAAATTTAAATAAAGGAGAAGTGTTAAGATGTACAAGGTGAATGAGAACTATCTCAAAATTCAGGGAAACTATCTGTTTTCCACAATTGCGAAGAAGGTCAATGAATTTTCTGCGCAGAATCCGGACAAGGAAGTGATCCGTCTGGGAATCGGAGACGTGACCCAGCCTCTGGCTCCTGTTCTGATTCAGGCACTGCAGGACGCGGTGACGGAGATGGGCGCTGCGGAGACCTTCCATGGATATGCTCCGGATCTGGGCTATGAATTCCTGCGTGACGCAATCGCGAAAAATGATTATCAGGCCAGAGGATGCCAGATTGACGCGGATGAGATTTTCGTGTCAGACGGCGCGAAATGCGACTGTGGAAATATCCAGGAAATTTTCAGCACAGACAATAAAGTGGCTGTCTGCGACCCGGTTTATCCGGTTTATGTGGACACCAATGTAATGGCAGGCAGAACCGGAAAATACAACGAGGCTATTCAGGGTTATGACGGTGTTATCTATATGCCGTGTATGGCGGAGAATGATTTTGTTCCGGAATTTCCAAAGGAGACCCCGGATCTGATTTATCTGTGCTATCCCAATAATCCCACTGGAGCCGTGATCACGAAGGCACAGCTTCAGGAGTGGGTGGATTACGCGAATAAAAATGGAGCCGTAATCTTATATGACGCAGCTTATGAGGCATATATCTCAGAGCCGGATGTTCCCCATTCCATCTATGAGTGTGAGGGAGCCAGAAGCTGTGCCATTGAATTCCACAGTTTCTCAAAGAATGCAGGATTCACCGGTGTGCGTCTTGGCTACACGGTTGTGCCGAAGGATTTGAAGAGCAATGGTGTGTCTTTGCATGACCTTTGGGCGAGAAGACATGGCACCAAGTACAATGGGGCACCTTACATTGTACAGAAAGCGGGAGCCGCAGTGTACACCCCGCAGGGACAGGCGCAGATCAAAGAGCAGATCGCTTATTATATGGAAAATGCCAAAATGATCCTGGAAGGGCTCAAGAAGGCAGGATATCAGGTATATGGAGGTGTGAATGCTCCTTATATCTGGCTGAAGACACCGGGAACCATGACTTCCTGGGAGTTCTTCGATGAACTTTTGCAGACAGCGAATGTGGTGGGAACACCGGGAAGCGGATTTGGTCCTCACGGAGAAGGATACTTCCGTCTGACAGCATTCGGAACACATGAAAACACAAAGAAGGCGTTGGAGAGGATTACAAAGATGTAATCGTATGGATCCATCCCGGTATGTCCGGAGGAATCTGGGCATACTGGGACTTTTTTTATTTTATAGGAGGAATGGATATGAAGTTTGTGCAGGAACCGGGAAAACAAAAGGAACAGACACTGCCTCAGCTGCTGGAGCAGGAAGAAGGACAGGAAGTTATGACTAAGGGAGCCGTTCACAGCATCCGGAACATGGGTGAAGTTGTCTTTGTGATTTTGCGAAGGAGAGAGGGGCTTTTGCAGATGGTGTATGAGAGTGAGGCTTGCGAGTTTCCCATCCGGGAGCTGAAAGAAGCGTCCACGGTACAGGTGTGGGGAACCATGCGCAGGGAAGAGCGGGCACCTCACGGAAAGGAGCTGCATTTAAACCGGATGAAGGTTCTGTCCACGCCGGCGCAGCCCCTGCCCCTTGCCATTGACAAATGGAAGCTTCAGACTTCCCTTGAGGCGAAGCTGGATATGAGACCTCTGGCGCTGCGTAATATCCGGGAGAGAGCTGTGTTTAAAATTCAGGAGGGATTGGTGCGGGGATTCCGGGAATATCTGACAGCGCAGGGATTTACAGAGATTCACACACCCAAGATCGGAGCCAAAGGAGCTGAGGGAGGCTCTAATATGTTCAAACTTAGCTATTTCCACAAACCGGCGGTTCTGGCCCAGAGTCCGCAGTTTTATAAGCAGATGATGGTGGGAGTGTTTGACCGGGTATTTGAGACTGCACCGGTTTTCCGGGCAGAGAAACATAATACCAAGCGCCATCTGAATGAGTACACCAGCCTGGATTTTGAGATGGGATATATTGACAGCTATGAAGATCTGATGGAGATGGAGACTGGATTTTTGAACTATACCATGGATCTGCTGAAAAAAGATTATCAAAAAGAGCTGGACCTTTTGGGAGTGACACTTCCTTCTGTAGAGAAAATTCCCAAAGTCCGGTTTGATGAGGCGAAGAGACTGGCATCAGAGAAATATAACCGGAAAATCCGCAATCCTTTTGACCTGGAACCGGAGGAGGAGAATCTGATTGGAAGATATTTCAAGGAAGAGTATGATTCGGATTTCGTGTTCATCACAGAATACCCTTCCAAAAAACGCCCATTCTATGCTATGGATGACCCGGAGGATGAGAGATTTACTCTGAGCTTCGATCTGTTGTTCCGCGGGCTGGAGGTCACCACGGGAGGACAGAGGATCCATGATTATGGAATGCTGATGGAGAAACTGGAAAAGAGGCAGATGGAGACCGAGGGGATGGAAGCTTATCTGGATGCGTTTAAATATGGAATGCCTCCCCATGGCGGGCTGGGAATCGGACTGGAGCGTCTGACCATGCAGCTTCTCGGAAGAGACAATGTGAGGGAGACGACTTTGTTCCCAAGGGATCTGAACAGGCTGGAGCCATAAGGAGATGGAAAATATGAAGAGAATAACCGATGAAGTGATGGAAAATGTGGAGATTCTGGCAAAGCTGGAACTGAGTGAAGAGGAGAGAAAAAAAGCTGCTGAGGAGATGGAGAAAATGCTGCAGTATGTGGAAAAGCTCCAGGAACTGGACACAGAGGATGTGGAACCGGTGACCTGTGCCGTAACGTTGGAGAATGTCTTCCGTGAGGATGTGGTGACAAACACAGACAGACATGAACAGATGCTGGCCAATGCCCCTGTCTCCAAAGAGGGGCAGTACCAGGTGCCAAAGACAATAGGAGGGTGATGACATGACGCAGACAACAGCCTTGAAACTGGGAGTGCAGATACGGACAGGAAAAATCAGTGCGGCGGAGGCAGTCCGCCTGTCATTGGATCAGATCCAAAGACAGGAACCGCAGATTCACGCGTTTTTGAATGTGACGGAAGAATACGCGCTTAAGAGGGCAGCAGAAGTGGAAGAGGGAATTGCCCATGGCCGTTACACAGGACCGCTGGCGGGGGTTCCCCTGGCTGTCAAAGACAATTTCTGTGTTGAGGGGATAGAGACCACCTGTGCGTCAAAGATTCTGAAAGGCTTTGTTCCCTCTTACACAGCTCAGGCGGTCAAAAATCTGGAGGACGCAGGGATGATCGTCATCGGAAAGACGAACATGGATGAGTTCGCCATGGGCAGTACTTCCGAGACCTCGGCATTCGGGGTGACACACAATCCATGGGACACAAGCCGGGTTCCGGGCGGATCGTCCGGTGGCTCCTGTGCAGCTGTGGCCGCCGGCGAGGTGACTGCAGCGCTGGGATCCGACACGGGAGGTTCCATCCGCCAGCCCAGTGCTTTTTGCGGAGTCACGGGAATCAAGCCGACTTACGGCACGATCTCACGGTATGGTCTGGTGGCGTATGCCTCCTCGCTGGATCAGGCAGGACCCATCGGCCGGGATGTGTCTGACTGTGCGGCCATGCTGGAGGCATTGAGCGGACAGGATCCAAAGGACAGCACTTCTTTGAACCGCAAAGATCTGGATTTCCGGAGATATCTAAGAGAAGATGTGCGGGGAATGAGGTTTGGAATCCCCAAGGAGTATCTGACAGAAGGTTTGGATCAGGAGATCTGTGACACGCTAAAAGAGATGGAGACAGAGCTTCGAAAGGCCGGGGCCACGGTGGAATATTTTTCTCTGGATCTGGTGGAGTACGTCATACCGGCATATTATGTGATTGCCTGCGCGGAGGCCAGTTCCAACCTGGAACGGTTTGACGGTGTGAAATATGGATACCGTGCTTCAGACTATGAAGGCCTGCATCAGATGTACAAGCGCACCAGAACGGAGGGATTCGGGGAGGAAGTAAAGCGCAGAATTATGCTGGGTTCTTTCGTGTTAAGTTCCGGCTATTACGATGCCTACTATCTGAAGGCGCTGAAAGTACGCCGGCTGATCCAGGAAGCTTTCTTACGGGCTTTCCAGAATTATGATATCATCCTGGCTCCTGCGGCTCCTCAGACGGCGCCGAAGATCGGAGAGAGCCTCCAGGATCCGATGAAGATGTATTTGAGCGATATTTATACGGCGGCAGTGAACCTGGCGGGAATCCCCGGGATCAGTCTGCCCTGCCGGGTGGACAGCCGCGGGCTTCCTGTGGGAATTCAGATGTTGGCTGGCCATTTTCAGGAAGGAAAGCTGCTTCAGGCGGCTTATACGTATGAAAAAATCCGGGGAGAGTGGAAGCTGCCCCAGGGACAGGAGGTATAGAAAATGGGAAGACAATATGAGACGGTCATCGGGCTGGAAGTCCATGTGGAGCTCTCCACGAAGACAAAAATATTCTGTGGCTGTTCCACAGAGTTTGCAGCAAAACCCAACACCCATACCTGTCCGGTGTGTACAGGAATGCCGGGTTCTCTTCCGGTTTTGAACAAGAAGGTGGTGGAGTACGCACTGAAGGCAGGTCTGGCCATGAACTGCCAGGTAAACCAGGTGTGTAAGTTCGACCGGAAGAATTATTTCTATCCGGATAACCCGCAGAATTACCAGATTTCCCAGCTGTATCTTCCAATCTGCCATGACGGCTGGATTGAGATTCCCACCGAGACAGGGGGAAAGAAGATTCGTATCCACGAGATGCATATGGAGGAAGATGCCGGGAAACTGATTCATGATGAGTGGGAAGACTGTTCTTTGGTGGACTATAACCGAAGTGGTGTGCCACTGATTGAGATTGTCTCGGAGCCGGATATGAGAAGTTCCCAGGAGGTCATTGCCTATCTGGAGAAACTTCGCATGATCTGTCAATATCTGGGAATCTCAGATTGTAAACTTCAGGAAGGTTCCATGCGTGCGGACGTGAACCTGTCCGTGCGTGAGGTGGGAAGCCAACGCTTTGGAACCAGGACGGAAATGAAGAACCTGAACTCTTTTAAAGCCATCTCCCATGCCATTGACGGAGAACGGATGAGACAGATTGAACTTCTGGAGGAGGGAAAGGAAGTACAGCAAGAGACCCGGCGCTGGGATGACAATAAGGAGTTCTCGCGGGCTATGCGTTCCAAGGAAGATGCCAAGGATTACCGCTATTTTCCGGATCCGGATCTGCCTGCGGTGACGATTGGCGATGAGTGGCTGGAGCGTCTGCGGGAAGAGCAGCCGGAATTGCAGGAGAAAAAAGCGGCACGGTATGAAAAAGAATATGGTCTGTCTGCTTATGATGCACAGGTCCTGACCCAGTCCCGCATTCTGGCGGAAATTTTTGAACAGACCGTTCAAAGCTGTCATCTGCCGAAGAAAGCTGCCAACTGGATGATGGGTGAAGTGTTGAGGAGGATGAAAGAGCAGAATCTGGAGCCGGAACAGGTGCGATTCTCCCCCGGACATCTGGCAGAATTGATTTTGATGGCAGAAAAAGGAGAGATCAGCAACAGCAATGCCAAGAAGGTATTCCGTGAGATTTTTGAGAAGGATGTAGATCCCAAAGAGTATGTGCAGGAGCATAAAATGGGGGCGGTGACCGATGAGTCCAGCCTCACAAAGCTGATTCTGGAAGTACTTGCAGAGAACCCAAAGAGTGTTCGGGAATATCAGGAAGGAAAAGAAAAAGTTCTGGGTTTCCTTGTGGGGCAGACGATGAAAAAAAGCAGGGGTCAGGCAGATCCAGGACTGGTGAACCGGATCCTCCGGGAGCAATTGGCGAGAAAATAAACAAATTGTAAATAATATAAAGAAAAAGTTACTATTATTGTGAATTAAATATGAACATATTGATTTTGAATAGGGGCTGTGCTAAAATGAAAGACGGTATTTATTATGCAATTTTGTATTGAGACAGGCCTTTATGCAGGGGAGTAAAGGTGCCGTTCAGCAAGATGAAGGGAGTAATTTTTTTAGGATGAAGAATAAGTATCTGATGAAGTTTCTGTGCATGACTTTGATTTCTGCCATGGTCTTGGCCAGTCCGGCCAGTGCTCTGGCCTCAGCGGAGGAAGCGCTCATGGCGGGGACTGAGGAAAATACAGGAACACCGACACCAGAGCCGACCGATACACCGGAATCAGAGCCTACGGACACGCCGGAGCCCACAGTGACACCGGAACCCACGATCACACCGGAGCCTTCGGTGACACCGGAACCCACGATCACGCCGGAACCGACTGTGACACCGGAGCCCTCGCAGACGCCGACACCGTCGCCGGAACCCACACCCACACCGGGTCTGGAGGAAGTTACCGAGGCAGCGCAGGCAGTGATTGATCTGATTGAGCAGATTCCAGATGAGATTACCCTGGAATGCGAGGAGCTCATTGTCAAGGCGGAGAATGCCTATGCAGAGCTATCGGAGGAAGAAAAAGCGCAGGTCAGCAATTATAAAGATCTGGAGGAGTCCAGAAAAATACTGGATGAACTGAAGGAAAAAGAAGAGGACACGCAGAAGCCGGATGAGGAGAATGAAATTGGCAGTGAAGACAGTGGTGAAGGAGATGGACTCGACAGTGTCGAGGATCCCGCGGATGTACAGATCGGTCAGAGAGTGACGCTGGGAAGCGCGGCGATTTCCAATCTTCACGCGGGCAAGGGATTTTATCTGGACAGCCTGGAAGAAAACTACCAGCTTACCTTCTCAGATGATTTCGCGGATATGATGGACGAGATTGAGCAGGAATATAAGGAAGCCAATAAGCTGTCCGATGTGTCCGACACGACAGAGAATCATCTTACCAGTTCCTGGGATAACCTTCTTGTGCGCAACTGGCAGGATATTCTGGCTATCTATATTTATCAGCAGGCGAAGGAAGGTGTGACAGAGTACAATCTGGATGCCTCAGCGAAGGAAGATCTGGCTGAGATTTTTGCCATGATGAATCCGGTAATCCGGGATAAGAAAAATATCACAAAAGTAAGTTATGGCAATTACCATATCAACTATTATATTAAAAAGAACGAGATTTCCAAGGAAGACAGAGAGATTCTGAAG
>DXIX01000014.1 GCA_019112635.1 Candidatus Blautia intestinigallinarum | reverse complement strand
AATTCAGAGGAAATGTCAATAGTTATTTGAAAATTTAGTAAAAATGTTTTCCGAAATATGGAGGACAACAGAAAAGAAGAACAAGAAAAAAGGGCGGAAATACGGGCTATATTGAGTTTCCGAGACCGCTCTGATAACGAAATGGAGGAACGAAAAAATGAAGATCAGAAGTGCGGCAGTCATCGGCATGGGCGCGGTGGGAGGCTTTTTTGCCCCGGCTTTCGCCCAGCAGCTGGGAGAAGAAGGATTCTGTGTGATTGCAGATGGAGAGAGAAAGAAAAGGCTGGAGAGAGGACTGAAAATCAACGGGGAGGTTTATGATTTTCCCATTGTCACTCCCCAGGAAGCATACCCGGTGGATTTGATTGTCATGTCAGTCAAGGAGGCTGGTTTTGCCCAGGCAGTGGAAGATATCCGTGGATTTGTGGGCGATGACACCCAGATTCTCTGTGTGATGAACGGCGTGGGGCATGAGGAGATTCTCTGTGATGTCTTCGGCGAGGAGCATGTGCTGTACTCCTATATGAAAATTACATCCGAAAAGAAAGGAGATTCCATTGTCTATGATCCTGACTGCAGCCTGCGTTTTGGAGAAAAGGAGAACAAAGTTCTCAGTGAACGGGTGGAGGCAGTGAAGGAGCTTTTAGATGCCTGCGGCCTTCCTTACGTGATTGAGGAGAACATGGAGCTGGGAATCTGGGTAAAGTTCATGCTGAATGTGGGGACGAATCTGACCTGTGCAATTTTCGGCCTTCCTTACGGAGCCTGCAACAAAAGTGAACATGCACTGAGAATTCAGAGCGCTCTGATGGAGGAAGTGATGGCTGTGGCCCAGGCGAAGGGAATTCCTCTCACAAAGGAACTGGCACAGGAGCAGATTGCCCTGAGTAAAACCCTTCCTCCGGCCAGCAAGCCTTCCACTTTGCAGGATCTGGAGCATAAGAGAAAGACAGAGATTGAGATGTTCGCCGGAGCTGTGGTGAAGATGGGAAGAAAATTGGGAGTGGAGACCCCCTGCAACTGGATGATTCAGGAGATCATTCAGACCTTGGAAGAGAAGAACCAGGGAATTTTGAGTCTGTAAAAAAAGAAAAACCCTCTGGCTGGCTTAGATGCGCCAGCCGGAGGGATATTTGTTTTTCAGGGTCTGTCCGACCAGCTTTCCCCATCCCAGTGGAAAGTCCCCTGCGCAGACTAGCTGCCATCCATTGGGGGAAGAGATTTCTTCCTCCTGAAGGTTCAGGGTCTCACCTTTTAGATATTTGGAAATTCTGTCATCCGCAGGATCCAGGTGAATCATAGAGGTAAAACCATTTCTTCCAAGGGAGAGAGCCAGAGGCTGGGAAGGCTCGAAACGATTCTTTTTCAAATCACCCAGATACAGACCGTTTCTCAGAAAATGGAGTCCCCGCAGGGCGGAGACATCCACAGGAGGAAGATAGTAGACTTTCTCATTTCGGATTTCCACCCGGCCGGGGTCAAAAGGAATCTTCACATTTTGGAAAAATTCGTTCAACAGGGCTGCGGATGCTTTATCCGGGCCTTTCTTTTTGCCTTTTTTCGGCTGGAAAAGGGGAACGGATTCTCCTTCTTTTTTCAAGAGTGCGAGAAAATGGCCCTCTCCCCGCATTTTATGAGGCCAGATACGGACGCACCTGGAAAGGCTGGGATCTTCGTTGCCCCATCTTGGAACTCCCGGGGAGAATCCTGGGTAAGAGGGAAGGGGCTGGAGGGAGAATTCCGGACAATGTTCCAAAAGCCAGGAGATGGTCCCTTCATCCTCTGCCGGAGCAAAGGTACAAGTGGAATATAAGAGCAGTCCTCCCGGCCGGAGCATACGGGCTGCGTCCAGAATCAGCTCCCTTTGGATCTGTGCCAGCTTGTCCGATTTCTCTGTGGACCAATCCCTGATTAGATTCTCATCTTTTCGGAACATCCCCTCGCCGGAGCAGGGGGCGTCCAGGAGGATTTTGTGAAAGAATTCCGGGAAACGGTCAGCCAGACGTTCCGGTTTTTCACTGGTCACGACAAGGTTGGATACGCCGAAGAGTTCCAGATTGCGCAGAAGGGCTTTGGCTCTGGAGCTGCTGATATCGTTGGCGATCAGAATTCCTTCTCCTCTCAGACATGCGGCGAGCTCTGTGGCTTTTCCGCCTGGAGCGGCACAGAGATCCAGGACAGCATCCCCGGGCTGCACCGGGAGGCAGGCTGCTGGTGTCATGGCACTTGGTTCCTGCAAATAGTACAGACCTGCCTGATAGTAGGGGTGAAGGGAAGGCCGTACGTCAGGAGGGTAAAAGTAGCCGTTGGGTACCCAGGGGATCCGCTCAATGGGAAAGGGACAGAGAGATTCGAATTCCTCGCAGGAGATCTTCAGGGTATTGACCCGCAGTCCATATTCCCTTGGCTTTTCGTAATGTTCCAGGAAAAGGGGAAACTCCTCTCCGAGCATTTCCTGCATACGTGTTATAAAATCTTTCGGCAAATTTGCTTCCATAGATATTCCTCTCATTTCAATCTTCAAGAATGTTATCGGATTTAGTATAGTAAGGAATTCTTTGGAATACAAGTTTTTTTCAAAAATATAAATCATTTCGCAAATAACTATTGACAAAATAATATTATATGACATATAGTATTATTAACAAAACAATATAACAGATTATATAATAATATAAAAGATAGAATATGATCTGGAACAGAATGAAGAGAGGGTGAGTGGATGATCTTCAACACAGGAGCAGCTCTTCTGGATGCCATTGTTCTGGCGGTGGTTTCCCAGGAGAAAGAAGGAACTTACGGATATAAGATCACGCAGGATGTCCGTAAGGTACTGGATGTCTCGGAGTCGACCTTGTACCCGGTACTGCGGAGACTGCAAAAGGACGACTGTCTGGCGGTCTATGATATGAATTATGGCGGACGGAACCGAAGATACTATAAGATTACGGAACGGGGAGCGGCACAGTTGAATCTGTATCAGACAGAATGGAAGAGTTATTCGTCCAGAATTACCAGATTGTTTGAGGAGGGATGTAAACATGACTAGAAAAGAATTTATGGAACAGCTTGCCGTGCTTTTGGCGGGAATCTCCGAGAGTGAGCGCCAGGAGGCCCTGGATTATTATAATAACTATTTTGACGATGCAGGTCCGGAGAATGAGGCGGCAGTGATTCAGGAGCTGGGAAGTCCCGGGAAGGTGGCAGCTATCATCAAGGAGGATCTGGAACAAGGATCGGATGAGTTCGCCCAGTATACCGAGCGGGGATATGAGGACTCCCGGATGCACAGGGAAGAACAGATGCCTCAGACCTTTGAGAACGGGAGGACGGGCTACAGGGCAAGGCGGAAGAACAGTCAGTCCAACCGGATTCTTCTGGTGATTCTGGTAATCTGTGCTGTTCCGATTCTCCTGGGAATCGGCGGCGGGGTTCTGGGAGGAATTCTGGGACTGGCCGGCGGAATTGTGGGACTGGTGATAGGACTTCTGACAGGAGCTCTGGTCTGTGTGATAGGCGGATTTGCCCTGGCGGTGGCCGGGATTCTGAAGTGTTTCACCGGACCGGCAGTGGGGCTTGCCCTGATGGGCGGAGGTTTTCTCATGATTGCCATTGGCTGGCTGCTGGGGCTGGCTTTTATCTGGCTGGTGTGTGGCTTTGCACCGTGGCTGATCCGAAAGCTGGCTGGTTTTTGTCAGAAGCATTTTAGAAGTCCTGGGAAGGGGGCGCAGAAGGTATGAAAAAGTTTACAAAGATTTGTCTGATTATAGTAGGTGTATTTGCGTTTTTGGGCCTTGGCATGCTGGGAGGCGCCATGGCTTTGGGAGCGACCAGTCTGGATGTGAAAAGTGAGATGTCTTCCAGCAGAGTCTGGAACCGAATCTCCAGTGAACTGCATGAAGAATGGTTTGATTTCTGGGATGACCACAGTGATTTTGACTTCACAGACGAAGACTATGCGGATTATGAGGAACTTCAGGGGGACGGAGAATATCATACCTATGATTTTTCTGAGATCGAGGAACTGAAGATTGATGTGGAGCGCTGTGCGGTTTATCTGGAGACCTCCTCAGACGCAGACTGCCATGTGGCTGTGGACAAGAATGGCGGAATTCAGGATGTGGAAGTGAAGCAGTCCGGGAAGGAATTGTCTGTGAAGTGTGATTCCAAGGAGAGGCCGGAGGCTGAAATTTACATTTATCTTCCGGAGATCCAGATGGATAAAGTAAACATTGACATAGGAGGGGGATATCTGTCCATAGAAGATTTGGAAACAGAGAAGCTGGAAGTATCCGCAGGAAGCGGAGTCGTGGAAGTCTACGGAAATGTGCTGGCGGAGAAGTCCGCCTGGGAAGTCGGTGTGGGAACCATGGAGATATGTATGGCCGGACGGGAAGAAGACTATGATTATGAGATTTCCTGCGGCATAGGGACTGTGAATATGCCGCTGGATTCCTATTCCGGCCTTGGCACTGCCAAGAAGATCAAGAATGAGAATGCCGAATATGAGATGGATATCGAATGCGGCGTGGGAACGATAGATTTTTCATTTGAGGAGTAAGGAGGTTGTGAGGATGAACAACAAACGACTGTATAAATCAGATGTGAACTGTATGCTCTGCGGTGTGTGCGGCGGAATTGCGGAGTATCTGGCTGTGGATCCTACGTTGATCCGTCTGCTGTGGGTGATTTTTGCCTGCCTGAGTGCGGGACTTGGAGGTCTTGTGGCCTATGTGGTCGCGGCGATTATCATACCCTCCGGCAGATGAATAAGGCCTGCCCATCTGGAAATACTTAAGAGAAGGAGGGGAACCGGAAAGGATCCGGGGCCAATCCGAAATCAATCAGGAAAAGAGGACCGTTTGGATGGGAAAAGACAAAGAAATTAAGGCCTACTTAAACCATGAATTATCCGGAGATGATCTCTTGAAATATGAGATTGCCCGTGAGATGGGTGTCCTGGACCGGGTTTTGTCCGATGGATGGAAAAGCCTGTCGGCAAAAGAGACGGGAAGAATCGGAGGGCTCATCACCAGAAAGAAACGTCAGCAGAAAAAATGAAAAATCAGAGAGCAGTACCGGAAAGCTATGAGAGAGGTATTGCTCTCTGATTTTTTGTGCAAATGGTAAGAAAAAGTACGACTTTTTTGTGAAAAAAAGGACAGTGTGTTGAATTCTTTCTGTGGAAATTGTATAATTTCTTTAGATTAATACAGAGAGGAAAACAAGAAACATGAAGAAATTTACGGAATACCTGATTTCCCAGGAGACGACTCAGAGGAAGGACACCTTGTGGTATACAGCTGGGAGTCTGAGCAATGCCCTGTTCTCCATGCTTCTATCGTTGGCGGTGACCAGAATCCTGGGGGCGTCCTGGGCCGGAATTTTTGCCATTGCCTGGGCCGCGGCTCAGCTGATGCAGTCTGTGGGATGGTTTTCCATGAGGCAGTTTCAGGTCTCAGATGTGGAGGAGCAGTTTGAATTTCGGGATTATTTCAGTTCCAAGCTTCTGACTTCCGGGGCAATGCTGATCGGAGGGCTTCTCTATGGAATGGCTTATGGATACAGCCGGCAGAAACTGGGACTGACCTTTCTCTTCTGCTGTTTTATGACGGCGGATGTCTTCGCAGATGTATTCAGCGGCTTTTTTCAGCATAAGAATAAATTGCACCTAGCAGGAAAATCTTATGTGGTCAGAGTCTGGATGAGTTTTGCGGTGATTCTTGTGATTCTCATGACAATCAGAAGCCTGACGGCGGCTTTTACAGCGGCGCTGGCAGTGTCGGCGGTGTGGCTTGCGGTCTTCGACCTGCCTTTGGCAAAATGTCTGGATCTGGTCAGAATTCAATTTCGGTGGAAAAAGCAAAAGGAACTCTTTGGGGAGTGTATTCCATTGTTTCTGGGTTCTTTTTTGTTGATTTTTATTATGAATATTTCAAAAAACGGTATCAACACATATCTGTCAGATGAAGTGCAGGCCTGTTACAACATTATTTTTATGCCGTCTTCTGTGGTAAATATGTTCAGCATGTTTGTCTGTGTGCCTCTTTATGGGCACGTGGCAGTGGCCTGGCATAACCGGGAAGAGAGAAGGTTTCTCGGTCTTGTGAGGAACATGCTGCTGTATATCATTGCGCTGACGGCTGTGGTGCTGGCGGGGGGATATCTATTGGGAATACCGGTTCTAAGCCTGATTTCCGGTCTGGATTTAAGACCCTACAAAGCAGCGCTGATGGTGCTTCTGGCTGCGGGAGGACTGTATGGGATGATTATGATTCTGAGCTATTGTATTACGGTGATGCGCAGACAGAAGGTGACACTGGTGATCTACGGGGCAGTGGCCGCGGGGGTTCAGGCGGCCAGCGGACCTTGGATCCGTCTCCACGGAGTGATGGGAGCGGTGGAGCTTTATCTGGCAGCTATGGGAATGATCTGCCTGGCATTTGTCGCAGTCTGTGTGTATTATCTGAAAAAAATGCCGGGATCACAAAGAGATAGAAGGGTGTGAATATGGCACGGGAGAGGGAAAAAGAATTTGTAAAATTGGATCGGGTTTCCAAAATTTATGGAAACAAAGAAGTAAAGATTGTGGCGGTGGATGAGATCAGTTTTTCCATCGAGAAAGGGGAGTTCGTCGTGGTTGTGGGGCCTTCCGGGGCCGGAAAGACGACGGTCTTGAATATCCTTGGCGGGATGGACCAGGCCACCAGCGGGGAAGTCTGGGTGGATGGCTGTGATATCGCAAAATATAACTCCCGCCAGCTGACGAAGTACCGGAGGGAGGACATTGGATTTGTCTTTCAGTTCTACAATCTGGTTCCCAATCTGACGGCTCTTGAGAATGTGGAGCTGGCGCTGCAGATCTGCAAGGATCCTCTGGATGCGCAGACTGTGCTGCAGGAGGTTGGACTGCAGGAGAGGATGGGAAATTTTCCCGCGCAGCTCTCCGGCGGAGAACAGCAGAGAGTATCCATTGCCAGGGCGCTGGCCAAGAATCCCAAGCTTCTGCTGTGCGACGAGCCTACGGGGGCATTGGACTATCAGACGGGCAAGGCAATTTTGAAACTGCTTCAGGACATGTGCCGGTCAAAAGGCATGACAGTGATTGTCATCACCCATAACTCCGCGCTCACGCCCATGGCAGATAAAGTGATACGGATTAAAAACGGAAAGGTATCCTCCATGGAGGAGAATAAGAATCCTGTTCCGGTGGAAGAGATTGAATGGTAGGAAAGAAATAAGATGAAAAAAGCGCTGCACAAAGATTTTTTCATGGAGATCAAAAAGAGCTATTCCAGATTCCTGTCGATTTTTTTCATTGTCGCGCTGGGAGTGGCATTCTTCTCTGGAATTCAGGCGTCTTCTCCGGATATGCGTTATTCGGGAGATGCATATTTCGACCACAGTGAACTGATGGATGTGAAAGTGGTCAGTACACTGGGATTCAGTGATCGGGACTTAAAGGCGCTGGAAGAGGTCGAAGGTGTGGAATTCGTCGAGGGAGCCTACGGGACCGATGTGCTGTGTGGAGAAGATGGGGAGCAGAAAGTCCTCCATGTGGAAAGTTTGAACGAAAAACTGAATAAAGTGACCCTGGAGTCCGGAAGATTGCCGAAGAAAAAGGGAGAGTGTCTGATGGACAGTGAGTACATGGCGTCCGCAGGGTATAAGATCGGCGACGAGATTACGCTGAGGGAAGGCAGTGACTCGGAACTTCTGAAGGTACATACCTACAAGATTGTGGGAAGCGGAAACAGTCCTCTCTACATATCTTTCAGCCGCGGCAACACCAATCTGGGCTCCGGAGAGGTGAGCGGGTTTCTGTATGTGGAGGCGCAGAATTTTAATCAGGATGCCTACACGCAGGCATATCTGCGGGTGGAGAACGCAAAAGAACAGATCAGCTTCACAGACGCCTATAATGATCTGGTTGCCGAGGTCACAAAGCGGCTGGAAGGAATTGAGGAGGAGCAATGCCAGCTTCGGTATGAAGAAGTCAAACAAGAGGCGGATGAAGAGCTTGCGGATGCCCGCAAGGAGCTGGAAGACGGAGAACAGGAGGCAGATGAGGAGCTTGCGGATGCCCGTCAGAAACTAGAGGATTCCCGCCAGGAACTGGATGACGGGTGGGCAGAGTATTATGATGGACAAAAGCAGCTGGAAGATTCCAGACAACAGCTTGCCGACGGACAGCAGCAGCTCGCCGACGCGAAACAGCAGCTTGCCGACGGACAGCAGCAGCTCGCCGATGGAAAACAGCAGCTTGCCAGCGGCTGGCAGCAGGTGGCTGACGGATGGGAGGAGATTACCCAGAACCGGGAGACTTTGGAAAAATCCAAAGAAGAACTGCTGGCAGGGCAGAAAGAGCTG
Source organism: Candidatus Blautia intestinigallinarum (assembly GCA_019112635.1). Classification (GTDB taxonomy): domain Bacteria; phylum Bacillota; class Clostridia; order Lachnospirales; family Lachnospiraceae; genus Blautia_A; species Blautia_A intestinigallinarum. The sequence continues at coordinate 95,290 of DXIX01000014.1, read as the reverse complement.
GATGAGCAGGTGAAGCAGGCAGATCTGGAAAGCAAATGGGAAGAGTATAATCAGCAGAAAGAGACTTTTGACAGTCAGAAGGCTCAGTATGAATCGGGAGTGCAGAACCTTCAGAATGCACTGGCGCAGATTGACCAGGCACAGGGGGAACTGAACACTGTCCAGCAACAGTATGATGCTTTGAAGGCTGCCGTGGAGAGTGGTCAGCTGGAGGGAGAGGAGCTTGCGGCAGCCCGGGCCCAGCTGGAACAGCTGCAGGGAGTGATCGCCCAGCTCCAGGAGGCTGTTGCGGCCAGAAGTGAACTGGAGGCTCAGCTGGCATCGCTAGAGAGTCAGAAACCTCAGCTGGATGCGGCTGCACAGGCTCTGGAGGAAGGGAAAGCTCAGCTTCAGGGGGCTCAGGCCCAGCTGGATGCGGCTCAGGCTGAGATTGACTCTGGATGGGCGCAGCTGGAAGAAGGCCAGGCCCAGCTGGATGCAGCGACGCAGCAGCTGCTGAGCACGCAGCAGACCTTGATTGCCAGCCAGGATGAGATCGCCAGCAGTGAACGTGAACTGGAGGAAGGCCAGGCCCAGATTGATCAGAATGAGCAGACGATCCGTGACGGTCAAGAAGAGATTGCAAGCGGAGAGAAAGAACTGGAAGACGCGCGTGCCAAGCTGGAGGATGGGGAAGTCCAGCTGGCAGATGGCGAGAAAGAATATGAGGAAGGAAAAAAAGAAGCAGACGAGGAGCTTGCGGATGCCCGTCAGAAGCTATCCGATGCTCAGGAGGAAGTGGATGACATTGAAGTTCCTCAGTGGTATATTACGGATCGGGGAGATTTGCCGGAATACACGGATTACGGGGATAACGCAGATCGAATCCGAAATATCGGAAGGGTATTTCCGGTTCTGTTTTTCCTGGTTGCGGCTCTTGTCAGCCTGACGACCATGACTCGTATGGTGGAGGAACAGAGAACTCAGATTGGAACCTTGAAGGCACTGGGATATGGCAAGTTTGACATTGCTTTTAAGTATCTCAGCTACGCATTTCTGGCCACAGTGGGTGGAAGTATTCTGGGAATTCTGGTGGGAGAAAAACTTCTTCTTTATATAATCATCAAGGCATATGGAATCATGTACCACCATATGGCCACGGACATTCAGATTCCTTATGAATTCCAATATGCGGCGATTGCGTCTGTGGCTTCCCTGTTGTGTACCACAGGGGCCACATTCTCAGCCTGCTACAAAGAGCTGGCAGAGACACCGGCCTCCCTGATGAGACCTCCGGCGCCCAAAGAGGGAAAACGGGTGCTCATTGAGAGAATTACATTCCTGTGGAAGAGAATGAATTTCTCCTGGAAGTCTTCTGTGAGAAATTTGTTCCGTTATAAAAAGAGATTCTTCATGACCATTTTCGGAATCGGAGGGAGCATGGCACTGATGCTGGTGGGATTCGGACTGCGTGATTCCATCATGGATATCGCGAAGATCCAATATGGAGAATTGCAGAGGTTCCATGCGACCGTGATTATGGATGAGGACGCCTCCGAGCAGGAACAGAAAAAAGTAGAAGATTTCCTGGCAGACAACCAGGATGTGAAACGGTATACGAAGGTGCTGTTCAAACAGCTGACCACAGAGGAAAATAATTCTAATCTGGGAGTCTACCTCTATGTGCCAAAGGACACAAAGACTTTCCAGGAAGATGTGACATTCCGGGATCGTGTGACGGGAGAGAAGTACACTCTGGATGACTCCGGGGCGATTATCTCCGAGAAGACGGCCTCTCTGGTGGGACTCCGGGAGGGGGATGTGATTGTGCTGGAAGATGATAACCGGGAGTATGAAGTACCCATCGCTCATATCTGTGAAAATTATCTGGAACATTACATTTATATGACGCCGGATCTGTACGAAAAGATCTGGGGAGAGCAGCCGGATTTTCTGGATTATATTTTGACGTTCAAGGAGGACAGTGAGCGAATGGAGACCGAGGTAGGACAGAAGATTCTGGAATATCCGGGAGCACTGAGCATCACCTATAACCGCAGCATTGAAGAACAGTTGAATAATATGCTGAGTTCCCTGGATATGGTCATGGTGGTTCTCATTGTGTCAGCCGGGCTTCTGGCCTTTGTGGTACTTTATAATCTGAGTAATATCAACATCACAGAACGGCAGAGGGAGTTGGCGACGATCAAGGTTCTCGGCTTCTACGACAGTGAGGTGTCAGCCTATGTCTTCCGTGAGAATGTCCTTTTGACTATCATCGGCGTGGTGGCCGGCGGAGTTCTGGGAATCTTCCTGCACCGTTTTGTGATCACCACGGTGGAGGTGGATGCCTGCATGTTCGGGCGCAATATCGCACCTTTGAGTTTCGTGATCAGCGGACTGATCACCTGTGGATTTTCTGCCTTTGTCAATGGCGTGATGCATTTCAAGCTGAAGAAGATCGATATGGTGGAGTCTCTAAAGAGCGTGGAATAGATGTTTTTACTTGACAAATGAAAAAAATCCTCTTATGATAGTACGAAAGAAAAGGTGATGAGAAAGAGGAGTACATCTGTAACACTGTCAGAGAGAGATGTTCAAGGGCTGGGAGGCATCTTCAGAACGTGCAGATGGAAGGTAGCTTTTGAACCGGGGGGCTGAAGGTCGAGAAGTTGCGGATTGGTAGGCTTCCACGTGTGGTCTGCGTTATAAGACAGAAAGATGTATGCATTCGTGCGTATAACGAAGGTGGTACCGTGATGAATTCGCCCTTCACACTTGGTGTGGAGGGCGTTTGTTATTTGAGGAAAGGTTCCTTTTTTTGTTTCACGGGGCCCATGAATTTCGCGAGGCAGAATGCCCATAAGACAGAGAAATATTGGAGGAGAAGAATCATGAGTAAAGAGTTGGCGAAGACTTATGATCCAAAAGGAATTGAGGACAGACTTTATCAGAAATGGATGGACAACGGCTATTTCCATGCGAAAGTAAATCCGGACAAGAAGCCGTTCACCATCGTGATGCCGCCGCCAAATGTCACTGGACAGCTTCACATGGGACATGCACTGGACAGTACTCTGCAGGATATCCTGATCCGTTTTAAGAGAATGCAGGGATATGAGGCGCTGTGGCAGCCGGGAACCGACCATGCAGCCATTGCCACAGAAGTCAAGGTGACGGAGAAGTTAAAAGAGCAGGGAATCGATAAGAAGGAGATCGGCCGTGAGGAATTCCTGAAACATGCCTGGGCGTGGAAGGAAGAGTACGGCGGAAAGATCAACAATCAGCTGAAGAAGATGGGTGCTTCCGCAGACTGGGAGAGAGAGCGTTTCACCATGGACGAGGGATGCTCCAAGGCAGTGCAGGAAGTATTCATCCGTATGTACAACAAAGGATATATCTATAAAGGTTCCAGGATTATCAACTGGTGTCCGGTGTGTAAGACCTCCATCTCCGACGCGGAGGTGGTTCACGAGGACCAGGATGGATTTTTCTGGCACATCAATTATCCGATCGTAGGGGAAGAGGGACGGTTTGTGGAGATTGCCACCACACGTCCTGAGACGATGCTGGGAGACACTGCGGTGGCAGTCAACCCGGACGATGAGAGATATCAGGATCTCATCGGCAAGATGCTGGAGCTGCCGCTGACCGGACGTCAGATTCCAGTGATCGCGGATTCCTATGTGGATAAGGAGTTCGGAACCGGATGTGTGAAGATCACACCGGCCCATGATCCCAACGATTTCGAGGTGGGAAAACGTCATGATCTGGAAGAGATCAATATTATGAACGATGACGCCACCATGAATGAGCGCTGCGGCAAATATGCCGGAATGGACCGCTATGAGGCGAGAAAAGCGATTGTGGCTGATCTGGAAGAGCTGGGACTTTTGGTGAAAGTGGTTCCTCACTCACACAGTGTGGGAACGCATGACCGATGCAAGACAACCATTGAGCCGATGATCAAACCTCAGTGGTTTGTGAAGATGGACGAGCTGGCCAAGGCAGCCATCGATGTGCTGAACAAAGATCTGGAATTTGTTCCTTCCCGTTTCGACAAGATCTATCTTCACTGGCTGGAGAATATCCGTGACTGGTGCATTTCCCGTCAGCTATGGTGGGGACATAGAATTCCGGCTTATTACTGTGATCAGTGTGGGGAGATTGTGGTGGCTTCTGAGATGCCGAAAGTTTGTCCAAAGTGCGGATGCACACATTTCACGCAGGATGAGGACACACTGGATACCTGGTTCTCCTCTGCTCTGTGGCCTTTCTCCACCCTGGGATGGCCTGAGAAGACACCGGAGCTGGAGTATTTCTACCCTACAGATGTGCTGGTGACTGGGTATGATATCATTTTCTTCTGGGTAATCCGTATGGTATTTTCTGCTCTGGAACAGACCGGCAAATCACCGTTCCACCATGTGTTGATCCATGGTCTGGTGAGGGACTCCCAGGGAAGAAAGATGAGTAAATCTCTTGGAAACGGCATTGATCCATTGGAAGTCATTGACAAATATGGCGCCGATGCCCTTCGTCTGACTCTGGTGACGGGAAACGCGCCGGGAAATGATATGCGTTTCTACTGGGAGAAAGTGGAGAACAGCCGTAATTTTGCCAACAAGATCTGGAATGCTTCCAGATTCATCCTGATGAACCTGGAGGGTAAGACAGTCACTCAGCCAGATCTGGGAGACCTCAAGGCGGAGGATCACTGGATTTTGTCACAGCTGAATACCGTTGTCCGCGAAGTCACAGAGAATATGGAGAAATATGAACTGGGAATCGCGGTTCAGAAGATCTATGACTTCCTCTGGGATGTATTCTGTGACTGGTATATCGAGATGGCGAAGGTGCGTATCTGGAATGCTGCGGAGAATCCGAAAGCAGCCAATGATGCGCTGTGGACACTTCGCACGGTTTTGACACAGGCATTGAAGCTGCTTCATCCGTTTATGCCGTTTATCACAGAGGAAATCTATTGTACCCTGCTGCCCGAGGAGGAGTCCATCATGATCTCTGACTGGCCGGTGTACAAAGATGAGTGGAACTTCCAGGAGGCAGAGCAGGCAGTGGCAGGTATGCAGGAAGTGGTGAGAGGAATCCGGAATATCCGGACACAGATGAATGTTCCGCAGAACCGCCGCACCAATGTCTATCTGGTGTGCAAAGATGAGAAGACCGTCGGAAATTATGAGAGTCTGAAGGCTTCCTTCCTGAATCTGGCTCAGGCCAAGGAGATCCATGTGCAGACAGGCAAAGACAGCATCGGAGAAGACGCAGTCTCTGTGGTAGTGTCTGATGCGGTTGTCTATCTTCCTCTTGAGGACCTGGTGGATCGGGAAAAAGAGATTGAGAGACTGAAAAAAGAAGAAGCCCGCCTGACCAAAGAGATTGCGCGGGGAGAGGGAATGCTCAGCAACCAGGGATTTTTGGCAAAAGCCCCGGCTGCGAAAGTAGAACAGGAAAAAGAAAAATTGCAGAAATATAAAGAGATGATGGAAAAGGTTAAAGTGCAGCTGGAACAATTGCAGAAATAGCATAAGGGAGAGTTTGTATGAAACCGTGGGTTGAGAGACTGAATAAAATATCAATTCTGATACAGGCCCTGGCAGTCTGCGTGGGGTACTACCTGATCGAGACAATTTCCAGACATTCTTTTGGGAAAGCCTGGACCTATATGACGACTCGGCCGTTAGTCTTTTTGTACAATGCAGGTTTGATTTTCACGACAACTTTAATTGTTTATCTGGTGCGCAGGAGGGTGTTTGTCAGGACCCTCCTGGCCATCTTTTGGATGACGCTGGGAATCATCAATGGCGTACTGCTGGCCCAGCGTGTGACTCCTTTTACCGGGCCGGATCTGCATCTGATCACGGATGCCTTTAAGATTGCGAAACGGTATCTTCCAGTGCCGGGGATGATCCTGGCGGGAATCGCTTTCGTTCTGGTGATCATCGGACTTGTGGTATTGTTTTTGAAAGGGCCCCGCTATCAGGGACCGATGAAGTATAAGTATAATATTCCGCTGGTTTTGGCTGGTGTTCTTATCTTCGCAGGGACGACGAAACTGGCTTTGGAGAAACGTGTTCTCTCCAATTATTTTGGCAACATCGCGTTTGCCTATGAGGATTACGGATATCCCTATTGTCTGGCGACAACGATTTTTAATACGGGAATCAGCTGTCCCCAGGACTATTCTCAGGAGGAGATGGACAGAATCCTGAGCACAGAATCTGATCTGGAAGAGACACAGACGGATTCCAGGCCGAATATTATTTTCCTGCAGTTGGAATCTTTCTTTGATCCGACAGAGGTGAACTTTCTGGAGTTCTCAGAAGATCCGATTCCGAATTTCCGAAAACTGATGGAGAAGTATTCTTCCGGATATTTTAAGGTGCCCTCGGTGGGAGCCGGAACGGCGAACACAGAGTTCGAGACCATTACCGGTATGAGTCTTCGGTATTTCGGGCCGGGGGAATATCCCTACAAGTCGATCTTGAAGGAGACGACCTGTGAGAGCGCCCCGTACGTTCTGAAAGATCTGGGATATTCAACACATGCCATTCACAACAATGAAGCCAACTTCTACGGCAGAAGGACGATTTTCCCGAATCTGGGCTTTGACAGCTTCACCTCCGAAGAGTATATGCCGGAGGAGGATGACAAGAATGCTCTGGGCTGGGTGAAGGATGAAGTGCTGACCAATCACATTTTGGACTGCCTGCAGACCACAGAGGGACCGGACTATGTCTATACCATCTCGGTGCAGGGGCACGGGGCCTATCCGGACGAAGAGCTTCTGGAGGATCCGGCTATTAAAGTCAGCGGTGCAGAGTCTGAGGAAGAGAATAACAAGTGGGAATACTACGTCAACCAGGTTCATGAGATGGATCAGTTTGTGGGACAGCTGATCGATGCTCTTGAGGAGAACGGTGAGGATACCGTTTTGGTTATGTATGGAGATCACCTGCCGACCATGGGACTGGAGGTGGAGGATTTGAATAACCGCTATCTCTTCCAGACAGAATATGTGATGTGGGACAACATCGGACTGGAGAAGGAGGACGAGGATGTGGCCTCCTATCAGATGGCGGCGGTGGTTCTGGACCGTCTGGGCATCCATGAAGGAAATATCTTCCGCTACCACCAGGCCCGGAGAAATACGAGAAATTATCAGGTGGATCTGGAGACTTTACAGTATGACATCCTCTACGGTGAGCAGTATGTCTATGGCGGAGAGAGTCCATATAAGCGCACAGATATGAGAATGGGTATGCATGACACGGAATTCACAGAAGTGCGGGCAGATGCCAGCGTGGAGGGCAGTTATTATATCATCGGCGATTATTTCACTCCATCCACAGAAATTCAGATCAATGGGGAGTGGGTGGATACCAATTATCTGGATACGAAGACCCTTCTGATTACTGGACAGAATCTGACGGATTATGACAGGATCTGTGTGGTCCAGAGAAGTAACAGTTCCACCAGAAAAGCGCTGACGAGGACGAACAACCGCCTGTATTACGCAGTGAAGAGCGAGAATCCGGGAATTCTGAATTTTGACAGCGAAGATTCTTAGAAGGAGAGAATCTGCAGTTGCTGTCGTATAAAATCTTACGATTAGGACTGGACATCTATCACCACTATATTATAATGTAAAGGAAGCCGCTGCCCCTTCTGGGAAGCTGCCCGGAGGGGGAGGCAGGCTATTACATTAGGATAAAGTGGTGATATTTTTGAATTATGAAGAAGCGGTAGCTTATATTGATGAAACCCCGAAATTTACGACTAAGAACAGTCTGGAACATACAAGAGAGTGTCTGCGAAGACTTGGAAATCCCCAGGATTCTTTCCAGGTGATTCATGTGGCAGGGACGAATGGAAAGGGAAGTACCTGCGCTTTTCTGGCTTCCATGCTGCGGGAGGCGGGATATTCCTGCGGGCTGTTCACATCTCCCCATCTGGTGAAGATTAATGAACGGTTCCAGATTGATGAGATACCTGTGGAAGACAAGCTTTTTCTTCAAGCTTTCCAAAGAGTGAAGGAACTGGCAGATGAATTGACTTCCCAGGGAATCCATCATCCGACCTATTTTGAGATGCTGTTTCTGATGGGAATGCTGATTTTCAAGGAGGCAGGTGTGGACTATGTGGTTCTGGAGACCGGACTGGGAGGCAGGCTGGATGCCACCACATCCATAGAGAATCCGATGGCCTGCGTCATTACTTCGATCAGTATGGATCACATGGAGTATCTGGGGAATACGTTAGAAGAGATTGCCGGGGAGAAAGCGGGAATCATTGTCCCGGGCGTGCCGGTGATTTTTGATGGAAATCACCAGGCGGCGCAGGTGATTCGAGACCGGGCGAAGGAACTGGGAAGTCCCTGCTATGAGATTTGTGAGAAGGACTGCAAAGTTCTTGAAAATACGAGAGAGGGAATTGCCTTCTCCATGGAAGAGGAAAGTTTTAAAGATACGGTTTTCCAGATTCCATTTGTGGCCCGCTATCAGGTGATGAATGCGGCGCTGGCTCTGAAGACCATGGAAGTGCTGAGAAAGAGTTTTACCTATACCACGGAAGATTTGAGACGTGGAATTGCCCGAACGCGCTGGCAGGGAAGGATGGAGACGGTTCTGCCCGGTGTGATTGTGGACGGAGCACACAATGAGGATGGCGTGAGACGGTTTGTGGAAACGGCAAAACATTTTCAGGAAGAGGCGAAGATCACATTACTGTTCTCCGCAGTCGCGGACAAAGACTATCCGGATATGATCCGGGAAATCTGTGAAGCGATCCGTCTGGAAAACGTGGTGACCACGCAGATTGACGGCTACCGGGTTGTGCCGGCAGAGGATCTGGCAGAGATCTTTCGTCAGAATGGCTGCCAGAATGTGACAGCGAAGTCGGATATTCCAGCCGCTCTTGAGGAAGCGTTGGAGAAAAAGGAAGATGGAATTTTATTCTGCGTCGGCTCCCTGTATCTGGTCGGCGCGGTCAAAGGTGAGATTAGGAGAAGAGCGCATGATTAATTATGAAGAGGAACTGAAGAAGTTTAAACCGGTCCAGGAAGCGGCAGATGTGGAAGGGACGGTTTACAGCCGGGATATGACGGATATGATGGATTTGATGAAAGAGATACTCAAAGAGACAAATCCGGGAGTGCGCAGGAAGTGAGAAGGAGAACTGCATGAATTGTATTAACTGTGGAGCGCTTCTGACCGATGAGGATTACTGCGGGCACTGCGGATTTCATGTGTTGGTTCAGAAGAAAGCGTATTATTTGTCAGATGTTTACTACAATCTGGGATTAGAGAAAGCCGGGATCCGGGATTTGTCCGGCGCGGTGGATTATCTTCAGATGAGTCTGGCATTTAATAAAAATAATATACAGTCCAGAAATTTGCTGGGGCTTATTTATTTTGAGACAGGCGAGACGGCGGCAGCTCTCAGCGAGTGGATTCTCAGCAAGAACCTGCGCCCGGTGAATAACCTGGCATCGGAATATCTCGATAAGGTTCAGGCAAATTTGAATAAGCTGGAGGCACTCAATGAGTCTGTGCGTAAATATAATCAGGCGCTGGCAATGTGTCAGGAAGGCCATGAGGATGTGGCGGCCATTCAGCTGAAGAAGATTCTGTCTCAGAATCCGAAGCTGGTCAAAGGTTATCAGCTGCTGGCGTTGATTCAGATTAAGCATCAGTCTTACGGGAGAGCCAGAAGGACGCTGCGCAAGGCGATCCGGATTGACCGGGAGAATACCACGACTCTGCGCTTTCTGCGGGAAGTGGATGAACAGACGGGCGTGACAACCCGTCTGGATGCGAGGAGCAGACGGGGCAGACAGGAGGAATCCGGGGATGAGGAGAATAAGAGTATCGCTTACCGCTCAGGCAATGATGTGGTGATTCAGCCCCTGGCTTACCGGGAGAACACGATGATGGGAACCTTGATTCACATGGGAGTGGGATTCCTGGCGGGAATTGCGGCATTATGGTTCCTGGCAGTTCCGGCAATCCGGCAGGGAATCTACCGGGAGGCCAACGAACAGATTGTGGATTACAGCGATTCCCTGGCCAGTCAGAGTGCACAGCTTAGCCGTGCCCAGAGTGAGCTGGCCCAGTCAGATTCCAATGCCCAGGAGACGCAGACGAAGATGACCCAGGTTCAGAGATCCAGTGAGAGCTACGAGGCTCTCCTGGCGGCTTATCAGGCGTACCGGGATGAGGATATGGATACGGCTGCCTTGGAGATACAGAAGGTCTATGTGTCCACACTGTCAGACAGTGCCAGGGATATCTACACAGCGATCAGTAATGAGACGGGAGTGGACGGTATCACTGAGGAAGAGGAAAAGGCTGAGGACGGAGAGAGCGGAGAAAATTCCCCGGGCGATGAGGATGGAACCGGGCAGGAAGAATCCGGGTATGACGACTATGGAAATTATGACGCCACCTACCAGGACGATGGAAGCGACTGGGACGGAAGCGAAGAGAATTAAAAACCGATTGAAATGACGAAAGAGGAACCTCGAAATAGGGGCTGCTGTCTGCGGACAGCAGCTTCTTTGTTTTTCATAGGAACTTCGTTCTTATGGAATAAAAAGAGAAAAATGTCAGAAATCATAGAATAAAAAAAGAAAAAAAGGGGAGAATAAAATGGATCAGAGGTTTCAGATTGGAGATGCGGTTTTGACAGTCAGTCTGCCGGCGGAGCTGGATCATCCCAATGCGGAAGAGATCAGCCAGGAGATTGATCAGATACTCCAGGGGCAATATATTCGCGGGATTGTGTTTGACTTTGCTCAGACAACATTTATGGACAGCTCCGGTATCGGTATGATTATGGGGCGCTATAAAGCCCTGGGTATGAGGGCGGATTCCATCCGGGCAATCCGGGTGAGTTCCCGGATCGAGAGAATTCTCAAGTTATCCGGCATACACAAAGTCATGAAAATCTGCAGCAGGAAAGATCAGGAGGATGGGAAAGGAGAGGATTATGGTGCAGACAAATGAAATGCAGATCGAATTCGATGCCAGATCCTGCAATGAGGGGTTTGTGCGTGTGTCAGTGGCGGCATTTTGCACTCAGCTGAATCCCACTTTAGAAGAAGTGGCGGATATCAAGACAGCCGTGTCAGAGGCTATCACGAATGCGATGATCCATGGATACGGAGGCGAGGTACATAAGATATGGGTGAAGTGCCGAATACAGGGAAAGGAATTCTGTATCGATGTGATTGACCATGGAGTGGGGATCGCAGATATCGAGAAAGCCATGGAACCCATGTTTACCACCAGACCGGAACTGGAGAGGTCTGGGATGGGGTTCGCGTTTATGGAAGCGTTTATGGATGAGCTCTGGGTGGAATCCACTGTGGGAGAGGGTACCACCGTTCATATGAAAAAGCGCATCAGGAGGTGAAGATGGAACATACTCTTGCTTTGATCGAACGTGCGCACCAGGGGGATAAAGAGGCAAGAGACCTTATTTTTCAGGAAAACATAGGGCTCGTCTGGAGTATTGTGAAGCGGTTTCAGAACCGGGGAGTGGACCTGGAGGACTTGTTTCAGATCGGAAGCATCGGGCTTTTAAAAGCAGTGGATAAGTTTGACACATCTTATGAGGTGAAATTTTCCACCTACGCAGTCCCCATGATTTCCGGCGAAATCAAGCGCTTTCTGCGGGATGACGGGATGATAAAAGTCAGCCGGTCCCTGAAAGAAACCTGCTATAAAGCATATCTCGCCAGAGAAAAACTGGAGAAGAAGATGGGCAGAGATCCCCAGATCCAGGAGATGGCAAAAGAGATTGGAATTCCGGAGGAAGAGCTGATTCAGGCTCTGGATTCCAGCGCGGAGATCGAATCTCTACAGAAGACGATCTATCGCGGAGAGGGGAATGATATCTGCCTTTTGGATAAACTGGAAGAGAAAAGAGACCGTCAGGAGGAATCACTGAACCGAATCTTGCTGGAAGAGATTCTGGGCAGCCTGAGCCCTCAGGAGAGACAGCTGATCTACATGAGATATTTTCAGGAGCGGACACAGACAGAGATTGCGGGGGAACTGGGAATCTCCCAGGTTCAGGTATCCAGAATGGAGAAAAAAATTCTGAAAAGATTGAGAGAACAAATATAATCCGCCGGTTATAAAAAAGAAAAGTTTAGGCATAATAAGAGTATGCCTTGATCTGATACGGCAGAAAAAATATCCGGAGGCAGATATGAGTGACACATTATATATTCAGATTGAAAAGAATGTAAAAGTCCATCATCCCCATGTATATCTGCAGGACATCGCCCAGCTGAGCTGCAGCAATGCCAAAGTGTTAAACCGATGCAGAGTTCTCCCGGTGGTGAATCTGCAGCCGGGAAAGCCGGGGCGGTATGTATTGTCTGCGGTGGATCTGGTGGAGCTGATTCAGAAAAAAGAAGAGAATCTGGATATCTGTACCATCGGAGAATCTTCCTTCCTGGTGAGTTACTGTGAGGAGGGAACAAAGAGCAGAATCTGGGATTGGGTGAAGACAGCGGTGATCTGTATGGCTACTTTTTTCGGAACCGCGTTCGCGATCATGTCCTTCAACAACGATGTGGATGTGACAACACTGTTTGGACAGCTCTACGAACAGGCCACAGGGATGAAATCGGACGGCTTCACAATACTGGAAATTACTTATTCTCTGGGAATCGGAGCCGGGGTTTTATTTTTCTTCAACCATTTCGGAAGGATGAAGCTCACAAAAGATCCCACTCCCATGCAGATACAGATGAGAGTGTACGAAGAAGACATGGATGATACCATCATTGAGGAGGCGTCCAGGGGAAAGGAGCAATAGATGGCAGAACAGATTTTTCTGGGTATCCTGGGTCTGTGCGCAGGCTTTACCGTTTCCAGCGGAATTGCCGGACTGATCATCGGTCTGTCCATCATTCCCAGATACGCCGGGATCACACACACGGCAGAACATATTCTGCTCTATGAAGATTTCACGATTTTGGGGGTAATCCTGGGCAATATTGTGGTTGTTTTCGGACTGCGGATCCCTGTGGGAGTTGTGGGACTTGCCCTGTTTGGGTGGTTTGCCGGAATTTTCATGGGAAGCTGGATTCTGGCTCTGGCGGAGATGGCAAAAGTCTTTCCGGTATTGGCCGGCAGGGTACGCCTCAGACAGGGAATGCCGTGGATCATTGTCAGTGTGGCGGCGGGAAAACTGCTGGGCGCATTGTATTTCTTTTATAAAGGATGGTGAAAACATGCAGGAAATGACAAAAGAAGAGAAAGAACAAAAGGCAAAGGAATATGAGCAGTATGTCAGCAAAGTGACTCCGAAACACAGTCTTCCCCTCAACATGGGAAAGGCCTTTCTGGTGGGCGGGATCATCTGCATGCTGGGTCAGGGGATTCTGAATGTGGCCAAGTCTTACGGAGCAGATTCCCAGACAGCGGGTTCCTGGTGTTCACTGATTCTGATTTTCGCAAGTGTCCTGTTGACGGGGCTGAATCTGTATCCGAAGCTGGGGAAATTTGCCGGTGCCGGTGCTTTGGTTCCCATCACTGGTTTTGCGAATTCGGTGGCTGCCTCGGCCATCGAATATCAGAAAGAAGGCCAGGTGTTTGGGATTGGGTGTAAGATCTTCACTATTGCGGGACCGGTGATTCTGTACGGAATTTTCAGTTCCTGGGTGCTGGGAGTCTTGTTTTGTCTTCTGAGATGGATGGGGGTGTTGGGATGAATCAGATGCGAGGAGAACAGAGTATCTGTTTTGAACAGCCGGTTCCGATCCTGAGCAGTGCCTCCGTGGTAGGGAAAAAAGAAGGGGAAGGTCCCCTTGGTTCTTGTTTTGACTGTATTCAGGAAGACCCTACTTTCGGGGAAGATAACTGGGAAAGTGCTGAGAGTGCCATGCAAAAAGAGGTTATGGAGAGGGCACTGGCCAAGGCAGGAATCCGCAAAGAAGATCTGAGAATGATTTTCAGCGGGGATCTGCAGGCACAGTCGGTGGCCTCCTCCTTCGGTCTGCAGGAGCTGGGAAGACCGGTTTATCAGCTCTACGGAGCCTGTTCCACCATGGGAGAGGCCCTGGGACTTGCGGCGATGGCCGTGGCAGGCGGGTATGCCCTCTATGCGGGGGCAGTCACCTCCAGCCATTTTGCCAGTGCCGAGAAAGAATTCCGCTTTCCTCTGGAATATGGAAATCAGAGACCGCTGTCCGCCACCTGGACGGTCACGGGCAGCGGAGCCTGTATTCTGGGAGGCGGCAAAAAGAAGGCTGCGGTCACCGGAGTCACCTCCGGGCGGATCATCGATTACGGGTATAAAGATTCCCTGAATATGGGGGCATGCATGGCACCGGCGGCCTGCGATACGATTTGCCATAACCTGCGGGATTTCGGGTACGGACCTGAGGAGTATGACCAGATTATAACGGGAGATCTGGGGGAGGTGGGGCAGACCATTCTTCTGGATCTGCTGAGAAAAGAAGGGATTGACCTTGAAGGGAGACATTCTGACTGCGGGCTTCTGATTTTTGACAATGAGAAGCAGGACACCCACTCCGGGGGAAGCGGATGTGGATGTTCCGCGGCAGTGTTTGCCTCCTACATTCTCCCTAAGATTGAGCGGGGAGAATGGAAAAAAGTGCTGTTTCTTCCGACGGGAGCACTCCTGTCGAAGGTATCTTATAACGAAGGCCGCACGATTCCCGGGATTGCGCAGGGAGTCATTGTGGAATGTCTGGAGGAGAGATGATGGATTATTTCAATGCATTCTGGGTGGGAGGACTGATCTGTGCCCTGGTTCAGATTCTTCTGGATCGGACGAAGCTGATGCCGGGGAGGATCATGGTGCTTCTGGTCTGTACGGGAGTGGTCTTAAGTTTTCTCGGTGTCTACCAGCCGCTGCTGGATTACGCGGGAGCGGGGGTGAGCGTTCCTCTGATCGGTTTTGGAAACATCCTCTGGAGAGGAGTGGAGCAGGCGGTCCTGCAGCATGGAATTCTGGGATTGTTCATGGGAGGATTTCAGGCCTGTGCAGTGGGAGTCTCAGCCGCGCTGATCTTTTCCTATCTGGCCAGTCTGGTCTTCAAGCCCAAGATGAAAGAATAAATGTATGGGAAGTCCAAAGAGGCTTCCCTTTTTGCGTTGGCGCATGGAGGAGCTGTGAGAGGAAAGACTTTGACCGCGCGGAAAAGAACTGTACATTTTACAAGCCTGATAGTATAATGTACAAAGATAGAGCATCAACTTGACAGAATATAGGAGGAAGTCGTATGCTGAATGAGTTTACCCGCATGGAAATGCTGGTGGGAGATGAAGGAATCAGAAAACTGAGTTCAGCGAAAATTGCTGTGTTTGGCCTGGGCGGAGTGGGGTCTTATGTGGCAGAAGCTCTTGCGCGCTGCGGCGTGGGATGTCTGACACTGGTAGACCACGATACGGTATCTGTGACGAACATCAACCGGCAGCTGTATGCGCTGCATTCCACAGTCGGCAGGGCTAAGGTACAGGTGGCAAAGGAGAGAATCCGTGATATCAACGAGGATATCCTGGTTCATATTTATGAGACATTTTACAATGAAGATACGGCGGATATGTTTGATTTCCGTATGTTTAATTATGTGGTGGATGCCATTGACACGGTGTCCTCTAAGCTTCTGCTCATTGAGAATGCCAAGAAATTCCAGGTGCCGATCATCTCATGTATGGGAACAGGGAATAAGCTGGATCCTTTCCGCTTCGAGATTACGGATATTTCCAAGACCAGTGTGTGTCCGCTGGCAAAGGCAGTGCGCACAGAACTTCGCAAACGTGGAATCAAGAAGGTAAAGGTCCTGTACTCAAAAGAGAAGCCCATCCCGATTCAGGAGGAGACAGTGGAGACCAAAGGAACATCCAGGCGCCCGGTGCCCGGCAGTATTTCTTTTGTCCCTGCTGTGGCCGGACTGCAGATCGCGGGGGAAGTTGTGCGCGATATTTTGCAGATTCAGAAAAATAAGAGATAGAAAGAGGAAAGAATTTTGAGAGAAGAAATAAAGAAGCAGTTTTGTGAGATTCTGGGCAGTGAACAGGTGATGATTGATGAACCTATGAGCTGTCACACGACGTTTCGCATCGGCGGACCGGCAGAGTATTTTGTGTGTCCGCGTACCGTGCAGGAAGTGCAAAAGACGATTCAGATTTGTCTCGAAAATCAGATCCCCTATTTTATTTTGGGAAATGGAAGCAACCTTCTGGTGAGCGACCATGGATATCAAGGTGTGATTATTCAGCTGTTTAAAAATATGAATCAGATCACGGTGGAGAAAGACTGCATCCGGGCGCAGGCGGGAGCCCTGTTGTCCTCCATAGCGAAGCAGGCACTCGCCTGCGGACTTGCCGGATTCGAATTTGCCGGGGGGATTCCCGGAACTTTAGGCGGCGCAGTGGTGATGAATGCGGGAGCTTACGGAGGAGAGATGAAAGATGTGCTCGACTGCGTGACCGTGCTGAACCAGGAGCAGGAGCTGGTAACGATTCCTGTCAGTGAGATGAAGATGGGATATCGGACCAGTATTGTGAAAGAGAAAGGTTATACTGTGCTGGAAGCGGTATTGAGACTGAATCCGGCAGATGAGGAGGAGATACGGGAGAAGATGAGAGATTTCACCCAGAGACGGGTCTCCAAGCAGCCGCTGGATCTTCCCAGCGCGGGAAGCGCATTCAAGCGCCCGGAGGGATATTTTGCCGGCAAGCTGATTATGGATGCGGGACTGCGGGGATACCGTGTGGGCGGAGCTCAGGTATCGGAGAAACACTGCGGTTTCGTTGTGAATACTGACCACGCCACGGCACAAGATGTGCGGCAGCTGATGCAGGATGTGTCAGACAGGGTGTGGGAGAAATTCCATGTGAGACTGGAGCCGGAAGTGAAATTTTTAGGAGATTTTTCGACGGGAGAGTAAGAGACATGCGTTTTGTGATTGTGACTGGAATTTCTGGTGCAGGAAAGAGTACTGCACTTAAATTTTTGGAGGATGCACAGTATTTCTGTGTGGATAATCTGCCGATTCCATTGCTGGAGAAGTTTGCTTCCATGACACTGAGCATGAATTCCGAAGAGATACGGAATGTGGCACTTGGTGTGGATGTGCGCAGCGGACAGCAGCTTGGAGATCTGGAATCCATACTGGAGAAGATGAGACAGCAGGGATATCAGTTTGAGATTCTGTTTTTGGATGCCTCGGATGAGGTTCTGATTAAGCGGTACAAAGAAAGCCGCCGGAATCATCCGCTGGCGCCCGACGGGCGTGTGGACGAAGGGATCCAGCTGGAGAGGAAGAAGCTGGAGTTTCTGCGCAACCAGGCGGATTATGTGATTAACACATCCAGAATGCTGACGCGGGAGCTGAAAAAAGAGATTATCCGAATCTTTGTGGATGACAAGGAATTTCACAGTCTGATGGTCTCTGTGGTATCTTTCGGATTTAAATATGGGATTCCCAGTGACGCAGATCTGGTTTTTGATGTGCGTTTTCTGCCGAATCCTTATTATATCGATGAACTGCGCCATCTGACGGGAGAAGACCAGCCGGTCTTCGATTATGTGATGGGATGTGATACGGCGAAAATTTTCGCGGACAAGCTGGAAGATATGATTCGTTTCCTGATTCCCAATTATGTGAACGAGGGGAAAAACAGCCTGGTTATCGGGATTGGATGTACGGGCGGCAAACATCGTTCTGTCACATTGGCGCGGGAGCTGTTTCACCGCCTGGCCAGCCACGCCGATTATGGACTCAGAATTGAGCACAGAGATCTGCAGAAGGATACTCTGCGTAAGAAAAATCAGGAGTAGGTGAGCGAAAATGTCTTTTTCCAGCCAGGTGAAGGAAGAGATTTCAAGGCACTGGAGCACGGCAAGACACTGCCAGATTGCCGAGTTGGCGGCAATTCTCGGGATGAATGGACACGTCCAGAAGAATCCAGAGGGGAAATGGTCCCTCGTTTTTCAATCGGAAAATGAAGTTGTTGTCAGAAAGTGCTTTACATTATTGAAAAAAACATTTAATATAGAGAGAGAAATTCGCATTCGGCCACACATGAGTCTGAATAAAGGAAATGTGTACCTGATTTGTCTTGAAAATCCCGCTGAAACGAGGAAGGTCCTGCAGGGAATCAAAGCAATTGGGCTGGATGGGAACATTTCAAGTCAGTCAGTTCGAGTTGATCCCATTGTGTATCAGAAGAATTGCTGCAAGAGAGCGTTTATCCGGGGGAGTTTTCTGGCCTCTGGCTCGATCAGCGACCCGGAGAAATTTTACCATTTTGAGATTGTCTGTTCCACACAGGAGAAAGCAGAGCAGATTCAGCAGGTGATTGCCAGTTTTGACATCGATGCCAAGATCGTGGTGCGCAAGAAATCGTATGTTGTGTACATCAAAGAAGGGGCGCAGATCGTGGAGATTTTAGGCATTATGGAGGCTGGCCTGGCTTTGATGAATCTTGAGAATATACGGATCCTCAAGGAGATGCGCAATTCTGTGAACCGTAAGGTCAACTGTGAGACAGCCAATATCAATAAGACGGTGAGCGCGGCAGTGAAACAGATTGAGGACATTCGTCTGATTGAGGAAAAGAGGGGCTTGGGGAGTTTGAATCCCGGACTGGAGCAGATTGCCAGACTGAGGTTGGAGTATCCTGAGGCTACTTTGAAAGAATTGGGTGAAATGCTTTCCCCCGCAGTAGGAAAGTCTGGAGTGAATCACCGCTTAAGAAAGTTAAGTATTCTGGCGGAAGAACTCAGGGGGAATAAGGAGGAATTGTTATGATTAAAAAACCAGTAAAGATTAACTTATCCACGGGATTAGAAGCAAGACCGGTGGCACAGCTGGTTCAGGTGGCAAGCCAGTACAACAGTGAGATCCACGTAAAAGTGGGTGAGAAAAAAGTGAATGCAAAGAGTATTATGGGCATGATGACTTTAGGCTTGGATGCCGGGGAAGAGGTTACTTTGTTGGTGAATGGCGAGGACGAAGAGGCCGCCATGAACAGCATTGAGAAATACCTGAGCAATCGTTAGGCGGTTTTACATAATGGGAGAGAAAAAGGCTTTGAGAAAGGATTGGGTTCTCAGAGCCTTTTTGAATGTGCCGTCATACGTTTTTTGCCCGGAACCAGTGCGTGTAGGTATCTTCAAATCCCAGAGAAGTGTAAAGATTTTTGGCAGAAAAATTATCGGGAACTACCTGCAGATAGGCTCTTTTTGCGCCTTTGGCGATTCCGGCTTTCAGGATTTCCTGGCAGATGGAACGGCCCAGATGCTGACGGCGGTATCCAGCGTCCACGTTGATCGCATAGAGGCCGATGTGATCTCGATCCAGAATTCCAAGCCCGATTGCGCGAATCTTTCCATCGATGGGGATGGAGGCGACAATGGTCTTTTTGGGAATAGCGGCGTACATGGTAGGGACAATGCGCCGGTGGATGGGGTTGGTGGTGTTTTTCAAGTCGAAAAGCGTCTCCAGCCATTGCGGTGTGATTTTGGATGAGATCTCTACCTTATTATCTGTGGGACGATAAGCGAAACGATTTAAATCCATGGATTTCACTTCGGTCACATGTTCCACCTGGTAGCCGAGTTCTTCCAGCATGGGATCAAAGGCAGCAGGGAGAAGGGGTGTGATTTTGAAGATGCAAGGTGTGTTCCAGTAATGGTAGATCTCCTCACAGTATTTGATTTTTTCCTCGAAAGGCAGGGAGGAAGGGCCGATCTGCTCCACACAGTTTGTGCGGTGTGTATAAAAATAGGAAAAACGCAGAATCCAGCCGTCATAAATCTGCATCTGGTGGGAAGGCCAGGCATTGAGGGAGAGATCTTCGATTGTTTTTATATAATCTATCATATTCATTACCTCCGATTTTTCCTATTATATTGTGCTTTGCCCGGAAAGACAAGATCAAAATCAGAAATTTGTCTGTTGAAAGATTTCATTTACATCTGGGAATTTAAATGGTAAAATGGAAAATATCTATGGAAGTATATAAGAAACATAAAAAACAAGGAGCGTGTGTGATGTCTAAAGTTTTGAAGTTCATTGTGCATCTGGTGATTTTCTGCACAATTATCAGTGTTTTGGCCTTGACGATTCCGCAGTTTTTCGGCGTATATACAGCGATCAATGATGGAACCTATGAAGATACCAATCTTCCAATGGGATCTGTGACCTACGCAAAAGAGGCGTCTTTGAAATCTCTGACCAGGGGGGATTCCATTCTTGTACAGAACCAGGGAAATGTATACCGGTATTATGTACAGAATATTGATGTGGAAGGGAAGACCTGTACGGTTGTGAATTCTGCCTCCTCCAGCGGAGATGAGATTCACGTGGCGGTCAAGAGTACGGTGCCGAAGGTTGTGATCACGGTCGGAGTGATCGGTTATCTGGCGGCAGCGACGAAAAGTATAGAAGGGATTGTGATTCTGGGTCTTGCGGTTCTGTTCCTGATTATTCTGTATGTGATTGCGGAGATCTGGAAGAAATCGCCCAAGGATGAGTACGAAGACGGGGGAGAAGGTCCTGCTCTGAAGTCCAAGAAGGAATTGAGAAGGGAAGAGAAGGAGAGAGCCCGTCAGTTAAAGGAAGAAGAGCGGGAGATCAGAGCTCAGGATAAGGCGAACAAAAAGCGGAAGAAGAAAAAAACCGGCGGCTTCGTGGATGAAATCTATGAGGACGAGCTGGAACTGGAACCTGAGATAGAAGAAGAGCCTGTCATGAGCGCGGCCAGTGAAGCTCATGAGGAGCTGCGCAAAGAAGTCAGCGCTGCCATCGGCGAGGAGCTGACGGAGTATCCGCAGGAAGATTTTGTGCAGGAACTGCAGGCGGAGGAATCGGTTGTGGAGGAAGCCGCACCGGAGAGCCAGACGGACGAAGAGGAAACACCTCCGGAGGAGACCATCAGAAAGAGAGCTATGCCGATCTGGAGCGCGGAGGAGCTGGCGAAGAAGGCGAAGGAGTCCGGGGATGAGCCGACAGTCTTTGAAGATGAGATTGCAAAGGTGACATTCTTTGACTACTCAGAGATTATTTCCGGAAATGCCCAGGAGAAGCAGGAATCCTGATAGGAGCTCTCCCCGTGTTCACTGTGAGAGGTGGACACGGGGAGTTTTTATTTTACTATTATTATAGGAAACTTTATCCCTGTGAAACGGAAACACTCTGCCGCGGGCGGAGAATTCTGTGAGAAAGGATTCTTTACAGTTTGTACAAAAAAAAGTGCAAAATTTGTGAAAAAATCCTTGCATTTTTTTGGAAGGTCATGTATACTCATAGATGCTGTGACATTGATAGCGATGAAGCGTGAGGTTGCTGCCCGCATGTGGCAGGTTTTCCGTGGAGCGAATGTCAAGTTAGGAAACTGACGACAAGTCACTGTACAAGTTCAGAAGTCTACAGAGAGTGTGGAAATGTTGTGTGTGGAAACTAGGACACACACGGAGATGTGTACAGTCACCGCTTGTCGTACTGATAATAAGTGCGAAAAGGAGGCGGCTTTTTTTATGGCAAGTCAAGTAATGAGAATCACATTGAAGGCATATGATCATCAACTGGTGGATGCATCTGCGAAAAAAATTATCGATACTGTAAAGAAAAACGGAGCAATGGTGAGTGGACCGGTACCTCTTCCCACAAAGAAAGAAGTGGTAACCATTCTGAGAGCGGTTCACAAATATAAAGATTCCAGAGAGCAGTTCGAGCAGAGAACTCACAAGAGACTGATTGATATCATGGCACCGACACAGAAGACTGTGGATGCGCTTTCCCGTCTGGAAATGCCTGCAGGTGTTCACATTGACATCAAAATGAAAAATAAAAAATAAGTTAAACAACACTATATGATTACCGCATGGTAATCCGCTATAAGGAGGAAAATAAAATGAAAAAAGCTATTTTGGCTACCAAAGTCGGCATGACTCAGATCTTCAACGATGAGGGTGTGCTGATCCCAGTTACTGTATTACAGGCTGGACCTTGTGTGGTAACACAGGTGAAGACAGAGGAAAATGATGGTTACAGCGCAGTGCAGGTTGGCTACATGGACAAGAGAGAAAAGCTTGTCAACAAGCCAATGAAAGGCCATTTTGACAAAGCTGGCGTATCCACAAAGAGATTCGTAAGAGAGTTCAAACTGGACAACGCAGCTGAATATGAATTGGGCCAGGAGATTAAAGTGGATGTCTTTGAGGCAGGAGATCACATCGACGCAACAGCAATCTCCAAAGGTAAAGGATATCAGGGTGCAATCAAGAGACACGGACAGTCCAGAGGACCTATGGCTCACGGTTCTAAATATCATCGTCACGCAGGTTCCAACGGTGCGGCATCTGATCCGAGCAAGGTATTTAAAGGAAAGAAAATGCCAGGACAGATGGGTAACAAACAGATCACTGTTCAGAACCTGGAAGTTGTTCGTGTAGATGCAGAAAATAATTTACTGTTGGTAAAAGGTGCTGTTCCAGGACCTAAGAAATCTTTAGTGACCGTTAAAGAGACAGTAAAGTCCTTATAATAAGAAAGGAGGAGCACTAAGAGATGGCAAACGTATCAGTTTATAATATGGAAGGCAATGAAGTTGGAACAATGGAGCTGAACGATGCGGTATTTGGTGTTGAGATCAATGAGCATCTGGTTCATCTGGCAGTTGTTCGTCAGCTTGCAAATAAACGTCAGGGTACTCAGAAAGCAAAAACCCGTTCCGAAGTAAGCGGCGGCGGAAGAAAACCGTGGAGACAGAAAGGAACCGGACATGCAAGACAGGGTTCCATCCGCGCACCACAGTGGACAGGCGGTGGAGTTGTATTTGCTCCGGTGCCAAGAGATTACAGTGTGAAAATGAACCGTAAAGAGAGAATTGCTGCACTGAAGTCAGCACTCACTGCAAAGGTTCAGGATAACAAGTTGATCGTTGTAGACGATCTGAAAATGGATACCATTAAGACAAAAAATATGCAGAACGTACTGAATAATCTGAAGGCTGAGAAAGCATTGGTTATTATGCCGGCAGTTGATCAGAATGTAGTGCTGTCTGCTAGAAATATTCCGGAAGTTCAGACCGCGACTGTGAACACAATCAATGTTTATGATGTGATGAAACACAAAACTCTGGTTCTGACCAAGGATGCAGTAGCTTCAATTGAGGAGGTGTACGCATAATGGCAGCGATTAAATATTATGATGTAATTCTGAAGCCAGTGATCACTGAGAAGAGCATGAATGTAATGGGTGAGAAGAAATACACTTTCCTGGTACATCCGGAAGCAAACAAGGCTCAGATCAAAGAGGCTGTAGAAAAAATGTTCGAGGGAACGAAAGTAAAAAGCGTCAACACCATGAACATGAACGGCAAAAAGAAAAGACGTGGAATGACAGTTGGAAAAACTGCTAAGACCAAAAAAGCAATCGTAGCTCTGACAGAGGACAGCAAAGATATCGAGATCTTTGAAGGACTGTAAGAAGCAAAATGAGCCCATGACTGAGCGTGATGGGCAATGGTACGGTACGATTCACAGAATTATTGCGTGAAAGGAGCAGAAAAATGGGAATTAAAACCTATAATCCATATACTCCGTCCAGAAGACATATGACAGGATCTGATTTTTCTGAGATCACCAAGACAACTCCTGAGAAATCTTTGGTAGTATCCCTGAAAAAGAATTCTGGACGTAACAACCAAGGTAAAATCACAGTAAGACACCGCGGCGGCGGAAGCAGAAGAAAATACAGACTGATTGATTTCAAGAGAAGAAAAGATGGTATTCCTGCAACGGTTACAGCAGTTGAGTACGATCCGAACAGAACAGCAAATATCGCTCTGATCTGCTATGCAGATGGCGAGAAGGCATATATCCTGGCACCGGAAGGACTGAAAGTCGGCATGAAGATCATGAACGGACCGGAAGCAGAGGTTCGTGTTGGTAACTGCCTGCCTCTGTCTGAGATTCCGGTTGGTACTATGGTTCACAATGTTGAGATGCATCCGGGAAAAGGCGGACAGATGGTTCGTTCCGCTGGTAACGGTGCGCAGCTGATGGCTAAAGAGGGTAAATACGCAACACTTCGTCTTCCTTCTGGTGAGATGAGAATGGTTCCGATTGTTTGCCGTGCTTCCATCGGTGTTGTTGGAAATGGAGATCACAACCTGATCAACATTGGTAAAGCAGGACGTAAACGTCACATGGGAATCAGACCTACTGTTCGTGGTTCTGTAATGAACCCCAACGACCATCCACATGGTGGTGGTGAAGGTAAGACCGGTATCGGACGTCCGGGTCCATGTACTCCATGGGGCAAACCTGCTCTGGGTCTGAAGACCAGAAAGAAGAATAAACAGTCCAACAAGTACATCGTAAGAAGAAGAGATGGAAAAGCATTAGCAAAATAATAGGAGGTTAGAACATGGCTCGTTCATTGAAGAAAGGACCTTTCGCAGACGCTAGTTTGTTAAAAAAGGTAGATGCGTTAAACGCAGCAAACGATAAAACAGTTATTAAGACCTGGTCACGTCGTTCTACCATCTTCCCATCATTCGTGGGACATACCATTGCGGTTCACGATGGAAGAAAGCATGTGCCGGTATATATCACAGAAGATATGGTCGGACACAAACTTGGTGAGTTCGTTGCTACAAGAACTTACAGAGGACACGGAAAAGACGAGAAAAAATCAGGCGTTCGTTAATCGATAGAGTGTGTGAGAAAGGAGGATTTATCCAATGGCAAAAGGACATAGATCCCAAATAAAGAGATCCAGAAATGAGAATAACAGAGACACAAGACCATCTGCAAAACTGTCTTACGCAAGAATCTCTGTACAGAAAGCTTGTTATGTATTAGATGTTATCCGCGGAAAAGACGTACAGACAGCACTTGGTATTTTAACATATAACCCGAGATATGCTTCCAGCGTATTGAAAAAATTACTGGAATCCGCAATCGCAAATGCGGAGAACAACAACGGTATGAATGCAGCGAATCTTTACATCGCAGAGTGCTACGCAAACAAAGGACCTACGATGAAGAGAATTCAGCCGAGAGCTCAGGGAAGAGCTTATCGTATCGAGAAGAGAACAAGTCATATCACTATCGTGCTGGATGAGAGATAAGGAGGGAAAATATGGGACAGAAAGTGAACCCACATGGTCTTAGAGTCGGAGTGATCAAAGAATGGGATTCCAGATGGTATGCAGATAAAGAGTTCGCAGACTACCTGGTTGAGGACTATAATATCAGAACATTCCTGAAGAAGAAATTATATACAGCAGGTGTTTCCAAGATTGAGATCGAGAGAGCATCTGACAGAATCAAAATCATCATTTATACCGCTAAACCTGGTATTGTAATCGGAAAAGGCGGTTCTGAGATTGAAAAAGTAAAAGCAGAATTAAAGAACTATACAGACAAAAAATTAATCGTTGATATCAAAGAAGTTAAGAGACCAGACAGAGATGCTCAGCTGGTAGCTGAGAATATCGCATTACAGTTGGAAAATCGTATCTCTTTCCGTAGAGCTATGAAATCCACAATGTCCAGAACAATGAAGGCTGGAGCAAAAGGAATCAAGACTGCAGTATCCGGACGTTTGGGCGGAGCTGATATGGCTCGTACCGAATTCTACAGCGAAGGAAATATTCCACTGCAGACACTTCGTGCAGACATCGATTACGGCTTCGCAGAGGCAGACACCACTTACGGAAAAGTTGGTGTGAAAGCTTGGGTTTACAATGGCGAAGTACTTCCAACAAAAGGAGCTAAGGAAGGGAGCGATAAATAATGTTAATGCCAAAAAGAGTAAAACGTCGTAAACAATTCCGTGGATCCATGAGAGGAAAAGCCTTAAGAGGTAATAAGATCAATTACGGTGAGTACGGACTTGTTGCAACCGAACCATGTTGGATTCGTTCCAATCAGATTGAGGCAGCCCGTATTGCCATGACTCGTTATATCAAACGTGGCGGCCAGGTTTGGATCAAGATTTTTCCAGATAAACCAGTTACAGCAAAACCAGCAGAGACACGTATGGGTTCCGGTAAAGGCTCCCTGGAGTACTGGGTTGCAGTGGTAAAACCAGGACGTGTAATGTTCGAAATTGCAGGCGTTCCAGAGGCAACTGCTCGTGAAGCGTTACGTCTTGCAATGCACAAGTTACCATGTAAATGCAAAATCGTTTCTCGTGCAGACTTAGAAGGCGGTGATAACAGTGAAAATTAATAAATTCGTAGAAGATTTAAGAACAAAATCAGCTACAGAGCTGAACGAAGAATTAGTAGCTGCTAAGAAGGAACTCTTTAACTTGAGATTTCAGAATGCAACCAACCAGCTGGACAACACCAGCAGAATCAAAGAGGTTCGCAGAAATATTGCCAGAATCCAGACAGTGATTGCTGAGCAGGCTAAGGAGGCATAATCGTGGAAAGAAATCTGAGAAAAACCCGTGTTGGCAAAGTAGTCAGCAATAAAATGGATAAGACGATTGTTGTTGCCATTGAAGACCATGTAAAACATCCTCTTTACAAAAAGATCGTAAAGAGAACCTATAAACTGAAAGCGCATGATGCAAACAATGAGTGCAGCATCGGTGATACCGTTAGAGTAATGGAGACAAGACCTCTGTCCAAGGACAAAAGATGGAGACTTGTGGAGATCGTTGAGAAAGTGAAATAATTGGATAAAGGTAAAAATCGTAAGGAGGAATACCAGTATGATTCAGCAGGAAAGCAGACTGAGAGTTGCTGATAATACCGGTGCAAAAGAAATCCTTTGCATCCGTGTTATGGGCGGTTCTACAAGAAGATATGCGAATATTGGTGACACCATCGTTGCTACGGTCAAAGATGCAACACCAGGCGGCGTTGTCAAAAAAGGTGATGTTGTAAAAGCAGTTGTTGTACGCAGCAAAAAAGGCGCTCGCCGTAAAGATGGTTCTTATATTAAATTTGATGAAAACGCAGCAGTAATTATCAAGGATGACTTAACTCCGAGAGGAACACGTATCTTTGGACCGGTAGCCAGAGAGCTTCGTGAGAAGAAATTCATGAAAATCGTGTCCTTAGCTCCGGAAGTATTATAGGAGGGTGCGTATGTCAGCTATGAAAATTAAAAAAGGTGATACAGTCAAAGTAATCACTGGAAAAGATAAAGGCAAAGAGGGCAAGGTTCTCTCTGTAAACGTAAAGAACAGCACAGTTCTCGTTGAAAATGTGAACATGATTACCAAACATGCAAAACCTTCTATGGCTAACACAGAAGGCGGAATCATTAACAGAGAAGCTCCGATCCATGTGTCCAACGTTATGGTTGTATCCGACGGAAAGGTTACCCGTGTTGGATTCAAGATGGATGGAGATAAAAAAGTGCGTTACGCAAAAGCAACCGGCAAAGTGCTCGATTAATTGAGAGAGGAGGCATAGAATCGTGAGTAGATTGAGAGACGCTTACAAGAATGAAATCATGGATGCCATGATGAAAAAGTTCGGATATAAAAATATTATGGAAGTGCCAAAACTCGAAAAGATCGTTGTAAATATGGGTGTTGGTGAAGCGAAAGAAAACGCAAAACTTCTGGACGCTGCAATGGGTGATATGGAACTGATCACCGGACAGAAAGCAATTGCAACAAAAGCAAAAAAATCTGTGGCTAACTTCAAAATCAGAGAGGGTATGCCCATTGGTTGTAAAGTTACATTAAGAGGCGAGAAAATGTATGAGTTTGCTGATCGTCTGATCAACCTGGCTCTGCCTCGTGTACGTGACTTCCGCGGTGTAAATCCAAATGCTTTTGATGGAAGAGGAAATTATGCTCTGGGAATCAAAGAACAGCTG
Source organism: Candidatus Blautia intestinigallinarum (assembly GCA_019112635.1). Classification (GTDB taxonomy): domain Bacteria; phylum Bacillota; class Clostridia; order Lachnospirales; family Lachnospiraceae; genus Blautia_A; species Blautia_A intestinigallinarum. The sequence goes on along the minus strand of DXIX01000014.1, from coordinate 67,444 downwards.
ATTTTCCCGGAAATTGAATATGATAAAGTCGATAAGGTAAGAGGTATGGATATTATTTTCGTTACCACAGCCAAGACTGATGAAGAAGCTCGTGAATTGTTGACATTATTCAATATGCCATTTGCAAAGTAGGAATATAGGAGGAATTGTTCATGGCTAAAACAGCAATGAAAATCAAACAGCAGCGTAAACCGAAATATTCCACAAGAGAATATAACCGTTGCAGAATCTGCGGACGTCCACATGCATATCTGAGAAAATACGGTATCTGCAGAATTTGTTTCCGTGAGTTAGCATACAAGGGACAGATCCCGGGCGTAAAGAAAGCAAGCTGGTAGGCCGAAAGTAACTTAATGAGCGCAAGCTAAAAGCGCAGCGCGAATTTAGTGCGAGGCCCTTCCCGAACCTTAGCGAGTGCAAGCTGATAAGCGCAGGACGAGCTTAGTTGAGGGAAGATACCCCACGGGCAACTTAATGAACGCCCAACGTTTTGAATATGAAAAAAGGAGGCAACCTTAAATGACAATGAGCGATCCGATTGCAGATATGCTTACAAGAATCCGTAACGCAAACACTGCAAAACACGATACGGTAGATGTACCTGCATCTAAAATGAAAATTGCGATTGCCAACATTCTCGTTGATGAAGGATATATTGCAAAATACGATCTTGTAGAAGACGGAAAATTCCAGACAATCCACATCACACTGAAATATGGTGAGGATAAAAATCAGAAAATCATCACTGGTCTTAAGAGAATCTCAAAACCAGGACTGCGTGTATACGCTGGAAAAGATGAGCTGCCAAGAGTACTGGGCGGTCTGGGAATTGCCATTCTGTCCACCAATCAGGGTGTGATTACAGATAAAGAAGCAAGAAAGCTTCAGGTAGGCGGCGAAGTATTAGCATTCGTTTGGTAGGCACTGAGCACTTAGCGAGTGCGAGCCTGAAGGCGAAGCATGGAATCAAGCATAGAAATACTGAAAACAGAGAGAATTCAAAAATTCTCTCCGACAATTTAAGTAAGGAGGAAGACGAAATGTCACGAATCGGCAGACTGCCAGTTGTGATTCCTGCAGGAGTAACTGTAGATATCACAGAGGACAATCACGTTACAGTAAAGGGCCCGAAAGGAACACTGGAGAAAACACTTCCTGTAGAAATGGGCATCAAAGTTGAAGATGGTCATGTGGTGGTAACAAGACCAAACGATTTGAAGAGAATGAAATCCCTGCATGGTTTGACCAGAAGCCTGGTACACAACATGGTTGTTGGTGTAAGCGAAGGATATACAAAAGTTCTGGAAGTAAACGGTGTAGGTTACAGAGCTCAGAAACAGGGCAAAAAATTGACATTATCCTTAGGTTATTCTCATCCGGTTGAGATGGAAGATCCAGAAGGACTGGAGACAACTGTGGACGGCAACAAGATTACAGTTGCAGGAATTGACAAAGAAAAAGTTGGTCAGTACGCAGCTGAAATCAGAGATAAGAGAAGACCGGAACCTTACAAAGGTAAAGGTATCAAGTATGCTGACGAGGTTATCAGACGTAAAGTTGGTAAGACTGGTAAGAAATAATTAAGGAGAGTGTGAAAATGATTAAGAAAGCATCTAAGGCGGAAATTCGTCAGAAAAAGCATAGAAGATTACGTCATCATTTGAGCGGAACAGCTCAGACTCCACGTCTGGCAGTGTTCAGAAGCAACAATCATATGTATGCTCAGATTATTGATGACACACAAGGACGTACTCTGGTATCCGCTTCTACTCTTCAGGCAGAAGTCAAAGAAGGACTGGAGCACACAAATACCGTAGAGGCAGCTGCTAAAGTTGGAACTGTGATTGCAAAAAGAGCAGCTGAAAAAGGAATTACCAGTGTGGTATTCGACAGAGGAGGATTCCTCTATCACGGAAAAGTAAAAGCATTGGCAGACGCAGCAAGAGAAGCTGGGCTGGATTTCTAGAAGGGAGGAACGAGAACACATGAAGCGTGATCTTATTGACGCTAGTCAGTTAGAATTGAATGATAAAGTGGTAGCTATCAAACGTGTTACCAAAGTTGTTAAAGGCGGTCGTAACTTCCGTTTCTCAGCTTTAGTTGTTGTCGGAGATGGCAATGGACATGTAGGTGCAGGTCTTGGTAAAGCTGCCGAGATTCCGGAGGCAATCCGTAAAGGAAAAGAAGATGCCATGAAAAAACTGGTAACAGTTGCCAGAGACGAGAATGGAAGTATCACTCATGACTTTGTCGGCAAATTCGGCAGTGCTCAGATGCTGCTGAAGAGAGCTCCGGAAGGTACTGGAGTTATCGCTGGCGGTCCGGCTCGTGCGGTTATCGAGTTGGCAGGCATCAAAAATATCCGTACCAAATGTATGGGTTCCAGAAATAAGCAGAATGTCGTACTTGCAACCATCGAAGGTTTGAGACAGCTGAAAACTCCGGAGGAAGTTGCAAAACTCCGCGGAAAATCTGTTGACGAGATTTTGGCTTAAGGAGGACGGAAAAATGGCAGATAAATTGAAAGTTACTTTGGTAAAATCTACGATCGGTGCCGTTCCGAAACACAAAAAAACTGTGGAAGCTATGGGACTTCGTAAAGTAAACAAGACAGTAGAGCTTCCGGACAACGCAGCTACAAGAGGAATGATCAAACAGGTACAGCACCTGGTTAAAGTAGAAGAAGCCTAACGATTTAGTTGGACAGTGGTTAAATTTTAAAAGGAGGTGCCAGTCATGGATTTATCCAATTTAAGACCAGCAGAAGGTTCTAAACACAGTGATAATTTCAGAAGAGGCCGTGGACATGGTTCAGGCAATGGCAAGACTGCAGGTAAAGGACACAAGGGCCAGTTAGCACGTTCAGGTGCTAAGAAACCTGGGTTCGAAGGCGGACAGATGCCATTATACAGACGTATTCCGAAGAGAGGTTTCACAAACAGAAACTCCAAGGATATCGTAGCAATTAATGTTGATGTTTTGAATAGATTTGAGGATGGAGCAGAGGTAACTGTAGACAGCCTGCTTGCAAGCGGAGCAGTTTCCAAAGTTGTTGACGGTGTTAAGATCCTTGGCAACGGCGAGCTGACCAAGAAGCTCAACGTAAAACTGCCGAAGATCGACAGAGACAACAAGGTAAAAGTGTTCAGCGACAGCGCAAAAGCAAAGATTGAAGCAGCAGGTGGAACAGTAGAGGTGATCTAATGTTAAAAAGTCTTCGTAATGTTTTTAAGGTTAAAGATATTCGAAGAAAGTTGTTCTATCTGGTTGTCATGATTTTTGTCATCCGCCTCGGTTCAGAGATCCCTGTTCCGGGCGTGGATGGTGATTATTTCAAACAGTGGTTTGAGAGTCAGTCCGGTGATGCATTCAATTTCTTTGATGCCTTCACCGGCGGATCTTTCACCCAGATGTCAATCTTTGCTCTGAATATCACGCCGTACATTACAGCGTCCATCATTATACAGCTTCTCACCATTGCGATACCGAAGCTGGAAGAGCTGCATAAGGATGGAGAAGAAGGAAGGAAGAAGATTACAGAGATTACCCGCTATGTAACAGTGGGTCTGTCTATTTTTGAGTCCGTTGCGATGGCCATTGGATTTGGAAGACAGGGATTGATTCCGATTATGTCTTCCGGTTCTGACGCTTCCGGATTTGAAAAGTTTGCAGCCGGAGCAGTCGTGGTTGTCTGCCTGACGGCTGGATCAGCTATGCTGATGTGGATCGGTGAGAGAATCACAGAGAAAAAAGTTGGAAACGGTATGTCGATTGTCCTGACAATTAACATCGTCTCCAGAATGCCAAGTGATTTCGCGACACTCTATGATACCTTTGTGAAGGGAAAGACGATTGCGAAAGGCACACTGGCGGCACTGATTATTATTGCGATTGTATTGGTTGTTGTTGTTTTCGTTTTGATCTTGAACGGCGCACAGAGAAAGATTCCCGTACAGTATTCAAAGAAAATGCAGGGAAGGAAGATGGTGGGCGGACAGTCCAGCTTTATTCCACTGAAGGTGAACACCGCAGGTGTCATCCCGATCATCTTTGCATCTTCAATTATGTCCATGCCTGTCATGATTGCTACCTTCGCAGGAAAGAGCAATATGGGAGGAATCGGCGGGGAGATTCTCCATGGATTGTCATCCAGCAACTGGTGTAATCCGGATGAGCCAATCTACAGCATTGGTCTGGTTGTCTATGTGGCATTGTGTATTTTCTTTGCCTATTTTTACACTTCTATCACATTTAATCCGCTGGAGATTGCGGATAATATGAAAAAACAGGGTGGTTTCATCCCGGGCATCCGTCCAGGAAAACCAACGTCAGAGTATTTGACAAAAATCTTAAATTACATTATATTTATAGGAGCAGTAGGGTTAGTCATTGTAGCTGTTATTCCATTTTTCTTCAATGGTGTATTTGGTGCGGATGTCTCCTTCGGCGGAACTTCCATCATCATCGTTGTGGGCGTGGTACTGGAGTCAATCAAACAGATTGAATCACAGATGCTGGTAAGGAATTACAAAGGCTTCCTGAACGACTAAATAAAGTTGAGGTTGTGGTGGTAACATCACAGCCTTGATTTGGTGGGAGGTATTTTATGAGAATCATTATGTTGGGAGCACCTGGTGCTGGAAAAGGAACACAGGCGAAAAAAATCGCAGCGAAGTATGGAATTCCCCATATCTCCACAGGCGATATTTTCCGTGCAAACATCAAAGAGGGAACGGAACTCGGCAAGAAAGCAAAGACATACATGGATCAGGGGCTTTTGGTTCCGGATGAACTGGTTGTAGATCTGGTTGTGGACCGTCTTGGACAGGAAGACGCCAAGAATGGCTATGTGCTGGATGGATTTCCACGGACCATTCCCCAGGCAGAGAGTCTGGATGAGGCACTGAGAAAAATTGATAGCAAAATTGATTACGCAATCGATGTGGATGTACCGGATGAAAATATCATCAACCGTATGTCAGGACGCAGAGCCTGCGTGAAATGCGGTGCAACCTATCATGTAGTTTATGCTCCGACCAAGGTGGAAGGTGTGTGTGACGCCTGCGGAGATAAGCTGATTCTGAGAGACGATGACAAGCCTGAGACTGTGAAAAAGCGTCTGAATGTATACCATGAGCAGACACAGCCATTGATCGATTACTATACCAAAGCTCAGGTATTGAAACGCGTAGACGGAACCAAGGATATGGAAGAAGTATTTAACGACATCGTTGCTATTTTAGGAGATTGAGAATATGTCAGTATCTATTAAGACTTCAAGAGAAATAGAGCTAATGAGAACAGCTGGAAAGTATCTGGAAGAGGTACATGAGAAGCTGGCGGAACACATTAAACCGGGGATTACGACCTGGGAACTGGATAAGATCGGGGAGGAGATGATACGCTCGCTGGGATGCACGCCCAACTTCCTGAACTATAATGGCTTCCCGGCATCTTTCTGTATTTCTCTGAACGATGAAGTGGTACACGGGATTCCCTCCCATGCGAGAGTGATCCAGGAGGGAGATCTGGTGAAGATCGACGCGGGATTGATTTACAAAGGATACCATTCGGATGCGGCCCGCACCTACGCTGTGGGAGAAGTCTCACCGGAGACCAGACAACTGATGGATGTGACAAAACAGAGTTTCTTCGAGGGACTCAAATATGCGAAAGCGGGAAATCATCTCTATGATATCTCAGCGGCAATAGGAGATTATGCAGAAAGTTTTGGTTACGGCGTGGTGAGAGATTTGGTCGGACATGGAATAGGAACCCATCTCCATGAAGACCCGCAGATCCCTAACTTCCGTCAGCACAGACGCGGAATCCGATTGATGCCTGGCATGACGCTGGCTGTGGAACCTATGATTAACATGGGACGTGCCGATGTGGTCTTCCTGGACGATGACTGGACCGTTGCCACACAGGATGGATCTCTGTCAGCACATTATGAGAATACGATCCTGATCACAGACGGAGAGCCGGAGCTCTTGACTCTGAGTAAATAAATAGATAGGACATAGGAGGTTATAATTACATGTCAAAAGCAGACGTAATTGAAGTAGAAGGTACCGTGTTGGAGAAGCTGCCAAACGCGATGTTCAAAGTAGAGCTGGAAAATAAGCATGTGGTGCTTGCTCATATCAGCGGAAAACTTCGTATGAATTTCATACGTATTCTGCCGGGAGATAAAGTGACGATAGAACTTTCTCCTTATGATCTGTCCAAGGGCAGAATCATCTGGCGCGATAAATAAGCAGAAGAAAATTTTGAAGAGTACAAAAGAAAACCTTACAGAAATCAAGTGTTAAGATTTGCTTTCTGTAAGGTTTTTAAAATTCTGATTTCAACAAGGTTTTTTCTAATTATTTATACCCATCCGGCCATGACACCGGCCACAACTACAGACACGATGGATACGGAGACCATACCGGAGATGATCATTTTCGGCATAATGTTCTGCAGAAGAATCTCACGCTCCTCGTCATTGTCCGCGGAGGCATTTGCTACTTCATTGGACACAATGAAGGTTCCCGGAAAACCAAAGAGAGCCGTCGAAGCCATAGCGATACAGATATACCAGCTTTGTTTGAAAATTTTTCCGACCAGGATGGACACCAAAGCAAAACTGATCACGCCGATGATGATGACAATGATCAAAGGCCGGATCATGGACAGGATCATCTGAGGCGTGGAAGTGGCCAGGCTGGTGAAGACATTGACCAGAGCAGCCCCGATGACGAAGGTAAAACCATTAGCCTTGGTCAAAGGTGCCTCATCCAGGAAGCCAATCTCACGGAAAAACACGCCCAGAAGAAGACAGATGACCAGATTGTTGACATTTCCATTGGTCAGGTTGGACAGCCATTGTGCCAGACAGGCAACCACAGCCAGTTTGGCAAGGAGCAGGTTGTCCCCGTTATATTTGTCCGGAATTGGAGGGATAATTCTCCATTTTGGTTTTTCTTCTTTTTTCTCTTCTTTTTTTTCAAGCTTCACCCGTCCGGCTGCGATCTCACTCTTTAGACGGAGAGCTTCTCTTTTGCAGCAGATGGAGGCAATGGGAAAACCGACAATGCCCTGAATGATCAAAATCAGGGAGGCAAAAGCTGCGGCATCGGTGGCTCCAATGTTGTTCATGGCCTCTGTCATGACCAGGAAGGCAACGACGGCACCGCCCAGCACAGGGGCACTCGCCAGAGCGTAGTATTCATCGATAAAAATTCTTCCTATGAAATAAACACCGCCGCAGATAGCCAGTGTGGAGCACAGGACGATGATGACGGTCTTATATTCCTGCACAAAGTCTGCAAGTTTGATGGTGGTTCCCATATGTACCAGCATCATTCCGATGGTGACGCTGGAGAAGGCCATTAAAGTAGAGTCTTCGAAAAGGGTGGAAGGAAGACCGTTCCAGAAGCAGATTGCGAAGATCACAGCTGCCACGAACAGCATGGAGATAATCGCTTTTGTCTTGGTGGCAACGAAGTCGCCGATGGCATAGATTAATAGAATAATTGTCAGTGCGTGTAAACCATTCATAGAATCTCTCCCCCAATCTTATTCACAGTGATTTTTCAGCCATTGGTATGCGCAGTTACAGAAAGCTGCGCTGCCATAAGGCAATGCGGATTCATCAAAAGTTGCCCTGGGATCGTGCAGCGAGTATTGATGCCCCAGTTCCGGTCCGCCTGCGTAGAGCATGGCGAAGAAGGTAGGGACATGTTCACCGTAGTAAGAGAAATCTTCCGAAAATGTCTGGGGCGGAATGACCTGGACATCATCCAGTACTTCCCGACAATAGTCTCCCATTTCTGCACTGAGGCTGCGGTCATTAATTGTTGGGCCTGTGCCGGCGAAGATATTGACTTCTGCAGTGGCTCCCCACATCTGAGCAGTTTTTACCGTCAGGTCATGAAGCTGTTTCAGCAGAAAAGCACGGTTTTCTCTGGTGAAGGTTCGGATGCTGCCCTGCATGACGGCTTCGCTGGGAATGATGTTGGAGGCGCTTCCCGAGTGGAGCTGGCAGATGGACATAATCGATGGCTCATCAGAGGGTACCTGTAAGGTAAAGAATTGCTGCAGGGCCACGATGATGTTGGCGGCAACACTTAAGGCGTTGACGCCTACATGTGGCGTACTTCCGTGGGCAGAAGTGCCGTGGACAGTGATCTCGAAGGCATCGGCAGATGCGCAGGACTCCTGCTCACTGTAGAATAGTGTGCCCACCTGAAAATTTTGATCCATGATCGGCCCGTAATTAATGTGGAAGGCCATGGCGGCATCCACTTTGGGATTCTCTAAAGCTCCGGCTTTGATCATGCTCTTTGCTCCGCCCAGCAGTTCTTCTGCAGGCTGAAAGAGAAATTTTACTGTGCCTTTTAACTCGGATTCATGGGCCTTCAGGATTTTCGCAGCTCCCAAAAGCATGGCTATGTGTGAATCGTGACCACAGGAGTGGCAGGCGCCATCCTGGCAGGCAAAGGGAAGGCCGGAGGCTTCCTGCTGGGGAAGCGCATCCATATCCGCTCGGATCATCAAAGTTTTGCCAGGAATTCCGCAGGTACAGACGATGCCGCCGCCCATGGGGATGGGAGTGTACCCATAGGAGGTAAGTTTTTCCATCACAAAAGCGACGGTTTTGGGAAGATCGAAACCGGTCTCCGCGTTGGCGTGGAGATAACGGCGGTTCGAAGTCAGTTCTTCCTGTAATTCTTTGGCTTCTTTCAAAAAGTCGTTCATAGATTATCACCTGTCTTTCTATAAAAAACATTTATAAAATTTGTGTATATTATATAAACGAAAAATAAAAATTGGAAATTGGTATTTATAATCTTTTTATAAGTTCCGATTATAAGCTTTAAAATGAGAGAAAATTTTGCTATAATCATCAGAAAATTGAAACTCGCAGACTCGCAGATGGGAGAGATAGGAGAGTCTAAGATGGAGATACGACAGATTTATTACGTGTTGGAGATTGCAAAACAAAAAAGTTTTTCCGGAGCGGCCAAGACTTTATTCATTACGCAGCCTGCAATTTCCCAGCAGATCAGTGCCTTGGAGAATGAATTACAGACTAAGTTATTCCTTCGGGATACCCATAAAGTCACGTTGACAAAAGATGGAGAGCGTTTCTGTGAGTATGGGAAAAAGGTGCTGGAGGCAGTGGACAATCTGACAGAGGCCTTCGGTCAAGGCAGGTCGGATCAGAAGACGTTTTTGAATGTGGGCGTGTTTCCGTTCTATCGAGTGTCAGGGCTGGCGCAGGCGATTACCAACTTTTTTTCCACTAATACCAATGTGCTGGGAAGCCTGAAAGTTATGGAAAACTATAAGGCTTTTGATTTACTCAGCGAAGGGAAGATTGATTTTGCCATTATCAAAGCGATTCCGGACGATGTTCCCTCCGGGCTTATTTACGATATTCTGGCAGAAGAAAACCTATGCGCGGTGATCAACCGGGAAAACGACTGCGAGGAGGAAGAGTTCATTCAGATCAAGAAGCTGGGTGATCTGCCTCTGCTCACAGGAGAGAAGGGATCCTCTCTTTATGATTATATGAAAAATATATATGAGAAAAATCATATCCGATTCAATGTTGCCTTTTTCAACACAAAGGCGATAGATTTAATGCTGGAGATGATTGCGTCCGGAACAGGAATTCTTCTGGCCACAGAGTCCGTGGCCAGGGAAATTGCAAAAGGACCGGCGAAAGCTTACCGTATTGAACCAAAAGAAAAACTGTGGACGATGCTGGTTTACAAAAAGGACCGGAGGCTGAAAGGAGCGGAGATCGCTTTTCGTAATCATATTCTTCAGTACTACCAGAATGATTTCCAGGGCGCGGAGGAGATGATTGTGGAGACCGTGGAATAAATTGAAAAAAGCTTGCAAAAATAGGAATTTTTTGCTTGCATTTTGGAATTTGAGGTGTTATACTGTTAAGCGTACTTTGTGACAGGACAGAGTTACTCTGCCCAAAATCAGCAAATTTGGAAAGGAGGATTTCCGGTGAAAGTAAGATCATCTGTGAAACCGATTTGCGAAAAATGCAAGATTATCAAGAGAAAAGGAAGCATCAGAGTAATCTGTGAAAATCCGAAACACAAACAGCGTCAGGGTTAATTTCCGACCAGGACAGTTTGTGCGTATTTAGGCGGCTGCAGTGGGAACACCCGGAAGCGTTGTTCACACTGTTTAAATATTATATTGCCTAATACCGAGAGGCTATTTCGGAGATCCTTTTCAGGATACGACGGGCTAAGGCCAGTCAATCGGAAAGGTTACGGGGGAGGTTCCCGTAGCTGGGTGTGATACCGAGACACCCCAATTAGGAACAATATTAACTGAGAGCGGCGGAAGATACGTCCCATTTCACCGTATGGAGTTCCATACGTGGCGTACGAAGCAGGCTTTCTGTAGAAAGATGGAGGAATATTACATGGCTCGTATAGCTGGTGTAGACTTACCAAGAGACAAACGTGTAGAGATCGGTCTGACCTATATCTATGGAATCGGCAGACCAAGCGCAACCCGCATCCTGGCAGATGCGAAAGTAAATCCTGACACTCGTGTCAGAGATCTGACTGATGAAGAAGTGAACAGAATCCGTGAAGTGATCGATGAGACCATGATGGTGGAAGGTGATCTGAGAAGAGAGATCGCTCTGAACATCAAGAGACTTCAGGAGATCGGATGCTACAGAGGTATCCGTCATAGAAAAGGACTTCCGGTTCGTGGCCAGAAGACCAAGACAAACGCAAGAACCAGAAAAGGTCCTAAGAGAACTGTTGCAAATAAGAAGAAATAATAAGTATTAGGAAAGAGTAGGTTAGTTTTAAAATGGCAAAAGTGACTAAGAAAACGACAAAACGTCGTGTCAAGAAAAACGTTGAACGCGGACAGGCACATATTCAGTCTTCTTTCAATAACACCATTGTTACACTGACAGATACTGAAGGAAACGCTCTTTCATGGGCAAGTGCCGGTGGTCTGGGATTTAAAGGTTCAAGGAAATCTACCCCTTATGCAGCTCAGATGGCTGCTGAGACAGCTACCAAAGCTGCTCTGATTCATGGATTGAAAACTGTAGACGTAATGGTAAAAGGACCAGGTTCCGGAAGAGAAGCTGCTATCCGTGCGCTTCAGGCATGCGGCCTGGAAGTAACCAGTATCCGTGACGTGACACCAGTTCCACACAACGGTTGTCGTCCACCAAAACGCAGAAGAGTATAATTAGGAGGTAGCTAATCATGGCAGTAAATAGAGTGCCGGTTCTGAAAAGATGCAGATCTCTGGATCTGGACCCAATCTACTTGGGAATTGATAAAAAATCAACCAGACAGCTGAAACGTACCAACCGTAAGATGTCTGAGTACGGCCTGCAGCTGAGAGAAAAACAGAAAGCAAAATTCATTTATGGAGTTCTGGAAAAACCTTTCCGCAACTACTATAAGAAAGCAGATAAAATGCAGGGCCAGACAGGTGAGAACCTGATGGTGCTTCTGGAGAGCAGACTGGATAACATTGTATTCCGTATGGGATTTGCAAGAACCAGAAGAGAAGCAAGACAGATCGTAGATCACAAACATATTACCGTGAACGGTAAAGTTGTAAACATCCCATCTTACCTGGTAAAAGCAGGAGATGTGATCGAAGTAAAAGAGAAATGTAAAGGTTCCGAGAGATACAAAGGAATTCTGGAGGTTACAGGCGGAAGACTGGTTCCGGAATGGCTGGATGTAGACCAGGAAGCATTGAGAGGTACAGTGAAAGAGCTGCCTACCAGAGACATCATTGATGTACCTGTAAACGAGATGCTTATCGTCGAGTTGTACTCCAAATAATCATAATTTGTATTAGTACCCTCAAAATGAAAGAAGCCCAGAAGGAGGGACCTTATAAGTGTTTGATTTTAACAAACCCAAAATTGAAATTACTGAAATCTCTGAAGATAAAAAATACGGCAGATTTGTAGTTGAGCCTCTGGAGAGAGGATATGGAACAACTTTGGGAAACTCCCTGAGAAGAATTATGCTTTCTTCTCTTCCGGGAGCTGCGGTGAGCCAGGTGAAGATCGATGGCGTGCTTCATGAATTCAGCTCAATTCCGGGTGTGAAGGAAGATGTCAGTGAGATCATCCTGAATCTGAAGAGTCTGGCAATCAAGAATAAGAGCAATGACAACGAGCCGAAGACCGCGTACATTGAGTGCGAGGGCAAGGGTGTTGTGACTGCAGCTGATATCCAGGCAGATCAGGATATTGAGATTATGAATCCGGATCAGGTTATTGCGACGCTTAACGGCGGCAAAGACTGCAGACTTGCGATGGAGCTGACAATCACCAAGGGCAGAGGCTATGTGAGCGCAGAGAAAGGCAAATCCGATGATATGCCGATCGGTGTGATCGCTGTGGATGCCATTTACACTCCGGTTGACCGGGTGAACCTGGTAGTGGAGAATACCCGTGTTGGTCAGATTACAGATTATGATAAACTGACGTTGGACGTATATACAAATGGAACGTTGGATCCGGATGAGGCAGTCAGCCTGGCAGCAAAAGTATTGAGTGAACACTTAAGCTTGTTCATTGATCTTTCCGAAAATGCGAAGACAGCAGAAGTCATGATCGAGAAAGAGGACAATGAAAAAGAGAAGGTTCTGGAGATGAGTATTGATGAGCTGGAACTGTCCGTACGTTCTTACAATTGTCTGAAGAGAGCCGGAATCAATACCGTAGAAGAGTTGTGCAACCGTACTTCCGAGGATATGATGAAAGTTCGTAACCTGGGACGTAAGTCACTGGAGGAAGTACTGGCGAAGTTAAAAGAGCTGGGACTGCAGCTGCAGCCATCAGAAGAGTAAAAATAAGTGGGTGCTGACAATATATCAGTAAGACCGAAGAAGCGTGATATATTGTTCCACAGATGGAGGATGAAAATGGCAAAATATAGAAAATTGGGCAGAACTTCTGACCAGAGAAAAGCATTACTGAGAAGCCAGGTAACCAGCCTGCTGTACCATGGCAAAATTATCACCACCGAGAGCAAAGCAAAAGAAGTACGCAAAATTGCTGAGGGACTGATTGCAATGGCAGTTCGCGAGAAAGACAATTTCGAGACTGTTACTGTAACAGCAAAAGTTCCGCGCAAAGATGCTGACGGCAAGAGAGTAAAAGAAGTAGTAGACGGCAAGAAGAAAACCGTTTATGATGAAGTTCAGAAAGAGATCAAGAAGGATGCTCCTTCCAGACTTCACGCAAGAAGACAGATGATGAAAGTCTTCTATCCGGTGAAAGAAGTTCCTGCAAAAGCTGCTGGAAGAAAGAAAAATACAAAAGAGATCGACATGGTTGCAAAGATGTTCGATGAGATCGCTCCGAAGTATGTGAACCGTAACGGTGGATACACAAGAATCATCAAGATCGGACCGCGTAAAGGCGATGCAGCTATGGAAGTGGTATTAGAGTTGGTATAATTGAAGTACAAGAGGGTGCTGTGAGAGCAGTACCCTCTTTTTTCAAATTTGTTTTTTCTTGCAGGATTTTTGTCCCCGTAGTAAAATAGTACGAAGTATGAGTAAAAGGTAAGGAAGTGGCTCATGGAAAAGAGAATGTTGTTTGTGTTTAATCCCCGTGCCGGAAAGGGACAGATTAAGCAGCATCTGATGGACATTGTGGACATTTTTGTCAAACATGGATGGGAAGTGATTATCTATCCCACGCAGAGAGCGCGGGATGCTTATGAACAGGCCAGAAAGTATGCCAACCGGGTGGACATGATCGTATGCAGTGGAGGAGATGGAACCCTGGATGAGGTGGTATCCGGAATTAATGAGGTGAATGACAGCCTTCCCATTGGATATATACCTGCCGGAAGTACAAATGATTTTGCCAACAGTCTGTTTATACCGAAGAATATGTTGAAAGCTGCGCAGATAATCATGGAAGGACATATCTACCGCTGCGATATCGGCAAATTCAACGATGCGATTTTTGCCTACGTGGCGGCCTTCGGCCTTTTCACAGACGTCTCTTACAAGACAGATCAGGATCTGAAAAATGTACTGGGACATGTGGCCTACGTGCTGGAGGGCGTCAAGAGAATCTTCGATATCAAATCTATTCATATGAGAGTGGAGACGGAAGACACTGTGTACGAGGAAGACTTCATCTATGGCATGATCTCAAATTCCCGTTCTGTGGGAGGATTCAAACATCTGACAGGCAAGAATGTGGATATGAACGATGGACTTTTCGAGGTGACTCTGATCAAAAAGCCGAAGAATCCCCTGGAGATGCAGGAGATTGTCACGGCGCTCTTGACACAGGAAGACAATACCGATATGATTTATTCGTTTAAGGCAAGCTGCCTGAAGATTGAGTCGGATGTGCCGACACCTTGGACATTGGACGGAGAATACGGCGGACGTCCGGATCATGTGGTGATTCAAAATTGCCACCGGGCTTTGAATATTTGTCTGAAAAGCAAAGAGACGAAAAAACTGAGTACCAGAAAGACGACATAGGAGAGAAACTGAAGAACAGCAAAGAGAAAGGAATATGGACATGAGTGAATTTGTAAATGTGTCAGAAATTTTTGGACAGGACGTGTTTAATGACTCTGTGATGCAGGAGCGTCTGCCCAAAAAAGTCTACAAAGAGCTGAAGAAAACCATTGAGGAAGGCAAAGAACTTTCTCTGGAGATTGCAGACGTGGTAGCCCATGAGATGAAAGAGTGGGCAATTGAAAAGGGAGCAACCCATTACACCCATTGGTTCCAGCCTATGACAGGACTGACTGCGGAGAAACACGATGCTTTTATCACAGCACCGATGGAGAATGGAAAAGTCCTGATGAGTTTTTCAGGGAAAGAACTGATCAAGGGAGAGCCGGATGCCTCCTCATTCCCGTCCGGAGGACTGCGGGCGACCTTTGAGGCAAGAGGCTACACCGCCTGGGATTGTACTTCTCCTGCGTTTGTGCGTCACGATGCTGCCGGAGCAATCCTGTGTATTCCCACCGCTTTCTGTTCCTATACCGGAGAGGCGCTGGATCAGAAGACACCGCTTTTGCGTTCCATGGAGGCGATTAACCGGGAAGCGCTGAGACTTCTGCGCCTGTTCGGCAACACTACTTCCAAGAAGGTCACTCCGTCTGTGGGTGCGGAGCAGGAATATTTCCTGATCGACAAGGCGAAATACCTGCAGAGAAAGGATCTGATCTACACAGGCAGGACTTTATTCGGCGCGATGCCGCCGAAAGGGCAGGAGATGGATGACCATTATTTTGGCGTGGTGCGTCAGAGAGTTGCCGGATATATGAAGGAAGTCAATGAAGAGCTCTGGAAGCTGGGCGTCACAGCGAAGACACAGCACAACGAGGTGGCTCCCGCTCAGCATGAGCTGGCACCGATTTACGCGCCGGTGAATATCGCTGTGGATCATAACCAGATTATTATGAGAACACTGAAAAAAGTGGCAAGCCGTCACGGTATGCGCTGTCTGCTCCATGAGAAGCCATTCCAGGGTATCAATGGTTCCGGAAAACATAACAACTGGTCTCTGACCACGGATGACGGAATTAACCTGCTGGATCCTGGAAAGACTCCTCACGAGAATATCCAGTTCCTCTTGGTGCTTACCTGTATTCTGAAGGCAGTGGACGTACATGCGGATCTCCTCAGAGAATCTGCCGCTGATGTGGGAAATGACCAGCGTCTGGGCGGAAACGAGGCACCACCGGCAGTGATCTCCGTATTCCTGGGAGAGCAGCTGGGGGACGTGCTGGAGCAGCTGATTACTACTGGAACTGCCACGAGAAGTAAAAAAGGCGGAAGACTGGAGACAGGTGTGCGTACACTTCCGGATCTGGTAAAAGACGCCACAGACCGGAACCGTACTTCTCCTTTTGCGTTTACTGGTAATAAATTTGAATTCCGTATGGTGGGATCCAGAGACTCCATTGCCTCCTGCAACATTGTTCTGAACACCATCACCGCAGAGGTATTCCGTGAGGTCAATGAACGTCTGGAAAAGGCACAGGATCGTGATCTGGAAGTCCATGATATCATCAAAGAGTTTGCGACAGATCACCAGCGGATCGTCTTCAATGGAAATGGCTATTCCAAGGAGTGGGAAGAGGAAGCCAAGAGAAGAGGACTTCCTAATCTGCCGACAATGGTAGATGCCATTCCGGCGCTTACCACACCGAAGGCAATTAAGCTGTTCGAGACATTTAAAGTGTTCAGCCGCGCAGAGCTGGAATCCCGTGCTGAGATTCAGTATGAATCTTACGCCAAAGCGGTGAACATTGAGGCGAGGACCATGATTAATATGACTACCAAGCAGATCATACCAGCCGTCATTCGTTATACCACCACAGTGGCAGATTCCGTGCATTCTGTCGGCTCGATCGAGGGAATGGATGTGAGCGTTCAGACAGATATTTTGAAGAAATGTACACAGCACCTCAAGAAGGTAAACGAAGCTCTTCATCATTTAAATGAGGTGACCGATATCGCCGCAGCTATGGAAGATGGAAGAGAGAGGGCAATTTACTACAAAGATACCGTTATTCCTGCCATGGCAGATCTGCGTACTCCGGTGGATGCGCTGGAAATCCTGGTGGATAAGAAAGTATGGCCGATGCCTTCTTACGGCGATCTGATTTTCGAAGTATAAGGAGATTGAGATGAACGATTTGAAATTTCTGGAAGATCAGAATGTGAATCCGGTTTTGATTGAGTCTGTGCGTCAGTTCCGCGAGAGCTATACTGTGGACGAGAGTGTGACGTCGAGAATTATCAAGCCGAACATACCATTTTATGGAAAAGACATTTTAGAGATGGCCATTGCGGCACTGCTGGAAGGAGAAAATCTTCTTCTGACAGGGCCAAAGGCCACTGGAAAAAATATTCTGGCAGAGAATCTGGCCTATATTTTCGGACGCCCTACCTACAATGTGTCCTTTCATGTGAACACAAACAGCGGCGATCTGATCGGGACAGATACCTTTGTCAACAATGAAGTGCAGCTTCGAAAAGGAAGTATTTACTGCTGCGCCCAGTATGGCGGATTTGGCATCCTGGATGAGATCAATATGGCTAAGAACGATGCGGTCTCGGTTCTCCATGCCACCTTGGATTACCGGAGAAGCATCGATGTCCCAGGATATGAGAAGATTGATCTTCATCCCGCGGCCAGATTTATCGGAACCATGAATTATGGATACGCAGGAACCAAGGAGCTGAATGAGGCTCTGGTCTCCAGATTCCTGGTGATTGACATGCCGCCTCAGAATGAGGAGACTCTGCAGTTTATCTTCGACCAGATGTTTCCCAATGCCCGTCAGGAGGCAGTGCAGCAGTTTATCGGGCTGTTTTTGGATCTTCAGCTGAAGGCTCTGAACAGTGAGATATCCACAAAAGCATTGGACCTGCGCGGACTGCTGGCAGCTATGAGAATTGTGGATGCCGGACTGGAGCCACTGAAAGCTGTGCGGATGGGAATTGTCAATAAGACTTTTGACGTGTTTGAAAAAGAGATTGTGGAAGATGTGGTGATGACCCGTATTCCGGAGGATTGGACCAGGTCTCAGGTATACCAGGATTGATAGAGAGGGAAAAAGATGCAGGATATGATCTTAGATGATTATCAGATCGAGATGGAAAATCGGATACGCAATCTTTTGTGGACGGTCAGCGGGGATTATACCCTGGAGATGAAACCGAATGTGGAGACCTTTCTGCGCTCAAAAGCTCTGGCACTGTACGATGGAATTAAGCAGGGAGCTTTTGCCAAGTATTATGACAAGGATCTTCTGGGGATGTATCTGGTCAAGAAAATTTTCCTGCAGGGGCTGGAGACACCTCTGACAGCCATCGCTCAGCTGTGTATTGAGGAGGCAATCGGAGAGAAAATCGCCTCAGAGCGCCCGGGAATCGTGAGAATCCGCAGACAGGCCTTTCTGGATATGATTGATCAGGAGTTTGAGATACTGGCCAAGAGTCCTCTGGGGCGTCTGAAGTTCGCTCTCTTAAAAGAGAAGACCGAGGGCAGCTACAAGGTGGAAGATCAGATCCGGGAGTGGATGAATGTGGTGTATCAGGCGAAGGACACGCAGGACACCATGGATCTGATCCGTCTGATTGATCAGCTTTACAATAAGATTGTGGATCCTTGGTTTGAAAATGAGCACGGAGATCTGGAAAAGGTGCTGTCTGTGACTCTGGAAGAACTGACAGAGTTTGGATGGGAAGACTATCTCTCCGAGGAGATGTATGAGGAAGCTCTGGAGAGTTATGTGCAGAAGATCACGGAGAATATGATCAATCTGGAGGAGAGCCAGGTCACCGAGGAGATGGAAGAGAAGCGCCGGGTGAAAAATAAAATCACGGTGCTTGACCCGAAAGTACTGGAAAAGGCTTACACCTATGTGGAGTTGAATTTTGGAAAGACCTACTTAAGTCCTCTGGAAGAAAAAAGGCGGAACTACCACCTGTGCAGAGACATACACGGTGACTGTAGTCTGTATTATACAGAAGGAATTCTGAAAAATCCGGTGAAACGCAATTACCAGCTGGAATATGCCAAGAAACAAAAAGATAAGAATCTGTGGACTTACCATGACAAACACCGGATTGTAAAAAGAAATATCGCGCTGCTCACCGAGATGCTGAAAAGATCTCTGGTTCTTCGCAGTGAGACGGATTATGTCCTCTCAGACCGGGGAGAGATTGTGCCGTCCAGACTCTGGAGAATTGGCAGAACCTCAGACGCGAAAGTGTTTCAGAGAGAGCTGAAGGCAAATTCTGCGGACTTTGTCGTGGATGTGCTGATGGATGCCAGCGGTTCTCAGAGAAGCAGACAGGGAGATGTGGCTTTGCAGGGATATATTATCAGCGAGGCACTGAGCAATGCGCAGATTCCGCACAGAGTTCTGAGTTTTTGTACGTTCTGGGATTATACGGTTCTTCACAGATTCCGTGACTATGATGATGACCGGAAGGCGAATGCCAATCTGTTTGACTATATCACTTCTTCCAATAACCGGGACGGACTGGCAATCAAAGCCGCCGGGTATGATCTGCTGCAGCGGAGTGAAGATAAGAAAATTATGATTATTTTAAGTGACGGGAAGCCCTACGATGTGGTGGTGAATCGTCCAAATGCCAGAAATCCTCAGCCTTATCAGGGTAAGTACGCAATCCGGGATACCGGTTTTGAAGTCCGCAAACTGCGGAACCTGGGTGTGAGCGTACTTGGAGTCTTCGCAGGTGAGGAGAAAGATCTGGCAACGGAGAAAAAAATTTTTGGCAAAGATTTTGCTTATATTCGTGACATTGTCAATTTTTCCAGGATCGTGGGGCGGTACCTGACAAAACAACTGGAGGCGGATTCCTAGGTATTTGACAAAATGTTGAGAGCTCATTGGGTAAATCTGACAAAAATATATGAATTTTTTATGATTTCCTCTTTCATTTTTGTCTATTTTGTTATAAAATAGGTCTAGATATGTAAAAGGGGAAGCATATACTTATACGAGAAGGGATTGAGCTTATGATATCAAATCAGGTACTTCAAAATACGCTGGAAGGACTCAAAGAAATTTCCAGGACGGAATTCTGCGTTATCGACACAGAAGGAAAAGTGCTGGCATCCACATTCGTGGATTACGTGATTAACCAGGTGGATGTGCAGGCGTTTGCCAATTCCCAGGCGGACAGTCAGCTGGTGAAGGGATATCAGTATTTCAAAGTCTGTGATGATCATCAGCTGGAATATATTCTGGTTGTCCACGGGGAAGACGAAGATACATACATGATCGGAAAGCTGGCGGCATTCCAGATTCAGAATCTGATTGTGGCCTACAAAGAACGTTTTGATAAAGACAGTTTCATCAAGAACCTGTTGTTGGATAACCTGCTTCTGGTGGATATTTACAATCGCGCGAAGAAGCTGCATATTGAGGCAGATGTGCCCAGGGTGGTGCTGATCCTTGAGACACAGCAGGAGAAAGATCACAATTCCATCGAGAATGTGAAGAGTCTGTTTGGCGGAAAGAGCAAAGATTTCATCACAGCTGTGGATGAAAAGAGCATTATTATTGTCAAAGAATTGGCGGAAAATGAAGGATATCCTGAGATGGATAAGCTGGCGGAGACCATCCTGGCCACTTTGGGACTGAACAAACAGCCGGGAACCCACATCGCCTACGGAACCATCGTAAAAGAATTAAAAGAAGTCTCACGTTCCTACAAGGAAGCGAGAATGGCTCTGGATGTGGGAAAGATTTTCTTCGGAGAGCGGGAAGTAATTGCTTACAGTTCCCTGGGAATCGGCCGTCTCATCTATCAGCTTCCCATTCCTCTTTGTAAGATGTTTATCAAAGAGATTTTTGAGAATAAGTCACCGGATGACTTTGACGAGGAGACTCTTGTGACCATCGATAAGTTCTTTGAGAACAGCCTGAATGTATCTGAGACATCCAGACAGCTCTATATCCATAGAAATACACTGGTGTACCGTCTGGACAAACTGCAAAAGAGTACCGGACTGGATCTCCGTGTGTTTGAGGATGCGATCACCTTCAAAATCGCGTTGATGGTTGTCAGATATATGAAATATATGGAGACACTGGAGTATTAATCCGGCAAAATTAAGGATTCTTCAGGATTTTGAGAGATAAAAATTGAGCTTTGCCTACCATTTGCCTGCTGGTTCAGCAGCAGGTACCTGGCAGGCAATTTTTATACCACAGAAAAGAAAGGAAAAAGATCCGCAAAGAGGATAATTTCCACAAAAAAGAAAAAGAATGAAATGCAGAATTGAAATTTTTATTCTGTAGTGGTAACATTCTATATGCAGCTATAACAAAATGAAAAAGAGGGACAGAATATGACAATTGAAGAATGGTTGGGGGAGGATAACCAACTAGGCATTGATATTTGGTCAAAAAAATATTGCAACGAAGGGGAGTCTTTTGATGAGTGGCTGACACGGATCAGCGGTCAGAACGAAGAAGTTGCGGAGTATATAAAAGAGAAGAAATTTTTATTCGGCGGCAGAATTCTGTCTAACAGGGGGCTGAATAAAGAGGGACGTAAGGTCACGTACTCCAATTGCTATGTGATTGATCCACCGGAGGACAATATTGAAAGCATCTTTGACTGTGCAAAAAAACTGGCCCGGACATACAGCTATGGCGGGGGCTGCGGGGTGGATATCTCGAAGCTCAGTCCGCGCGGAGCGAAGATCAACAATGCGGCGAAGGAGACCAGCGGATCCGTCTCTTTTATGGAACTGTATTCTCTGGTGACAGCGTTGATCGGCCAGAACGGACGAAGGGGAGCGCTGATGATCTCCATCGACAGCTCTCACCCGGATGTGGAAGAATTTATTGATCTGAAAACAGATTTGGATAAAGTCACAAAAGCCAACATCTCTATCCGGATTCATGAAGATTTCATGGAGGCGGTGAAGAAGAACGAAGACTACCGTCTGTATTATAAGAGAGAAGTAACGGGAGAGGTAATTGAAAAATGGGTAAATGCCCGGGAACTATTTCACAAGATTGCCGAGACCAACTGGGATTATGCAGAGCCGGGAGCCTTGTTCTGGGATAGAATTTCCGGATGGAATCTTCTGAGCAACACGGAAGAATTTTCCTACGCAGGTGTGAATCCCTGTGCGGAGGAACCTCTGCCGGCAGGCGGAAGCTGTCTGCTGGGAAGCATTAATTTATCTGCTTTTGTCAAAGATGCGTTTACCGAACAGTCACAGTTTGATTTCGAAGGACTGAAGCATTGTGTGGAAGTCTCCGTGGGTGCGCTGAATGAAGTGCTGGAGGAAGGGCTTCCGCTGCATCCTCTGGAAGAGCAGAGACAGAGCGTCAGAAGATGGCGCCAGATCGGCCTTGGTATTATGGGGCTGGCGGATTGTCTGATTAAGCTGGGACTGACCTACGGGGAAGAAGACGCAGTCCAAATGTGTGATAAGATTGGATTTGCCATGGCAGACTCCGCAATTGCCGCGTCGGCGAAACTGGCGAAGGAAAAAGGAATGTTCGAGGCCTGTCATGTGGATGAGATTATGTCCACACCTTACTTTAAGGAGAACACATCTGAGAAGACCAGGGAATTGGTGCGTAAATACGGACTGCGGAATTCACAGCTTCTGACCATCGCACCGACAGGAACGCTCTCTACGATGCTGGGAATTTCCGGAGGAATTGAGCCGGTCTACGCAAACTATTATGAGAGAAAGACAGAATCTCTTCACGGTACTGATGTGTATTACAAAGTGTACACAAAGATTGTGGAAGATTACATGAAGAGATTTGATTTGAAGACAGATACGAAACTTCCTGACTATTTCGTCACAGCAATGACTTTGGATTACAGGCAGAGAATTGATATGCAGGCCGCCTGGCAGAAGCATATCGATGCGTCCATCAGTTCTACGGTCAACGTTCCCAACGGTTTTACCGTGGAGGAGACAGAAGGGCTGTATCTGTACGCGTATGAGAAAGGACTAAAAGGAGTCACCCTGTTCCGTGACGGATGCAAGAGAGTGGGAATTTTGAACACGCACACGCAGAAGGAAAATAAGAAGGTTTCCCCTGGAGAAGGACTGAAGCGGGGAGAGATTCTTCTGGTGACAGACGATGTGGTGGGCAAAAAGAGAAAGCTGGTAACGGGATGTGGAAGTCTCCACTGTATTGCTCTGTTTGATCCCCACACGGGAGCGCTTCTGGAGACTTATCTGAGCAAGGGTTCCACAGGAGGATGCAACAATTTCATGGTGGGCCTGTCCAGGATGATTTCCATCAGCGCCAGAGGCGGAATTGACATTGAGACCATCGTGGATCAGCTCAATTCCAGCGGATCCTGCCCGTCTTATACAGCCAGAAGAGTGACCAGAAAAGATACCAGCAAGGGTGCCTGCTGTCCGATGGCAGTGGGAAATGCCCTGATGGATATGTATAATGAAATGCAGGAAGAACTTGCCCAGAAAGAAGAGGGCAGCGGTGGAAGCGCACCGAAAAAAGTGAAAAAAGCTCCAAAACCCAAAGCGGTACCCAGTGCGTCCCAGATCGACAGAATGTACTGTCCGGAATGCGGGGAGCCGTTGATATTTGAGGAAGGCTGCAATATCTGCAAAAGCTGCGGCTGGAGTAAATGCCACTGAATATTTCCGGCCGGGAATGCACAGTGGGAACAGCAGAAAGGAGAAAAGAACATGAAAATCACATTGAAAGATGGCTCAGTGAAGGAATATGAACAGGCAAAAAGTGTCTTTGATATCGCAAAAGATATCAGTGAAGGGCTGGCAAGAGTTGCCTGTGCAGGTGAGATTGATGGAGAGCGTGTGGATCTGCGTACTATGGTGGACAAGGACTGCTCCCTGAATATCCTGACTTTTGAAGATAAGGGTGGAAGAGATGCCTTCCGTCATACTGCCGCACATATCATGGCGCAGGCGATCAAAAGACTGTACCCGGAGACAAAACTGGCGATCGGTCCTTCCATCGATGACGGATTTTATTACGATGTGGACAGCGAAAAAGTGCTGACCACGGATGATTTTGCCGCTATTGAGGCAGAGATGAAGAAAATTGTGAAAGAAAATCTGACTCTTGAGAGATTCGAACTTCCCAGAGAGGAGGCAATTAAGTTTTTCCAGGAGAAGAATGAACCATATAAAGTGGAGCTGATTGAAGATCTCCCAGAGGATGCTGTGATCAGTCTGTACCGCCAGGGTGAGTTCACAGACCTGTGCGCAGGTCCTCATCTGATGTCCACAAAACCAGTGAAAGCGATCAAGCTGATGAAGCTTGCGGGAGCTTACTGGAGAGGAAACGAGAAGAACAAGATGCTGACCAGAATCTATGGAACTGCTTACACCAAGAATTCCGAGCTGAAAGCTTATGTTCACATGCTGGAGGAAGCGAAGAAGAGAGATCACAGAAAACTGGGAAAAGAGCTGAACCTGTTTATGTTCTCTGAGGAGGGACCAGGCTTCCCGTTCTTCCTGCCAAAGGGAATGGTGCTGAAAAACACACTGATGGAGTACTGGCGGGAGATTCATGAGAGAGAAGGCTATGTGGAGATTTCCACACCGATGATCCTGAACCGCCATCTGTGGGAGACTTCCGGACACTGGGATCATTATAAGGAGAATATGTATACCACCCAGATTGACGGAGAGGACTTCGCGATCAAACCAATGAACTGTCCAGGAGGAATGCTGGTTTACAAATCACAGCCCCGTTCCTACCGTGAGCTGCCTCTGCGTCTGGCGGAAGTGGGACTGGTGCATCGCCATGAGAAATCAGGTGCTCTGCATGGTCTGATGCGTGTGAGATGCTTTAATCAGGATGATGCCCACATCTTCATGACACCGGAGCAGATCCGTGATGAGATCAAGGGTGTAGTGCGCCTGATCTCAGAAGTATATGAGTTGTTTGGATTCCAGTATTTCATCGAGCTTTCCACAAGACCGGAGGATTCCATGGGAAGTGATGAGGACTGGGAGATGGCGACCAATGGACTGCGCGAGGCTCTGGAGGATATGAATCTGGACTATACCATCAATGAGGGCGACGGCGCATTCTATGGTCCGAAGATTGACTTCCACCTGGTAGATGCCATCGGCAGAACCTGGCAGTGCGGTACCATTCAGTTGGATTTCCAGCTTCCGCAGCGGTTTGAGGCGGAATACATCGGGGCAGACGGAGAGATTCACCGCCCGATCATGATTCACAGAGTATGCTTTGGATCCATTGAGCGTTTCATTGGAATTCTGACAGAGCATTTTGCAGGAAAATTCCCGACCTGGCTGGCGCCTGTACAGGTGAAGGTACTGCCTATTTCTGATAAATATCTGGATTATGCACATCAGGTGATGGACCGCCTGAAAGCAGAGGGAATCCGCTGTGAGATCGATGAGCGTGCGGAGAAGATCGGATATAAGATCCGTGAGGCGAGAAATGAGAGAATTCCTTATATGCTCGTAGTCGGCCAGAAGGAAGAAGAGAGCAAAGTGGTCTCTGTCCGCAGCAGATTTGAAGGTGATGAAGGCCAGAAGAGTCTGGATGCCTTTGTGCAGGCTGTCAAAGAAGAGATTCGGACCAGACAGAGAAGGGAAGAAAAAAATGAGTAAGACGTTGATTTCTTATTTTTCAAGGGCAGATGAGAATTATTTCGGCGGCACCCTGCGGTATATAGAAGTGGGAAACACAGAAGTGGCTGTGGGACAGATGAAGGATCTGGTGGACGCCGATGTGTACAAGATTCAGATGGAGACTCCTTATTCCGCAGGCTATAAAGCCTGTGTGGAGGAGGCAAAGAAGGACTGGAAGGCAGATGCAAGGCCAAAGATTGTGGGGGCACCGGAACAGATTGACGGGTATGACCGCATAATCCTGGCATATCCCAACTACTGCGGGACTATGCCCATGGCTGTATTTACATTCCTGGAAATGTATGATTTCTCAGGCAAGACAATCCTTCCGCTGTGCACCAATGAGGGAAGTGGAATGGGAAGCAGTGAGAAAGATATTCAAAGACTCTGCCCGGGAGCAGTCTTAAAGAAAGGACTCTCGGTGAGGGGCAGCGAGGCTGCGTCATCCAAAGAGCTGATTGCCGAGTGGTTAAAAGAAAGCGAAGAATAATCAGAGACGGAAAAAAATCCGGATACAACGCTCTAGTTTCGCATAGGAAATCTGGAGACGGGGTATCCGGATTTTTAATTTCTGAAGAATCCGATTGGGTGTTATTTTGAGAACTTGTCCAGGGCGTATAATGCTGCCCCGGCTGCGCCTACGATTTCAGGCTCATCGCAGATATAGAGTTTTGCGTGGATTTTGTCTTCCACCGCTTTCACGACTCCCGGGTTCTTGGCGACACCTCCGGTCATCATGAATTCCTCTTCCATTCCCACACGCTTCATGAGAGAGAACGCCTTATTTGCGATGGCACGGCAGATGCCGTTTGCGATATCGGCTTTTTCCTTGTTATTTGCGATCAGGGAGATCACTTCAGATTCCGCGAATACAGAACACATACTGGTGATCTCAATTTCTTCTGTGGACTGCAGGGCGATGGGGCCCAGCTCGTCCACATCAATTTCCAGGGAGCGGGCGATCATTTCCAGAAAACGCCCTGTTCCGGCGGCACATTTATCATTCATGACGAAATCAGATACTTCGCCGGCTTCATTCAGTTTGATGGCTTTGCTGTCCTGGCCGCCGATATCCAGGATGGTGCGCACAGCAGGATTGAAATAATGGGCGCCGCGTCCATGGCAGCTGATCTCGGTCACATTTTCATCGGCAAAGGGAATGCTCACCCGTCCATATCCGGTGGATACGATCCAGGAGATGTCTTCCCGGGTGCAGCCTGCTTTTTGCAGAACTTCTTTTAAGATTCTCTGTGCACTCTCGCCGGATTTGGCGCCGGTGCGGACCACGGCGGAAGCAATAATTTTCCGGTTCTCATCCATGATAACCGCATTCGTGGACGTGGAACCGCTGTCAATTCCCATTACGTACATAGTACCTGTCTCTCCCTTTCTGATTATATCGTCTTGGCCAGGGGAGGGTGAGAGAGATTCCAGAAAAGCCTCGATTCTCGTCAGCACCTGCCCGTAGCTTTGTTTTGTGTAGTCTGTTTCCAGCTGAAGAATCGGTTTATTTAGAACCTTTTTCAGCCAGGCATATTCATAGGAATAATTATCACAGAACTGAACGGTATGGTAGATGATACCATCCACACTCTGGGCATACCGCTCAATCAATTCGTCTCTGCCGGCAGCAGCTTCCATACGCATGCAGGGAAACTGGCTGAGGAGTCCCCGGGTGTATCCCGTGAGAATTTGGTCTGGCTCCAGCAGATATTTTCGGCGAAGACCTGTGCAGGTGAGATCAAAAGCCACGTTCGCCCCCTTCTCGTTTAGAATCCCTGAGATGGCCTCATTGGCTCTGGCTCCCAGAATTCCGATATTTGGTCTGCCGGGCTGAATGGAAATACTCTGTTCTTTTTGCTTTACCCGGAGGATTTCGGCGAGTTTGTTTTCCTCAAACTTTCTGCCGGAGAATTCCTCGTATTCCTCGATCATATTCCGGATCCGTTTCTCATAGAGAGCGATGCCGGCGTCTTTGGTAATCCGGGGAGTATCCAGAATGTAGATGAATTTGTCCGGCAGTTCTTCCCGGAGCACATCGTAAAGGCGCCGGATGCTGTCGCAGCAGGTGGTGAGAATAACACCTTCGTAATCTTTTGCCAGCACATCTTCCAGGACACCCTTTGCGAAACTGCAGATATTGGGATGCATTTTCATATCTGCCTGTGTGAAATTGGTGACTGATGGTTCAATTCTTTTGATTTCCACTCCCATAGACTGAAAAATCTCTATGGGGGCATATTTACAGATATATCCTAACATGTCACATCTCCTGTCTCGATTAATTCCAGAAAAGCTTCCAGACGGGTTTTGATCTGGCCGTCGTGGCTGTTGCGTTTGTCAATTCCGTCTCCATCCAGAATCAGCATGGGAATGTTCATTTCCTGCATTTTTTCTTTCAGAAGGACACTGCCTCCGGAGGCCTGTTTGCAGCCCCAGTGACAGAAATGGATGACGGCGTCCGGCTTCAGATGATCGGCCAGCTGCCCGATCATCTTGGCTTTGTAGGCATAGGAGCCGTTGTACAGGTTCTTGATGATCTTGCGGGCCAGAGCTTCAAATGGATGCTCTGCGTCCAGTTCCTCCATGAAATCCAGGATGATATCGCTGGCGATAATCTGGTATTTTTTGCTGGAGTTAAAATATTTTTTCAGGCTTTCCTGATAAAACGGCATCAGGTGAATCCACAGGATTCGTTTTCCCTCGAAGAGAGGGGCCTTTTGAATCTCTTCGTTCATAAAACGGATCAGATCCAGAAATTCTCTGGTTCCGATGAGCAGATGCATTCCCATCATCATGTAGAGATGGCTGATCAGTTCACCGGGATAGTAGTAAGTTTTCTGGTAATCGAAGAATTTCATGAGTTCTGCCCGTGTCTCATTTTCGGTTCTCAGGATTTCTTTTAGCTGTTCTTCCTGGAATTTTCTTCCGGTTCGTTCCTCCAGAGTTTTTGCAAGCTGTCTCAGCTGGTCTGCCAGATAGGAGATGGAGTCTACATCGTCTGCGTAGGGAACGTCCAGGAAGGTGAAGGGCACTTTTGCCTTTTTCTCCAGATAGCGGAAGGTATTTAAGTTACCGTCACAGGAGAGAGAAGTAGTGACTGCATATTCCGGCTTTTGCACTACTTTGCTCTCCACGCCGCCCACGAAAGTTTTGTGATAGGAACACAGAGTGGGGGCGATGCCGATATTCTGGGCATAATCGATAAAATAGTCCTCCAGATGATAACCGCTCATGTAGCAGGAGAGACATTCGATGGATAGGGTGCGCAGGCCGAAACACTGCATCAATTCACAGGGGGCGAAAATATTTCCCCACACGTAGCTGCCTTCCCGGCTCAGTGAGTCGGCCACCAGGCCCATCATCATGCTCTCCAGCTTCTGATAGCCTTTGGAGATATTTTTGTTGGGCAGCAGCCTGGTGCGCCATTTGTTTGCCTTGAATCCCAGAAGAATTTTGTCCCAGCTCTTCTCGGGATGTTGGATTGCCTCATCTTTCACGTAGTCGATATATTTATCTACAACAAACATTTTTTCACCTCGTCTTTACTGAGATCAGGATAATTCCTGACCTAAACATGTAGTATAACATATTTTGTCCGGAATGTGTATCCTAAATTGGAGATGAATAGTCTGATTACGGAAAAACGGATATAAAGCAGCAGAAATGGGAAGATTTTGTGTCGATATTGACTGCCGTATACTTGCAATATATAATATAAAATGGATGTAGTGCTCGATGTGGCTCGTGTTGCGGATATGGTCATAGTTTAAGATAAAGGAGAAAGTATGGAGAAGAGTAATATTGGATATTTGCCGAGTATGGGAAGTGCGAGGGAAACGATCAAAACGATTCTGGAATTTTATCAGGAAGAGCGAAAGGATCTGAGATTTAAGAGCTTTTTTGAGGAGATTTTTGGACAAAGAAGTGAGAAAACCATGAGTCTGACTCAGAGAACGCTGGTCAATTATGGACTGATTATGGAGACGGAAGACTATGTGTATAAGATCACACCATTAGGCCAGGAATGGCTGAAAGATCCTACGTATGAAGCGTTGGTGGATATTCTGGACGAACATGTGGACTATATCCGGGAACTGCTGCTGGAATTAAGAGAGCATGCTTGTGTGGGAAAAGAATTACTGAAGACAGCAGAAAGAAAGTATGGAATTGTTTTGAACCGTTCAGACATCAGCCGAAGGATGCAGATATTAAAAAGCGCTGGGTTGGTGAAGATGAACCGTCGCAAGCAGTATTCCTTGACAGAAGAAGGTGCGAAATACCTACAGAAAAATAGCAAGTATAAACCTGCGAATCAAAAAGCAATTGCGGATTCTACAGTTTTTAAGGAGACTCCGAAAATTTACCAGGTGGAGACAAACAAAGAAAATGATAATCAGGAAGTACCGGAGATACTGTATCATTATTGCTCGATAGAAGAGTTTCTGCAGATAATGAAAAACAAAAAGTTCCGATTCTGGGATCTGTGTACTTTGCAGGGAACAGCTGCTGCGGAGAAGATAATCGGCAGGATTAGAGAGCAGGCTCAGAAGAAAAAAGATATGAGCGAATTTGAAGGAGAACGTACTTTTCAATATCATACCTTGAACAGGGAGCAAACAAAGGGAGTATTCAACTCTTTTCTAGAAGAAGTATTTAAAAATGTACGAGACTTGGAGAATCCTATGAATTTTGTCATGAGACTGATGGCAGAGACGAAGATGAGTTACCGCTGGAACCCACATGCAGGGGATGAAGCGGGAATTCTAGTGGGGCTGGATTTCACAAAGATGAGACAGGCAAATCAGAGCAATGGTTTGTTAGAATTACAGAAGGTCTGTAAACTGGATGATAGTGAAAAAGTGCAGAATATGATTGGGGAATGTGCTTCTTACCTGGTGATGCGTTTTGAGGAAAATTCCATAAGGAGAGATTGGGAGAAGAATCGCCAGATTTCAGAGGCACTCTGGTCAAAAATTTATGATATTTACAAATCGATTGCCACAGACCAGTATGATGAGAAAGAGTGGCGCCTGATTTTCCGACAGACACAGTCACGGATCCAGGATCTGGCTTCCGGAGAATTTGATCTGGAAGTTAGGGATGGAAAAATTGTCCCCTGTCTGGATGTGGAGGCAGACGAGAATTTGCCGATTCGAAAAGTCGTTTTGGGACCTTCCTGTAAAATGTCTGTGGAGGAGGTCCGGCGCTGGATGACCATTTGTGGTTTTCAGATGAGAGAAATTAAAGTTGATAAAATGCAGTGATTTGAGATTATAAAATAGTTTGGAAACAGGAGAGGGAGAAGAGGATGAAGAATCAAAATACGGTCGGCCATCTTGCGGCTTTGGTGACAGTGTTAATCTGGGGAACAACATTTATTTCCACAAAAGTTCTGCTGGTAGATTTTCAGCCGGTGGAAATTTTATTCTTTCGGTTTGTGATGGGATTTGTAGCGCTGATGATTGTCTATCCCCGACGGATGCGTGGGACGACCCTGCGCCAGGAGCTTACTTTTGCGGCAGCGGGGCTGTGTGGAGTCTGTCTCTATTATCTGATGGAAAACATTGCGCTGACCTACACACTGGCGTCCAATGTGGGAGTGATCGTGTCGGTGTCGCCATTTTTTACAGCGCTTTTGACTCACCTGTTTTTAAAAGGAGAGGAGAAACTGCACCGGGATTTCTTTATTGGGTTTGTGGCGGCAATGGCAGGAATCTGTCTGATCAGTTTCAACGGAACGAAGGTGTCCTTCAACCCGACAGGTGATCTTCTGGCACTGGGGGCAGCCTTTATCTGGTCTTGTTATTCGATTTTGACCAGGAAGATCAGCAGTTTTGGGTATCACACGATCCTGACGACCAGAAGAGTGTTCTGCTATGGAATTTTGTTTATGATTCCGGCTCTGTTCGTCTTTGATTTTCAGCTGGATTTGTCTAGGCTGACATCGACGTTGAATCTTCTGAACCTGATTTTCCTGGGCCTGGGTGCGTCTGCTCTGTGTTTTGTCACCTGGAACTTTGCAGTGAAGCAGCTGGGAGCAGTCAAGACAAGCCTTTATATCTATATGGTTCCTGTGATCACGGTCACAGCGTCTGTCCTGATTCTCAGAGAACAGATTACCCCTCTCGCCGGGATGGGGATCGTGCTGACTTTAGCCGGTCTGTTTCTGTCTGAGAGAAAACCGGGACGCAAAATGCAGGAAGAAGAAACCGCTGGTTGATTTTGGATAGGCAATTATATAAAATAGACGTAGAATGACAAAACAAAGACAGAAAGGATGGAAGAAAGATGGAATACAGACGTTTTGAAAATACAATTGTACTGAGATTGGATCCGAATGAGGAGATCTGTGAGAAACTGGTGGAAATAGCCGAAAAAGAACAGATTACACTGGCCTCCATCTCTGGCCTGGGAGCGATTAAAGAGCTCACCACAGGTGTATTTGACACGGTAACCAAGGAGTATCATGCCAATCAGTTCCAGGGAGCGCTGGAGATTGTCTCTTTGACAGGAACTCTTTCCCGTATGGAGGGCAAGCCGTATCTACATGCCCATCTGAGTGCCGGCGACGCCAAGGGAAATGTGTTTGGCGGTCATTTAAACCGGGCGATTGTCAGCGCGACGGCAGAGATCATTCTCCAGGTGATTCCCGGAAGTGTGGGAAGAAGATTCAGCGATGAGATCGGATTGAATTTATTTGAGTTTTAGAAAAGAGTTGACAGCTATGTTGGGTTTTTCAGATTTTTTCCCGTTTTGGGAACAACTTACCGGGAAACAGAGAGAAGAGATTGAGAAGCATGCTTTTTTGCGCACAGTTGAAAAGGGAGAGATCATTCACAATGGCTCCAACGACTGTCTCGGGCTTTTGCTAGTCTGCTCGGGACAGCTTCGTGCCTACATTGTCTCAGAGGAAGGGCGGGAGATCACGGTTTACCGCCTGTGCGAGAGAGATATCTGTCTGCTGTCTGCTTCCTGTATGATGCAAAGTATTCAATTTGATATTACCATCGAGGCAGAGAAAGACACGCAGATGTGGGTGATTCCGCCGGAGATTTACAGGAAAGTGATGGAAACTTCCGCTCCGGCCGCGAATTATACCAATCAGATTATGGGGGACCGTTTTTCAGAGGTAATGTGGCTTCTGGAACAGATTATGTGGAAAAGCTTTGACAAACGTCTCGCGGGATTTCTGCTGGAGGAGAGCGGACTGGAGGACAGTGCGTCTCTGAAGATGACTCATGAAAAAATAGCAAACCATATGGGGACAGCGAGAGAAGTGGTGACCCGTATGCTTCGCTATTTTCAGAAGGAAGGGCTGGTCAAGCTGACGAGGGGAACCGTGGAGATTCTGGACTTTAAGGGCTTACATCAGCTGCAGGACTCCTAAAAATTTTTTTCTATGCTTTTATCTATAGTCAACTGTGAGATGATTGATGCGGATCTGAGTTTTGAGAAGTCTCAGGTGGAGGCCACAATCACGACCCCTGTGATCAGCATCAAAAATCCTTATGCCGGGTATATTCAGGTGCCGGCAGTACAGGAGATTATCCGGGATGATCCGCAGGCAAAAGCGAAGATACAGATTCAGGACGGGACATTGAGAAAAGAAAAATGCTGCTGTGCATGATGTGATATAGTGAGTGTAAAAAGGAGCAGGGTTTTCCGGTGAGGAAAATCATCTGCTCCTTTTGACATCCAGTTTTTTTGATTTCTAAGATCAGGCATGTTTTGCTTCGTAAATTTTTACGGAGATCAGATAGCTTGCAATCAGACAGAGAACCGCACCGGCAAAGAGAATGAGAAGCCAGAAGGTCTTGTCCATGTACAGAAGTGTCTGAACACCAAAGTTTACCGCTGTGAGGACATAACCAAATGCGGCTGCAAGGATGAGTAAAATGAACAGAACCGTTCCAGCCTTGACTCCGAGCCCCAGATAGAAGACATTGCTGACGGAGAAAAAGATCAGGGCAAAGCAGATTCCCATACCCCAGACCGGGAGGGTGGCGGAGAGGGCTGCCAGACGGTAACCATAGGTGTAAACCATGGTCAGGATCAGGGAGAAAACCCCGCTTACACCGATGAATCCCAGAGTCAGAAGAAATCGCTCCAGAATGAATTCCTTCTTTGTGATGGGATAGGTCATCTGGATTTTGGAAAAGTTCACAATCTCATCCTGTTCCATGGGGAACTGGTAGGCGCAGGATCCGGCCAGCGGTGCTGTGATCATCACATTCAGAAGGAACACATAAGTGGTCCGAAAGACAAAGGTAAGGATCAGAACCAGCGCGATGGTGGCAATCCAGTTGAGCTGGTTTTTCCGGATACAGACACATTCATATAGATCTTTTAGTAAAATCCCTTTCATAACATTTTCTCCCCCTTTGAGTAAAATAACATAATATCTTCCAGCGAAGCATTTTGAATGGGTGTGTCCCGAAAGATTGTCTTAAATTCCTGGCGGTTGCGGATCAGAACCTGATAACTGTAGGCTTCCCTGCGATAGGCGAGAATATCATCTTTGGAGATATTCTCAAAAAATTCACGTCCGCAGTTCAAGATCCCATACTGTGTCTGGATTTCATCATAAGTCTTGAAAAACTGAAGTTTTCCCTGGTGTATGTAAGCCACATAATCTGCGATTTTGTCCAGATCACTGGTGATGTGGGAAGAGATCAATACAGAATGCTCTTCGTTTTCACAGAATTCCCGTATGATATCCAGGATCTCATCTCGAAAGATAGGATCCAGACCGCTGGTTGCCTCATCCAGGATAAGAAGTTTCGGGTTGTGGCTTAAGGCGGCCGCGAATTCCAGCTTCGTTTTCATTCCTTTGGAGAAAGTTTTCAGCTTTTTCTTCGGCGGAAGTGAAAACTGTTTCAGATAATTCTGATATTTTTGAGAATCCCAGTTTCGGTAGATGCCTGCCATGATTTTACCAATGAAAAGCGGAGTGAAATTCTCATCATAGCGTGCATCGTCGAAGATTGCAGCGATCTCTCCCTTGATCTGTTTTTCGTGGGAGGCAAGATCCAGCCCCAGAATCTGGATTTGTTCATATTCTGATTTGACAATTCCCAGAAGAGAATTGATGAAGGTGGATTTTCCGGCACCGTTCTCGCCGATTAATCCGAGAATCATTCCCTTGGGAAGTGAAAAGGAGATATGATCCAGGGTAAAATCTTTATATCTTTTTGTCAGATTTTTGACTTCAATTGCATGTTCCATAAAGTTACTCCTCCTGATAGATAACTGTCAGTGTAGTTTGTAATTCTTCCAAAGATAAACCGTTTTCTTTCCCCAGTGAGGCGGCTTTTGCCAGAAGAGATTCGATTTCCCTTAAGTTTTCTTCCCGGATAAAATCCTGATTCTGGGTGGAGACGAAAGTTCCTTTCGCCGGAACTGTGACGAGAAATCCGTCTCTTTGCAGATCATCATAAGCTCTCTGGGTGGTAATCACACTGACGTGCAGATTTTTCGCCAGTTTCCGCATGGAGGGCAGAGGCTCGCCGGGTTTTAAGATTCCTTTCATGATCTGCTCTTTGATTTGAGAGGAGATTTGTTCATAAATCGGTTTGTCGTTGGCACTGCTTAAAATAATTTCCAAAAAATCGCCGTCCTTTTTGTATATTTGATTTTGTTTTAGTCTGCGTCAAATCCATTTTTTTTGTACAACATCAAAAACAGTATGACAGTCAGAAGAATCTCAGCTGTCAGGATGACACCGCTTCGGATGGACAGAAGAGCAGTCTGCCTGCCGATATTGGAGATGGCATCGAAGAGGATACCTGTGAACAGAAACCCGGAGATGGTTCCCAGAGTGTCGTTTAGCTGGGAGAACATGGGGATCATCATGAAAATCAGCAGAACCGGCGTGGTGGCAGTCCCGGCTGACATTTGATTTTTGGAGAAAATGCCAAAAATCATTCCGATGATGGCGCCCGCGATGCTGCAGGCGGTGCTGATGAAGAGATAGCCTGCCCACTGTGCCGGGTTCATGGAGAAGCCGGATAAAAAGACACAGGCGATATTGACGAACATCATCATGAGTATGGCTGGGATCAGACTTCCAAGGAAGAATTCCAGTCCGTTGACCGAAGAGGTCATGAGGGTTCTGAGGGTATGTTTCTCCTTTTCCTCTGCAAGAGAGGCGGCCACGCAGTAGACACCGCTCATGCAGATGTTCATCAGTACTCCGATGGACAGCGCATAGGCAGTCATAGTTCCTGCGGCTTCTCCCAATATGGATTTGTAGAGCACACGCATCAGAAAGGTAAATCCCAGGGAAAAGATGGGCATGATGATAAAATTTTTGCTGAATAAGGTTCTGCTTTTGATGTCCATGATGGCAGTCAGTTTTCTGAATGAGATTGTTTTCATTGCAATTTCCTCCCGGTAACTTCTAAAAAGACAGATTCCAGTGTGGGTTCACAGGAATGAATGGTCTCGATACGGTCTTCCTGAATCCAGGAAGCCAATAGGCGGCTATCCTCTGGATTTTGTTTTAACAAATGGAAAGAACCATCCGTGAGCTGTACCTGGTATCTTTTGTTTTGGTTGTATTTCAGGCAGATTTCTTTTGGTGTGCCGTATTCGACGATCACTCCCTCATTGAGAAGAGCCACGTGGTCGCACAGTTTGGTGGCTTCTTCCATGTTGTGGGTGGTGAGGAAGATGGCCATTCCCTCATCTCTCAATTCCAAAAGCTGCCGGTGGATATCCAAAGCCGTGGTGGGATCCAGACCGCTGGTGGGTTCGTCTAAGAACAGGATTTTCGGCTTGTGCAGGATGGCTCTGGACAAGATCAGCCTCTGTACCTGTCCCCTGGAAAGCTTGCCGGCTGGTTTTTTTCGGTGTTCATAAAGCCCGACTCTTTTTAAGAGAAGGTCGATATTTTTTTGGGGGACATTCAGTATCCTGGCGAAAAATTTCAGATTGTCATAGACAGACAGTCTCTCATAGACTCCGCTGATGTCAGTGACGATTCCGATCTGTTCATAGATGGATTCATCGATCTTTTGGCAGTCTTTGCCAAGGACGAAGGCATCTCCGGAGGTGGGTTTTAGCTGCCCGGTCAGAATTTTGATGGTTGTGGTTTTTCCGGCGCCGCTTGGACCCAGAAAGCCGAGAATTTCTCCGCGGTGTACAGTGGCACTGACATCTTTCAAGACCAGTTTTGAGCCGAATTTTTTTGAGATATGGTTCAAGACGAGATATTCCTGATTCATAGCACTCTCTCCTTTGTTGTATACTGTACTTGTTGACTAAGTACAGTATATACGAATCTGTACTAACTGTCAATACTGAATATATACAGTTTTCGAAAAATATCATCCGAGGAAATGGGAGAGGTTTACCCGGATCGATGACACCTGTATAATAGAAAGACAACAGGAGAACGTAAGAGCTTTGAGAGGAGAGGAAGAAATGATTTTAAGCGTCAGCAGGAGAACCGACATTCCCCGTTACTTTGGGCAATGGTTTCGAAACCGTATTAGGGAAGGATATCTTCTGGTGAGAAATCCTGTCAATCCCAGACAGATCAGCCAGATTGATCTGTCTCCGTCTGTGGTGGACTGTATGGTGTTCTGGACAAAAAATCCGGCCGGTCTGATTCCATATCTGGATGAACTGGAAGAATATCCTTATTATTTTCAGTTTACGTTGACGGGATATGGGCATGATGTGGAGCCGGACCTCCCGGATAAGAGATCGGTTCTGATTCCGCTGTTTCAGCAGTTATCGAAAAGGATCGGTAGAGGGCGGATGGTCTGGCGCTATGATCCGATTTTCATCAATTCCAGGTACACCTGGGAATATCATAAAAAAGCATTCAGGGAGATCGCTTCCAGACTGGGAGAGTATACCGATCAGGTGGTGATTAGTTTTGTGGATTTCTACAGGAAGAACAGAAGAAATATGGCAGAGCTTGGAGTCTCAAGCCCGGATGGGGACGGAATGCGCAAGATGGCGGCAGATCTTGCCGGAATAGCCAGAGAGTTTGGGCTGGGGATCGTAAGTTGTGCGGAAGAACTGGATCTGGAAAAGGAGGGAGTATCCCACGGCAGCTGTATTGATCGAAGAAGGATTGAGAAAATTTTAGGATGCAGGCTCCAGGGAAGTGCGGATCCGGGACAGAGAACTGCCTGTGGCTGCATGGAGAGCGTGGAAGTGGGTGCCTACGATACCTGCCCTGGCGGGTGCAGATACTGCTATGCCAGTGAAAATCAGCAAAAGGTAAAGAAAAATCTGCAAAATTACGATGTGAACTCACCGCTCCTGTGCGGAAAGGTGGAGCCAGATGACGTGGTAACCGTGAGAAAAATGAGGTCGCTGAAGGAAATGCAGATGAATTTTGATTGCATTTTATCTGTTAAGAAGATATAATAAAGATGTTACAAAGATGTTAACGAAAAGGAACGGCAGTAGGAGAGAAAAAGAAATGAAGAGACGGACAATCAATAAATTGCTCCCAGGGCTTCTGGCGGTAAGCCTGCTTGTCCCTTATCCGGCAGGGGCAGCCAGCCTGGATCAGGAACAAAAGGCTGCTGTACAGGAGATGCCTGGGGAGGTGCAGGAAGATCTGACATCGGAGGAAGTCTGGCCGGAAGAGGAGAATGGACAGATGCCGGAGGAGTCTTTGGAAGAACCAAAGGAAGAGGAGACCCCGCAGGAGGATGAGAATTTGGAAACTCCAGGGGAGGACACAGAGCCGCAGGAGGATGCAGAGACGGAAGCAGGGGAGTCTTTGAAGGATGAGAAGCAGGAAAACTCCCAGATGGATCCTCAGTCTTTGACGGACGATCTGGAAGAGACAGATCAGAATGCCTCCGCCGGGACTATTGATTATGGAGAATGGATGGAAGATGAGTCGGGTGTCCGGTATCTGAATGAGGATGGGACATTTACCAAATCGGATTTTCAGAAGATCGGGGGCTGCTGGTTCTATTTTGATGAGGACGGTTATCTGGCAACCGGCTGGCAGACCATTGACGGTAAGAAATATTATTTCCAGAAATCCGGAATACTGGGTACTTTGGGTAAGATGTGGACTGGCTGGCTGAAAAACGGCGGAGAGATCTATTATCTGAAGCAGAGCGGAGAGAAAGGAACCATAGGCCACATGTTCACAGGTTTTCAGAAGATCGATGGACATTCCTATTATTTTGCGTCAGACGGAACGCTTCAGACAGGCTGGCAGAAGATTGGATCTTCGGTGTATTACTTTAAGGCGAGCGGAACCTATGGTGTCAAAGGCCGTATGTTCACCGGTGTTCAGAATGTGAGCGGGAAGACCTATTATTTTGACAGCGATGGCGTGATGCAGACGGGCTGGCAGACCATTAACGGCAAGAGATATTATTTCCAGAAATCGGGAGATCTGGGTACTCTGGGTAAGATGTTGGTTGGCTGGCTGAAAAGCGGCGGAGAGATTTATTATCTGAAGCAGACTGGTGAGAAGGGCGTGAAAGGTCAGATGTTCACAGGACTTCAGTCTATCAGCGGCCATAAATACTATTTTGCTTCAGATGGAACGCTTCAGACAGGCTGGCAGAAGATCGGTTCCTCTACATATTATTTCAAAGCGAGCGGAACTTACGGTGTGCGAGGGCGGATGTTTACCGGACTGCAGAATATCAGTTCCAAGACTTATTATTTCAGCAGTTCGGGAACTCTGCAGCTTGGCTGGCAGACCATCAGCGGAAAGAAGTATTATTTCAAAAAATCCGGAGATTTCGGAACACTTGGAACCATGTGGACCGGCTGGCTGAAAAACGGCGGAGAAATTTATTATCTGAAAGAGACAGGAAGTAAAGGTGAGAAAGGACAGATGTACACCGGGTGGAATACCATTGACGGTGAAACTTTCTATTTCTCTTCTTCCGGTCAGATGCAGACGGGTTGGCAGAAGATTGGATCCAGGACATTTTATTTCAAGGCGACAGGGACCTATGGTGTGCGGGGTAAGATGTTCACCGGATGGGTCACGATCAGCGGGAACCGGTATTTCTTTAAGAGGACTGGAGACTATGGTGTGAAGGGAATGCGGTTCGAGGGCGGATACAAGACCATCGACGGTGAGAGATACTATTTTGACAGTAACGGTGTGTACCGGGAGGTTCCGGCAGGGGGAGAGTATGCGGTGGATCCCAACACCGGCAAGACTTATAAAGTAGAGCCCCAGTATTACACAGATCCCCAGATCGGGACCGGTGCGAATCAGGTGACGCAGCAGGAATTTCTGGCAGCCGTTCTCTACACGGAGGCTGGAGATCAGGGAGTTGCCGGGCAGACAATGGTAGGTGTGTCCATCTACAACCGTGTCATGAGCAGCATGTTCCCATCCACCTTGAATCTGGTTGTCTATGCGGATATGCAGTTTGAGGTGGCACGAAACGGAATGCTGACAGATCTGCTGGAGGGAATCCGTGACAATGACCCGGAGGCTCTCGCAAAGATCAACAATTATGGAAGTATGGAGGCCGCGCAGCAGGCGACCGAGATTTATAACGATTACAAGAACGGCAAAACCAGCAAGAGAATCATTCCTGGAGTCAGCTCTCTTAAGAATGTAGATTTTGATTTTCTGTATTTTATGACCCATGCAGCCTTTGACCAGTGCGGTCTGGATGAGGATAAATGCGGTGTCTTTGTCTACAAAGATCACACATTTTTCCGGAGATGGGTAGAAGCCTGACGGGAGGTTTTATGGCGAAGAAGAAAGTATACGCAGTCCGAAAGGGCAAAGTCACGGGATTGTTTGATAACTGGCCGGACTGTCAGAAGTCTGTCACAGGATATCCAGGGGCAGAGTTCAAAGGATTTACAGACCTAGAAGAGGCAAAGGCTTATCTGAAGAGAGGGGAAGGTGATTCGGATATCCCCGGAAAAGTAAAACAAAAGGAGTCAGGCAAAGAAGAACCTTCTAACCTGGAGAACTGTCTGGTGGCTTATGTGGACGGAAGCTTTGACGAGCATATCGGAAGATATTCTTTTGGGTGTATTTTGCTGACGCCAAAAGGGGAGACTGTTCAAAGGAGCGGAAACGGAGAGAATCCGGAATCCCTGGCAATCCGAAACGTGGCCGGTGAGATGCTGGGCGCCATGTATGCGGTGAGATGGGCGGTGAAAAATGGTTACCGGGAACTGGTGATTCG
The DNA here is from genome assembly GCA_019112635.1 of Candidatus Blautia intestinigallinarum. GTDB lineage: Bacteria > Bacillota > Clostridia > Lachnospirales > Lachnospiraceae > Blautia_A > Blautia_A intestinigallinarum. Next base: position 27,100 of record DXIX01000014.1, on the reverse strand, counting down.
ATATGATTATCAGGGAATTGAGAAATGGGCTTTGGGCGACTGGCAGGCGAAAAATCCGCTGACGCAGAAATACGCGCAGTTTATGAGACAGAGTATGGAAGCAGTCACGATACATTTTCAGAAGGTGAAGGCCCATTCTGGGAATTATTATAATGAACAGGTGGATCAGCTGGCGAAAGATGCCCTGATCAATGGAAATGGGATTCCGCCGGTGTAGAGAACAGATAAACAGGAGAGAAAATAGCAGGAATGAAAATTCCTGCTATTTTTTTGGTGGAGGCGCGGTGGAGCCGCGCACGATCAATTCGGTGTGCAGCAAAAGTGTGCTGATGGGAATATCGTTGAGCAGACTGTTCAGAGCATAGTAGCCCGACTTTCCCAATTGTGTGCGGTTTTGCCGTACGGTTGTGAGAGGAGGGGAAGTATAAGGACAGATTGCCAGGTCGTCAAAGCCGATGACGCTGATATCTTTCGGGACAGAATACCCGAGCTCTGTGCACTGGATGATCGCAGCGTTGGCCATCTGGTCATGGCTGCAGACGAGAGCGGTCACTCCCAGTTTCAGAAGGCGGGGCAGGTGCCTCTCCATACACTGGGAGACATAGTAAGAGCTTCCGGCTTGCTGAGGCTCTGCCTTCAGTCCGCATTGGCGCAGGGCATTGAAGAAAGCTTTATGACGCACCTGCATGATGTGGGAACCCAGGGCACTGCTGAGATAACCGATTTTTTTGTGACCCAGTTCTTTTAGGTGGGAAACGGCAAGTTCCATGCCTTCATTGTTATCCACTCCCACGTAGGCAGTGGCAGGGTTGGCCGGGATATAATTGTCATAGAGAATGACGGGAGTGTGGCTGGTCTGAAAATCCTGCATCCAGGGATCGTTCAGAGCAAAACCAATGGCGAAAGCTCCGAGATAATGATTCTGGAGCATGAACACTTCATAGGAAGAGGCACGCTGTGTTTTGTCATTGACCGGGATCACATCCACGTCAAAACCGGCAGGTTCTGCCATCTGCCGAAAGCCCATGACAATGTCATAGGCAAAATGATGGGGCTGTGTATACTCGATGTTGTCAATCTGGGCCAGAATACAGAGTTTTCTGGCAGTTCCCTTCGAACGGCGCAGTTTGGTGTAGCCCATCTCCACGGCTGTCTCCAGAATTTGTTTTTGTAAAGTTTCGCTGATGTCCGGAGCTCCGTTGATAGCCTTGGATACGGTACCCTTGGAAATCCCGAGTTTATCAGCAATATCTTGAATTGTGACCATTTTTGAACCCTTCTTCCCTCATGAAACCCTTTTTCCCTATTATATAAGAAGATCCCGGGAAAATCAATGAAAAAGAAATGAAGTTTAGGATTGTTTCGTAACGAGAGAACAGAGAACAAATAAAAGTGCACAAAAAAAGACTCTGAAAGCTATGAAAAACAGAGAAAGTAGTGGAGAACATGAATGTTAGATATTGACGAATCAGAGTATGAGGATTATAGTATGCATATGCGAAACATCACGAAACTTTTGCAAGGAGGAGATGGAAAAAGATGTGGAAAAAAGGACTGGCAGTTATGCTGGCAGCCGGATTGGCGGCGATGAGTCTGTCCGGCTGCGGAGATGCCGTGGCAAACGGCGGCAAAGAAAAAGTGCGTCTGATGGTGTGGTCCCCGTCTGAAGACCAGTCGAAAGACAGCGGGGAATGGCTTCAGACCAATTGTGAGGCTTTTGCCGAGGAACATCCACAGTGGGATATCACCTTTGTCTATGGCGTGGCCGATGAGGCGAGTGCCGCAGGACAGGTGGCGCAGGACCCGGAGGCCAGCGCGGATGTATTCATGTTCGCGAACGATACCCTCACAACCCTGACCGATGCGGACGGACTTACGAAATTCGGCGGGAAATACCGGGAAGAGATTGAATCTGAGAATTCACAGCAGGTGCTGGACTCCCTGACCATGGATGGTGAACTATACGGAGTGCCGTTTACCACAAACACCTGGTTCATGTATTATGACAAGAGTGTATTTTCAGAAGAAGATGTCAAGAGTCTTGACACAATGCTGGAGAAAGGAGTGGTGTCCTTCCCCTTCGCAAACTCCTGGTATCTTCCGGCGTTTTACATCGGAAACGGATGTACCCTGTTCGGCGATGGAACCGATGAGTCGAAAGGAGTGGATTTCGGCGGACAAAAAGCAGTGGACGTGACAAATTATCTGATTGATCTGGAAGCCAACCCGAATTTTAAAATCGACCAGGATGGATCCGGACTGGCAGGACTGCGTGATGGAAGTATCAATGCGATTTTCTCAGGTTCCTGGGATGCCAATGCGGTTCAGGAAGCTCTGGGAGAGAACATGGGAGTGGCAGCGCTTCCCGCTTACACACTGAACGGAGAGGAACATCAGATGATGGCCTATGCAGGTTCCAAAGCGATCGGCGTCAATCCAAACAGCGACAACATGGTGGCGGCTGTGGAGCTGGCAGTCTATCTGGGATCTGCGAAAGCGCAGGAGCTGCACTATGACCTTCGAAGCGTGATTCCGTGTAATGAGACACTTCTGGAGAATGGAGATCTTGCGACAGATCCACTGGTTCAGGCACAGACAAGAACTTTCAATGAGACTTCCGTTCTGCAGCCTTTTGTGTCCCAGATGAATAACTGCTGGACACCGGTGGAGAACATGGGAAAAGGAATCCGAAATGGAAGTGTGACCCATGAAAATGCCAAGGAGCAGACAGAGGCGATGAATGACGCGATGAACAGTGATGGTATCTGATGAGGTGAAAAAGAATGAGAAAAACAAGAAAAAGGGTCAATAATTTTCCTACCCCCTACACTTGTACAGCAGCCATTAAGCAGGGCGGTATGGAGACAAAACTTTCCATGATTTTGATGGGATTTGGAAATATCGTGCATGGTCAGAAAATCAAAGGATTGATCTATCTGGCTGTGGAAGTGGCATATGTGGTATTCATGGCAATCTACGGAGTGGGATTCATCCATATGCTGGGATCTTTGGGAAGTGTTCCCCAAAAAGAGATCTGGGATGAGGCGACACAGGTATATCTGTATACCAAGGGTGATCAGTCTATATTAATTCTGTTGTACGGAGTTGCGACGCTGATGCTCACGGTTCTCATGGTGTGCCTGTGGAGAGGAGCTCTGCGCAGCGCCTACAAAGCGGAATGTCTGCACAAAGAAGGAAGACATGTAAATAGCTTCGTGGAAGATTTGCGGACACTGCTCCATGAGAATCTGTACCGGGTACTGATGACACTGCCGACATCCTTTATCTTCATATTTACGGTACTTCCTTTGGTGTTTATGATTTGTATGGCTTTTACCAATTACAGCAAGATCGGCAACCATTTGATGCTGTTTGACTGGGTAGGGCTGGAGAACTTTAAGGCTTTGTTTGATTCCAGCAGTATTCTGGGAAGTACCTTCTGGTCGGTTCTGGGCTGGACGTTGATCTGGGCATTTTTTGCAACATTCAGCAATTATATCTTCGGTATGATTCTCTCCCTGCTGATCAACCGGAAAGGGACAAGAGCGAAAGGATTCTGGAGATTCTGCTTTGTATTGACTTGTGCGGTTCCCATGTTCGTATCTTTGCTGATTATGAGAACCATGCTGCAGCCAAACGGTGCAGTGAATGTACTTCTTAGAAATATCGGACTGATTGCGCAGGATGCAAGCCTTCCCTTCTTCACAGATCCTACCTGGGCACGTGTGACAGTCATTGTCATCAATGTATGGGTCGGTGTGCCGTATACACTGCTTCAGCTGACCGGTGTGCTTCAGAATATTCCGGGAGAGCTCTATGAGGCGGCGAAGGTGGACGGAGCCAATGCGTTCCAGACTTTTACTAAGATTACCCTGCCTTATATGCTGTATGTGACAACGCCGTACCTGATCGCGACCTTCACAGGCAATGTGAATAACTTCAATGTCATCTATCTGCTGTCGGGAGGAGATCCCATCACAGACCTGGCGTCCACAGCCGGCAAGACGGATTTGCTCGTCACGTGGCTGTACAAGCTGACCATCGATAAGCAGTATTATAATGTGGGTGCGGTGATTGGTATTCTCACCTTCATTATCCTTGCAATCGGTGCTCTGATCACTTACCGCAACAGTAAATCATACAAAGAAGAAGGGGGATTCTAAGACATGGCAGGTCAGAAAGTTTACTCTGCAAAAAGAAAAAGATTTATTAACAATAGTATTGTCCATGTAATCCTGGCAGTTCTGGCTGCGATCTGGGTATTCCCGATTATCTGGGTGGTTCTGACCAGCTTCCGCGCGGAAAAAGGTTCTTATGTATCCACATTTTTCCCGCAGAGCTATACCTTGGACAATTACATCCGTCTGTTCACGGATACAACCATTTTAAATTTCCCGAAGATGTTTACCAACACACTTTTTATCGCGGTGTGCTCCTGTATCATCTCCACATTTTATGTTCTGGCAGTGTCCTATTGCCTGTCCAGAATGAAATTTAAACTGAGAAAACCCTATATGAATATGGCCATGGTACTGGGACTGTTTCCGGGATTTATGTCCATGGTGGCGGTGTATTTCATCTTAAAAGCCCTGGGACTGACAGAGGGAAATCTGATCCGCCTGGCGTTGATTCTGTGTTACTCCGGAGGGGCCGGCTTATCCTTCCAGATAGCCAAAGGATTTTTTGATACGATCCCGACAGCAATTGACGAGGCGGCCTTGCTGGACGGATGCACCAGATGGCAGATTTTTACCAAGGTGACGCTCCCTCTGAGTAAGCCAATTATTGTCTACACCGTGTTGACTTCCTTTATGGCGCCGTGGCTGGACTTCATCTTCGCGAAGGTGATCTGCCGTGCGAACTCAGACCAGTACACCATCGCCATAGGACTTTGGAAGATGCTGGAGAAAGAATACATAGACAGCTGGTATACCTGCTTTGCGGCGGGGGCGGTGCTGATCTCCATACCGATTGCGGCTCTGTTTTTGTTCATGCAGAGATATTATGTGGATGGGATGTCCGGCGCGGTCAAGGGCTGATCAGGCAAAAGAAAAAATACAGAGACAAGGGATGAGAGGATTGACAGAATATGAGGACAGCAGCAGAATGGAAGGCGTATTATTCCACAGAAGAATTCCAGAAAAAGTTTTTGTATGATGGAAGAGACCTGGGTGCTACCTGCACAGAGGAAGGGACTTCCTTCCTCCTGTGGAGCCCGGCGGCGGATTCCGTGACATTGAATCTGTACCGATCGGGAGACGAAGGAGAGGCTTTTGAACGGATTCCCATGCGGCAGAGGCAGCAGGGCGTGTGGGAATGGTGTGTGGAAGAGGAACTCCATGGAATTTATTATGACTTTACTCTGAAGATGGACGGTGAGACAATACGTTCTGCCGATCCCTATGCCAAGGCGTGCGGGCTGAATGGAAGGCGCAGTATGGCAGTGAATCTGAGAAAGACGGATCCGGAAGGATGGGCTCAGGATCAGGCTCCGGAGAAACCGAGAGAAAACATTATTTATGAATTGCATGTCAAAGAATTTTCCTGGGATGCATCCGGAGGATTTCCCGAAAAATACAGGGGCAAGTACAAAGCTTTTACCTGCCAAGATACTACCCTTTATCAGGATGGCATCCATCCCACAGGAATCCGCTACCTTCAGGAACTGGGAGTGACATATGTACAGCTGATGCCTTCCTATGATTATGGCTCAGTGAATGAAGACGGGGATCCGGAGGAGTTCAACTGGGGGTATGATCCGGTGAATTACAATGTGCCCGAGGGATCCTATGCCACAGATTCCAGACATGGAGAAGTCAGAATCCGGGAGATGAAGGAGATGATTCAGGCTCTCCATCAGGCAGGCTTCCGGGTGATTATGGATGTGGTATACAATCACACGTATTCCCTGGATTCCTGGTTTCAGAGAACGGCACCTTGGTATTTTTACCGGGTGAATCAGGACGGAAAAGCCTCCAACGGATCTGCCTGCGGCAATGATTTTGCCAGCGAGCGGGCCATGTGTGGAAAGTATATTCTGGAATCAGTTCTGTACTGGACAGAGGAATACCACATAGACGGATTTCGTTTTGATCTGATGGGGCTTTTGGATGTGGAGCTGATGAACCAGATCCGCCGCAGCCTGGATATAAAATATGGCAAAGGAGAGAAAATTCTTTTCGGAGAGCCCTGGGCAGCCCAGGAAACGGCGATGGAGAGCCGGGCAGTGCCGGCTCTGAAGAAGAATCTTTCTTTGCTGGATAAAAATGTGGGAATTTTCTGTGACAATACCAGAGACGCGATTAAAGGCTCTTCCGTGCATATTGAGGAACGAGGATTTGTGAGCGGGAGAAGCGGTCTGGAGGAAGATATTTTTGAGAGTGCGGCGGCCTGGTGTGTGAGGAGTACAAAAGGGCAGACGCAGGAAATGCCAGAGGCAAAAGCACCCTCTCAGATTGTGACCTATGTGTCCTCCCACGACAACCAGACATTATGGGATAAGCTGACGGATACGGTCTCCCTGCAGGAGCGGATGCGCATCAACCGGATGACGGCGGCTTTGTATATGACTTGCCAGGGCACCCTCTTCTTTTTGTCAGGAGAGGAATTTGCCAGAACGAAGAATGGACATGATAATACCTATAATGCGCCCATATCTTTGAATCGTCTGGACTGGGAGCAGGCTTACCGGGAGAGAGAACTGGTAAAATTCTACCAGGGACTGATCGGTCTTCGAAAACAGCTCCCGGGACTTTGTGATAAATCGGAAAGTGCCAACAGACGTTTTTCCCGTATCACGAAGAAAAATGGAATTGTCTCCTATATGTTGGACAATGAGAAGAAGGGAGAGAATTCCAGATGGAAGAATCTGTTTGTGATATACAACAGCAAGCGCAGGACGGAACAGATTCCGCTTCCAGGCGTGGAGTGGGAGTTGCTCTGCGATGCGAAAAGAAGTGATCTGTGGAAGGCACCGGCCCGGGTGGCGAAGCGGGTGAGCGTGGAACCAATCAGTGTTTTGGTGCTGGGACAGACAGAAAATGGACAGGAAGAAAGAGAACAGAATTTATGAAATGGATTTATGGAAAGCAGGATTGGAAGACGCTGGAACGAGGACAGGAGAACTGCTGGCTGATGACTAATGGACTGGGAGGATTTTCCTCCATGACCATGATCGGATCAGCCTCAAGAAATGATCACGCACTTTTGATGGGATGCCTGAAAGCACCGAATTATCGGTATAATCTGGTACATCGCCTGTCCGAGTCAGTGGAATTGGAAGAAAAGGAATACGTAATTTCTTCTCAGGAGTTTGCCGATGGAACTTCGGAGGAGGGGTATGAGTATCTGTCGGAGTTTTCCTATGAAGATACTCCTGTGTGGAGATTTCTGGTGAGAGGTGTTCAGATACGAAAAGAGGCTGCCATGGAGCAAAGAAGCAATACTGTGGCTGTCTGCTATGAGATTTCCAACAGAAGTTCCAGCAGATGTACGTTGTCTGTGACGCCGTTTTTTCAGTTTACGCCAAAGGGGACGGAGCCAGAGGAGGAGCAGGAATTTTGCCGGGAGAAAAATCAGATTAAGAGCAATGGGATTACGCTGCATTTTCAGACCAACGGGGAGATAGTAGATTTTCCAGAGAGGACGGAAGTATATTTTTACCGTTACGATGCCTGCGACGGAAGGAGAGATTCAGGGCGTGCCAAGGCCTGCCACAGGATTTGTCTATCTGTGGAGGCTGGAGAGAGTGCCTGCCTGGAAGTGATCTATAGCCTGGATCCGATTTCACAGAGTTTTGAATCCCTCTCCTCGCAGTTGAAAGAGTATCGGCGGCAGTTGGAAAAAAAGGCAGGATTTCGGTCAGAGATTGCCTCTTTTCTGGCAAAAAGCGCAGATCAATTTATCTCAAAAAGAGATTCCACCGGAAAAGAGACCATTTTGGCGGGCTTTCCTTTTTTTGAGGACTGGGGAAGAGATACGATGATAGCGCTTCCGGGAATCTGCATTACCACCGGGCGATATCAGGAGGCAAGGGAAATTCTCAGGACTTTCGCGGAAAACGAGCGGGAAGGCCTTATGCCGAATCTGTTTCCGGAGGGGAACAGCGAACCGATGTATAATACGGTGGATGCAGCTTTGCTGTTTATCAATTGTGTGTATCTGTATTATGAAAAAACGCAGGATCTGGAGTTTGTGCGTGAGATGTACCCAGTGATGAAGCGGATTATCCAAGGCTACCGTCAGGGAACCTTGTTCGGGATTCATATGGACGAGGATGGATTGATTCTGGCGGGAGAAGGCCTGGATCAGGTGACCTGGATGGATGTGCGTGTGGGAGAGATTCTGCCTACGCCCCGGCATGGAAAGCCTGTGGAGATTAACGCTTACTGGTACAATGCGCTGTGTATTATGAGCATTTTCGCCGGGAAGTTCGGGGATGAGAAAGAAGAGTATGAAAATCTGGCAAAAAAAGCACAGGAGTCCTTCCGGAAGAAATTCTGGATGGAAAAGAAACACTGTTTAAGAGATCTTGTATCCGGCACATCTGCCGATGAACAGATCCGCTGCAATCAGATCTGGGCGGTTTCCATGCCCTTTACCATGTTGGAGGAAGAGCAGGAAAAACAGGTGGTGGAAATTGTATTTGAAAAGTTGTATACTCCTTATGGACTGAGGACCCTGGATGAGGAAGATCCTCAGTTTCACGGAACTTACGGCGGTCCGGTGTTGGAGAGAGATATGGCTTATCATCAGGGGACTGTCTGGACTTTTCCGCTGGGCGGGTACTATCTGGCTTACCTGAAAGTGAACGGGGAAAGCCAGAAAGCCATACGAACAGTGACAGAACAGCTTGAGGTACTGGAGAGTGCCCTGAGAGAAGGATGTATCGGACAGCTGCCGGAGATCTATGACGGGAAGAAGCCGACTTCCTCCAAAGGCTGTTTCGCACAGGCGTGGAGTGTGGGAGAGATCCTCCGTGTCTATGAGAAAGTAGAAGAAAAGTAAAATGGAGTCAGGATCTGCTGCCATGAGGCAGGGGTCAGAAGGGAGTTATTATGGAACAGGCATTACTTGAGATTTTGAAAGAAAAATGTGGAAAAGATATTCGTGAAGCTTCCGATCAGGAAATTTACGCGGCACTTTTGTGTATCGTAAAAGATCGGATGAAAGGCATGAAGAGAAATGAAGGGACGAAGAAACTGTATTATATCTCAGCAGAATTTCTGATCGGAAAATTGCTGTCCAACAATCTGATCAATCTGGGCGTGTTCGAGGAGACCAGAGAAGTCTTGGCAAAATATGGACATGATCTGACCGCTGTTGAGGAAGTGGAACTGGAGCCTTCCCTGGGCAATGGAGGTCTGGGACGTCTTGCGGCTTGCTTTTTGGATTCCATCGCCACGCTGGGGCTGCCGGGAGACGGTGTGGGCCTGAATTATCATGACGGACTTTTCCGCCAGACTTTTGTGGATAACAAACAAAGAGAAGAAGCTAACCCGTGGATCACAGAGCAAAGCTGGCTGACCAGAACCGACTGCCATTTTGAGATACCATTTAAAGATTTTACTCTGACTTCCACCATGTATGATATTGATGTGCCGGGATACCAGAATGGATGCAATAAACTGCATCTGTTTGATCTGGATTCTGTGGATGAGAGCATTATCCACGACGGCATTCAGTTTGACAAAGAGGATATCCAGAAGAATCTGACCTTGTTCCTCTATCCGGATGACAGTGACGAGAAGGGACAGCTGCTCCGTATTTATCAGCAGTATTTCATGGTAAGCAATGCGGCACAGTTGATTTTGAAAGAAGCACAGGAGAAGGGATATGACCTGTATCGCCTGCATGAGCATGTGGCCATTCAGATTAACGATACCCACCCGACTATGGTGATTCCGGAATTGATCCGTCTGCTCACCCAGGAGAAAGGATTCAACATGGACACAGCCATTGATGTGGTGAGAAAGACCTGTGCATACACCAACCACACGATTCTGGCAGAGGCGCTGGAGAAGTGGCCGATCTCCTACCTGGAGAAAGTGGTTCCCCATCTGCTTCCGATCATCCGGGAGCTGGATGCGAGAGTGCGCCGGGACTACCATGATGAGAAAGTCTACATCATTGACAAAGAGAACCGGGTACACATGGCACATATCGACATTCACTATGGTTATGCGGTGAATGGTGTGGCTGCACTTCACACAGAAATTCTGAAGAAGTCCGAACTGAAACCATTTTATGATATTTATCCGGAGAAATTTACCAACAAGACCAACGGTATTACTTTCCGCAGATGGCTTGTGCACTGCAATCCAAAGCTGGCAGCTTATATCGAGAAGTTGGTGGGACCGGAATATATGCAGGATGCCGCCGTACTGGAAAAACTTCTGGAGTACAAAGACGATGAGACGGTTCTTAAGAATCTGAGAGCGATTAAGAAAGAGGCAAAACTCGAGCTGAAGAAATATCTGAAGCTGACACAGAACGTGGATGTGGACGAGAATTCAGTCTTCGATATTCAGATCAAGCGTCTCCATGAGTATAAGAGACAGCAGATGAATGCACTGTATGCAATCTATAAATACAAAGAAATCAAGAAGGGCAACTTGCCGAGACGTCCTCTGACTATGATCTTTGGAGCAAAGGCGGCACCTGCCTATACGATCGCCAAAGACATCATTCACCTGATTCTCTGCCTGCAGCAGCTGGTGGAAAATGATCCTCAGGTAGGTCCGTATCTGAAGATTGTTATGGTGGAAAATTACAATGTGACCAAGGCGGAGAAGCTGATTCCGGCCTGCGATATTTCGGAGCAGATTTCTCTGGCTTCCAAGGAGGCATCTGGTACCGGAAATATGAAATTCATGTTAAATGGAGCAGTCACTCTGGGGACAGAGGATGGCGCCAATGTGGAGATTCATGAACTGGTGGGAGATGAAAACATCTATATCTTCGGTGAGAAATCAGAGAAAGTCATTGAATTGTATGATACTGCCAGCTATTGCTCCGCAGATATCTACGACAATGATCCGATGATCGAAGAGCTGGTGGATTTCATCATCAGCAAAGAACTGATCCGTATCGGAGATCCGGTGAATCTGGGACGTCTCTACAAGGAGATTGTGGGTAAGGATTGGTTTATGACGCTGTTAGATGTGAAAGATTACATCAAGACAAAAGAACGGATGCTGGAAGACTATGAGAATGAGAAGGCGTGGGAGCAGAAAATGCTGGTGAACATTGCCAAGGCAGGATACTTCTCCTCAGACCGTACCATTGCGGAATACAATCGAGACATCTGGCATCTGTAAGAAATAAGAAATAGGAGAGAATGAATATGAAGAAGACAGGTATCTTAATGCCGTTGTCATCTCTTCCCTCCAGGACAGGAATCGGGGAGCTGGGGGCGTCTGCCTATGAATGGCTGGATCTTCTGGAAGAAAACGGGATCACCATCTGGCAGCTGCTTCCTCTGAACCCTGTGGGCTACGGCAACTCGCCGTATCAGCCCTATTCTTCCTGTGCAGGGGATGAGATTTACATCAGTCTGGATCAATTATATGAAGAGGGAATGCTGGATGAACAGCCGCCTGCGTTTCGAAAAGAAGCGAAAAGAGTGGATTACGATGCAGTGAGAGCCTTCAAGGAACCGTATCTGAGAAAAGCTTACCAGGGATTCCAAGGGGCAGAGACTTATGAAGCTTTTGCCGCCCAGGACTGGGTGAGAAAGTATGGAGTTTTTCGGGCTCTGAAACGTGCGAACGGGGGCGTCTGCTGGAACGAATGGCCAAGAGAACACAAAGAATGGCCGGAGAATGGGGGAACACTGGATACAGCCATTCTGGATGAAGCAAAGTATCAGATCTTCCTGCAGTATCTGTTCTATACACAGTGGATGCGGATCAAAGAGACGGCAAATCAGAAAAAGATTCAGATCATGGGGGATGTCCCCTTCTATGTGGGGATTGATTCCGTGGATGTCTGGGCTGGAAAAGACAATTTCCTTCTGGACACAGACGGAAGACCGGTGTTTATCGCCGGGGTGCCGCCGGATTATTTCAGTGCCACAGGGCAGAGATGGGGCAATCCTATTTATGATTGGGATTATATGAAACAGCAGGATTATCAATTCTGGGTGGACCGAATCGGGTATAACAGCAAGCTGTTTGACATGATCCGGATTGACCATTTCCGTGCGTTTGACACCTACTGGAAGATCCCGGCCAGCTGTCCGACTGCCATCGAGGGTGAGTGGATTGAAGCGCCGGGATACGAAGTGATTGACACCTTGAAAGAGAAAATTCCAGGGGTGAATCTGGCAGCAGAGGATTTGGGAGAATTGCGTCCGGAGGTTCTCACCCTTCGTGATCATTATCACCTGAAGGGAATGAAAATTCTGGTTTTTGCCATGAATACCAACGGAAAATATGCCTTCGATGAGCTGCCGGAGAGAGAGAACATGATTATCTACACGGGAACGCATGATAACGATACACTCATGCAGTGGTATGGAAATCTGAGCAAGGCGCGGCAAAGAAAAGTACGCAGGTTCCTGGCTGTGAAAGGTTTCAAGACAGGTTCCGTGAAAGACAGGCTTTTAGCTTACACACTGTCCAGCAAAGCGGAATATGCCATTCTTCCCATGGCAGATGTTCTGGGGCTGGGGGCGGAAGGCCATATCAACACGCCGGGAACGGTAGGTTCCCCGAACTGGGAATGGAGAATGCCAGGGTTTGAGAATGCCAGGGCACAGATGAGACGATACAGACATACAATTTTTGACCGGAGATAGGAGTATATCGCCATGGAATTTGCAGGAGTATACCATAAGACCTCAGAGCAGATGAGCTACGCTTTGAATGAGGACGAATTGATTGTGAACCTGAAGACAGGATACGATGTGAGACAGGTGTTTATCCATTATGGAGACCCTTTTGAGGCGGGAATCCTGGGTGGAAATGAGAAATGGACGGGCAGACGTGAGGAGATTGTGTACAAAAAGCGTCTTGCTCATCAGATCTGGTGGACAACCACATTGGTGCCAAAATATAAAAGATGCAAGTATTATTTTGAGCTGCACACAGACAAGGAGACCTGGTATTATTTTGAAGATGGCTTTCTGACCGAAGAACAGCTTCAGATGGATGGAAGGATGCTGCAGTGTTTTGTGGTTCCCTGGATGAATCCGGCGGATGTGAACCGCACCCCAGGCTGGGTAAATAATACCGTCTGGTATCAGATTTTTCCAGACCGCTTCTGCAATGGCACTCCTGACAGGCAGAAGGAAGGACTCACTCCCTGGAGAGAAGGACCGGTGACGAACCAGGAACGGTTCGGAGGAAATCTGGAAGGAATCCGGCAGAAACTGCCGTACTTGCAGGAACTTGGAATCACGGGAATCTATTTGAATCCCATTATGAAGGCGGAGTCCAATCACAAATATGACACTACCGATTATACACAGATTGATCCGGCCTTCGGGGACGAAGAACAGATGCGCTGTCTGGTCAGCGAGGCCCATGAGCGGGGCATCCGGATTATGGTGGATGCCGTGTTTAATCATTGCGGGCGGAAATTTGCTCCCTGGCTGGATGTACAGGAGAGAGGGCAGGATTCTCCTTATGCAGACTGGTTCATGGTTCAGGATTGGACAGACCTTAAGAAGAAGGCTGACACCAGAGATGGAAGATTTTATTCTTTTGCTTTTGCGGACGGGATGCCGAAGCTGAACACCAACAAGGAGGAAGTCATTGATTACTTCTGTAAGGTCTGTGAAGATTGGGTCCGGAATTACAACATTGATGGAATCCGTTTCGATGTGGGCAATGAAGTGTCCCACCGTTTTTTGAAGAGAGTGCGGGAACATTTAAAAAAGATCAAACCGGATCTCTATCTGCTGGGAGAGATTTGGCATGATGCCAGCCAGTGGCTGCAGGGCGATGAGTATGATTCGGTCATGAATTATCCTCTTATGAGTGGAATTCACGATTTCTTTTTGGATACTTCCATGGACAAAGAATCTTTTGAGTATATGGTGAACCGGTGTTATACTATGTACATGCAGCAGAATAACAATGTGATGTTTAATCTTCTGGATTCCCATGATACGGAACGTCTGATGAACCGGTTTCATGATCTGGATATTTTTTATCAGCAGCTTGCCATTTTGTTTACCCTTCCGGGAAGCCCCTGTATCTATTACGGCACGGAGATCGCCCTGGAGGGAGGACACGATCCGGATTGCAGGCGTTGTATGCCATGGGATCAGATTGGCACACAGGAGAATCAGGAAAGGATTTCCTGTATGAAGACGCTGATTCGTCTGAGAAGGGAAGAGGAGACATTTCGAAGTCTGTATTTTCATTTCCCAAACGAATATACGAATCGGCGGTGTGTGGAATATATTAAGCTGGATCAATATGGGAAAAAAGTGCAGGTTCTCATAAACTGTTCCAGTGAGACGATAGCAGTTCAGGATGAAGGAGAAGTATTATTCTCTAGAAACTTCCGGGACGGAAAACTTTATGAAAAAGGGACGCTGATCCGAAGAATCTGCTGAGAAAGAGGAGGAAGAAACTGTATGACAGAAAAGAAGACACAGCCTTGGTGGAAAAAAGCCGTTGTTTATCAGATTTACCCGAAGAGTTTCCAGGACAGCAATGGAGACGGAATCGGTGATATCCAGGGAATTATCAGCAGACTGGATTATCTTAAAGATCTGGGAGTGGACGCTCTGTGGATTTCCCCAATGTATTGTTCGCCTCAGGACGATAACGGATATGATATCTCTGATTACAGAAATATTGATCCCATGTTCGGGACTATGGAGGACATGGAAGAGCTGATTCAGGAGGCCAAAAAGAGAGAGATCCGAATTATCATGGATCTGGTGCTGAATCACACGTCCGACGAGCATCCCTGGTTTCAGGAGGCCAAAAAAAGTAAGGAGAATCCTTATCACGACTATTATGTATGGAGGGACGGGACACCGGGAAAACTGCCGAATGATATGAAAGCCGTTTTCGGAGGGCCTGCCTGGGAGTGGGTTCCCCAGATTGGACAATATTATTTTCATCAGTTTTCGGTGAAACAGCCGGACTTGAACTGGGAGAATCCCAAAGTACGCCAGGAGATTTATGATATGATCCTCTGGTGGATGGCAAAGGGAGTGGGTGGATTCCGGCTGGATGTCATCGATCAGATTGCCAAAGAGCCGGATCGGAAAATCACTAACAATGGACCAAGACTCCATGAATTTCTCCAGGAAATGAGCCGGGAGACTTTCCAGAAGGGGGATCTTCTCACAGTAGGGGAGGCCTGGGGAGCGAACACAGAGAACGCGAAGCTCTACAGTAATCCCGATGGAAGCGAGTTTTCCATGGTCTTCCAGTTTGAACATGTGATGCTGGATCAGCAGGAAGGCAAGGAAAAGTGGGATCTGGCACCGTTGTCTTTGGTGAAATTGAAGAAAAACCTGGCCAAGTGGCAGGACAGTCTCTATGGATGCGGCTGGAACAGCCTTTTCTGGGATAATCACGATCTTCCGAGAATTGTGTCCCGCTGGGGCGATGACCAGAATTACCGGGTGGAGTCCGCGAAAATGCTGGCAGCGGTTCTCCATGGCATGCAGGGGACTCCCTATATTTATCAGGGAGAAGAACTGGGTATGACAAATGTACAGTTCGCAGACATAGAGGAGTATCGTGACATTGAAATCCACAATATGTACCGGGAACGGCTGGATGGAGGATACACCCGCCAGGAAGTGATGGAATCCATCTATGCAAAGGGAAGAGATAACGCGAGAACACCGATGCAGTGGAACGATCAGGAAAATGCGGGATTTACCACGGGAACTCCCTGGATTCGTGTCAATCCCAACTACAGGCAGATTAACATGGAACAGGAGAGAAAAGATCCAGGCTCCGTATTTTCTTTCTACAGACGGCTGGTTCATCTTCGAAAGGAGGAACCGATCTTTGTGGAAGGAAGATTTGAGCTTCTTCTGCCGGAAGACGAACAGATCTTTGCTTACACCCGGACACTGGGAAGCGAACAGATGCTGGTGTGCGCCAACTTCAGCGGGCAGCCGGCGAAATGTGGACTGATTCCACAGTGGAAGAATGCCAGGGAACTTCTGCATAATTACGAAGGTGATGTGAAAGAAGAGTTAAGACCTTACGAGGTTGTCATATTAATCAGACGGTGAAAGATTCCTGAACGAGTCTTGACTTGAAGGAAGAGATGATCGCCGCACGGCCATTTTGGACGTGCGGTGATTTGTGTTTTTTGGAAAAGAGGCTGGTTATTGAGGGAAAAGTCTGCTAAAATGCTAGAGTAGAGTACAAAAAAGACACGAGGCGAATGAAGAATGACAGGTATGGTATCTCTGGAAGTGACAATGTTTTTCCTGATTCTGGTCGGATTTGCGGTGAAACGGTTCCGGCTGGTGGGAGAGGCAGGTAAGGGAGTGCTCACCGATTTGGTGGTGAATCTGATCCTCCCTTGTAATATTATCAAATCTTTTATGATCGAGTTTGACATGCAGGTTCTCAAGGGTTTTTTGAGCATTCTGTTGATTTCCACGGTTCTTCAGGCAGGATGCATTCTGCTGGGAAGACTCCTGTATGGCAGAGATCATTCCGGAAAGAGTAAGTGCCTGCAGTTTGGAGTCATCTGTTCCAATGCAGGCTTCCTGGGAAATCCCGTTGCGGAGGAAGCTTATGGGAGCATGGGGCTTGCTCTGGCATCCATTTATCTGATTCCCCAGAGAATTGTCATGTGGTCGGCAGGGATTGCCGTTTTCTCCAATGGAATTGATAAAAAACAGATTTTAAAACAGACATTGACCCATCCGTGTATTATTGCCTGCAACATCGGTCTGGTGCTGATGTTTACC
Source organism: Candidatus Blautia intestinigallinarum (assembly GCA_019112635.1). Classification (GTDB taxonomy): domain Bacteria; phylum Bacillota; class Clostridia; order Lachnospirales; family Lachnospiraceae; genus Blautia_A; species Blautia_A intestinigallinarum. The sequence goes on along the minus strand of DXIX01000014.1, from coordinate 10,194 downwards.
CAGTTCCCGCTGCCGCAGTTTGTGGTGGATTTGATCACTGATTTGAGTGGCTGCAACACGGTTTTGTCCATGATGGTTATCGGCATGATTCTGGCAGATATCAATATGGAAAAAATCTGGGATAGGGACATTTTCAAATTTACAGTGCTGAGACTTTTGATTATTCCGGCGCTTGTGTACTTGCCCTGCAGACTGCTGAATATGCCGTATCTGGTGACTGGTGTCAGCGTGATGCTGGCCGGAATGCCGGCGGGAGCGACCACAAGTATTCTGGCGCTGAAATATCATGCGGACGAGGAGTTCGGGACGAATCTTGTGATTTTTTCCACAGTATGTTCCATTGTGACCATTCCTTTGTGGGGAATCATTTTGGGATAGAGCAGGAGTAAGATTTATGAAAGAAAATAAATATGATGATCCGAAATTTTTTGAAAAGTACAGTCAGATGAGCCGTTCGAGAGAGGGGTTAGAAGGAGCTGGAGAATGGTATCTGCTTCGGGAAATGTTTCCGGATTTTGCTCAGAAAAAAGTACTGGATTTGGGCTGCGGATATGGATGGCACTGCCTTTATGCAGTTCAGCAGGGAGCAAAATCTGTGCTGGGAACGGATATTTCCCGGAAAATGCTGGAGACAGCAAGACAGAAAAATGCTCATGAGAGAATTCAATATTGCCGCAGTGCTATGGAAGACTTAGAGTTTCCGCCAGGGTCCTTTGACGTTGTGATCAGTTCCCTGGCCTTTCATTATGTGAAAGATTTCGACAGTCTGGTGAGTAAAATCAGTCAGTGGCTGACACCGGGAGGAGACTTTGTCTTCTCTGTGGAGCACCCGGTATTCACAGCTTACGGAACGCAGGACTGGTTTTATGATGAGGATGGAAAAATCCTGCATTTTCCCGTTGACCGCTATTATTATGAAGGCGAGCGGGAGGCCATATTCCTGGGCGAAAAAGTAATCAAATACCATCGGACACTGACCACTTATCTGGATACCTTGCTGCAAAATGGATTTCAGATCAGACGGGCAGCGGAGCCCAAACCACCTGCGGATATGCTGGATCTGCCCGGCATGAAAGATGAGATGAGACGTCCTATGATGCTGCTGGTGGCGGCACAGAAAAGAGCCGCCACAGAGTAAAGATGCAGTTTAGTGAAGGGTGTCTGATAGCTTCCGATACAGGAATAGTCCGCCCAGGAGCAATATCGGGAAGATGACAGCGGCCAGAATTCCAGCTCTCAGATTGTCCTGAAGATGACTGGATACCATGCCGGCCAGTGTGGGGCCGGCGGAACAGCCCAGATCACCGGCCAGGGCCAGTAGGGCGAACATTAAAGTTCCGCCTCTTTTTATGCCGGCAGCTGCTTTACTGAAAGTGCCCGGCCACATAATTCCCACAGACAGTCCGCACACAGAGCAGCCGATGAGATTCACAGCGGGAATGGGAATCAGAGCAATGCAGAGATAAGAAACAACACACAAAAGGCTGCTGTATTTCATAAAACTGTCCAAATTTATCTTCTCACCATATTTTCCATAGAACGTTCTGGAAAGTCCCATGAGAATAGAAAAAGACATGGGGCCAGTCAGATCGCCAATAGTTTTACTCACTCCCAGACCGCGTTCCGCGAAGGTAGAGGCCCATTGGCTGACCGATTGTTCACTGGCTCCCGCGCACAGCATCATCAGGATGAGTGGCCAGAAAATTTTCTGGGACATCAGTTCTCTCAAGGACATTCCTTTCTCACCATCTTCGGAGAGAGAAGAGATGGGAGCACGGGCGAACAAAAGGAAATTTGCCACGGGTATCAGGGTCCACAAAAGAGCCAGAATCTTCCAGTTGGAAGTACCGAATAAGGCAAAGAACAAAGTGGACAAAAATACAACGCCCACACTGCCCCAGCAGTAGAAAGAATGTAGAAGACTCATGGCTTTTTCTTTGTTGTCAGAGGGTGTAGCCTCCATGATAGGACTTACCAGAACTTCAATCAGCCCGCCGCCTACGGCATAGACACCCACAGAAATGGAAATTCCCAAGAATGGATCGAAAAGTTCCGGAAGAATCGTGAGCAGAAGAAGTCCTGCACCGGAGAAAACGTGGGCCATAAGAATGGAAGCCCGGTATCCGATTCTGTCGATAAAACCTGCGGACAACAGATCAACTGCCAGCTGAATGAGAAAATTGATGGTAATCAGCATGGTAATCTGAGCTAGAGGAATCCGGTATGTGTTTTGGAAGGTGATGAAAAGTAAAGGTACGAAATTATTTACGATAGCCTGCACTACATATCCGATGAAACAGGCATAGATGGTTCTCTGATAAGAATGCTGCAATGAAATATCCTCCTGTCTGTGCAATCTGTCTGTCATTATAACACAAGTGGGGGTTGTTTTGTATTTCGAACATTGATAAATAAAAGATTCCTTGCTATAATACTGAGACAATGAGAAGGGACAGCTTATTTCGGATAGAAAATGGAGAGGAGAGCAGTATGAGAGTATTAAATTTTGGCTCGTTGAATCTGGATTATGTATATTCTGTGGATCATATGGTGACGCCGGGGGAAACTCTGGCGTCTTATAGTATGAATACATTCTGTGGCGGGAAAGGCCTGAATCAGTCCATTGCCCTCGCAAAAGCCGGGGTAGAAGTTTTTCATGCAGGGCTGATCGGAGAAGAAGGAGATCTTTTACTGGATACCTGTAAAAAGGGCGGAGTACAGGTGGATTATATTCGAAGAGTGCCTGGAAAGTCAGGGCATACCATTATCCAGGTGGACAGGAACGGACAGAATTGTATTCTCCTGTATGGAGGGGCGAATCAGAGTGTGACCAAAGAGTATGTGGATGAGGTTCTGGCCCATTTTGAAAAGGGGGATCTTCTGCTTTTGCAAAATGAGGTGAATCTGCTGGATTATGTGATCGACCGTGCTTATGAGAAGGGAATGATGATTGTCTTAAATCCATCTCCTTATAACGAAAAACTGGAAGCATGTGATTTCGGAAAAATATCGATGTTTCTGCTGAATGAAATCGAGGGCGCTCAGGTGACCGGGGAAGAGGAGCCGGAGAAAATTCTGGAAATATTAAAGGCCAAGTATCCCCATGCGAAAGTGGTACTCACACTGGGAAAAGACGGATCTATCTACCAGGATCAGGGGAAAATATGCAGACAGGGAATCTATCCGGTAAAAACGGTAGATACCACGGCTGCCGGTGATACCTTCACTGGATATTTTCTTTCTTCCATAATAAGAGGCATGTCTGTGGAAGCAGGACTGAGATTGGCTGCGAAAGCCTCTTCCATTGCAGTGTCCCGCAAAGGAGCCGCACCGTCTATTCCGGAAAGAGAAGAAGTGGAGCAGGCTTTAAAGGGGGATTGACAAAAAAAATTATTTCCTTTACTGTATTAATGTTACGAAATTTTAACAGTCAGGGGAGATAAGAATGGCAGGAATTGGTACACTCGTAAATACGGCCGCCGTGATTATCGGCGGCCTCATTGGTATTCTGTGCAAGAGAGGCCTCAGTCAGAGATTCCAGGATACGATTATGCAGGCGAACGGTCTGGCAGTGATTTTTATTGGTATTACCGGGGCATTGGAGAAAATGGTGAACGTCTCCGGTTCTTCGATCAGCACAGAGGGGACGATTATGGCTACGATCTGCCTGGCCATCGGGGCAGTGCTGGGAGAAGCTATTAATATTGAAGAAAAATTTGAGCGTTTCGGCGCCTGGCTGAAGGTTAAGGCAGGGCGTCAGAAAGATTCCAAATTTATTGATGGCTTTGTCATGACGACACTGACCATCTGTGTGGGAGCCATGGCGATCATCGGACCGATCCAGGATGGTTTGTCCCACGACCCATCCATGCTTTTTACCAAAGCACTTCTGGACGGAATTATCGTGGCAGTTTTTGCCGCAGGTTTTGGCATTGGAGCAATCTTCGCGGCGATTCCACTCTTTGTATTTCAGGGAGTGATCACTCTTTTTGCCGGTGCCATCGAACCGTTTATGACGGAGGCAATGATTGACAATATTTCCATGGTGGGTTCGATGTTGATCTTCTGTGTCGGGGTGAATTTGTTCCTGAACGCGAAGATTAAAGTCGCGAATATGCTGCCGGCATTGGTGGCAGTGGTTGTGTATACGATTTTGTGAGAAGAAGGAGAAAGAATATGAGACATACTGTTTTTTACCGGGTGCTGTTTTATGCTGCCGGGCTCCTGATTCTTGCCTTAGGGCTGACATTGAACACGAAGACAGGATTGGGAGTATCTCCCATTATTTCCGTGGCATACAGCATTTCAGAGATTTTTGACCAAAATTTTGGCAATATGACACTGGCGCTTTACAGCACTTTTGTAGTAATAGAGATGATCCTCCACTTGATTCGCAACTTTCGATACAGGAAGGCGGGAGGCGGAGTGCTCGCTCAGGTGGGAAAAAAGGATTTGAAATGGATTCTGCTGATGGATTTCCTTCAGATTCCTCTGAGTATTTTGTTCACTCGCTTTCTGAACATATTCAATGTTCTGCTTCCGGCTTTTTATTCAGATGGGAATAGTACGGCCGGAGAAATGGCGGTTCGAATTGCTTTTTTGATTCTGGCAATTGTCTTTACGGGGATTGGTGCAGCCATGTCACTGAATATGCGGCTTGTGCCGAATCCGGGGGATGGCATTGTGCAGGCGATCTCGGATACGATTCACAAAAGTGTCGGTTTTACAAAAAATTGTTTTGATCTGACGAATATTTTGATTACAACCTGCTTCAGCATCTTTTTTGTTGGGCATATTGTGGGAGTTGGCATTGGAACACTTCTGGCAATGGTGGGAGTTGGCAGAACGATTGCGGTGTTCAACCATATTACCTATGAGAAGATGAAACAGCTGTCTGGTGTGGAGGCATAAGAGAGAGGGAAAACTTTTCAGAAATTGTATTCTGAAGGGTTTTCCCTCTTTGTCATGAAGAATCACGGTTTTTAGTGATCATTGATAGTATCTACGACAGACAGACTGCGAATCCGTCTGGCAGGAGCCCAGATGGCCAGAAAAATTGCCAGGATGACAATGAGGACAATGACTGTCACCGGCAGAAACGGAAAAGACCAGGGGGTTCCCCAGTGGGAAGTTATCATTTCATGATAGAACAGTCTGTTCAGAGGAAGGCCGATCAGACAACCGAAGAAGATCCCTGATATGCCGTAACATGCAGCTTCACAGGAAACCATGCGCAAGAGTTGGCGTCCACTCATGCCGATGGCTCTCATGGCACCGTATTGCCTGATGTGGGCAGAGACACTCATGGAAATACAGTTTATGATATTAAAGACTGCGATCAGTGCAATTGCCGCGAGAAATCCGTAGAGGAACAGGGCGAAGGAATAATAGGCGCCAATGGTTTCCTGGTTACTCATACGTTTATCAGAAAATCGGTTTCCCTCTCCGGTCAACTCACGTATGGCAGATACTTCCTGGTCCGTAGCGTTTTTGTCAAGCTGTATGTCAAGGATAGTATATCCGGTGTTCTTGGTGAGCTGATGAAATAAGTTTTCGGAACAGATCAGAACTTCTTTTCCCATTTTCTGGTCAAAAGGACAAGTGGAGAGCATTCCAAAAACCGGCAGTTCTATAGACCCGGAATCTGTATGGAGGGTGACGGTATCTCCTGGTTTCAGAGGATTTAAACTGCTGTATACCGTCAGAAATCCGTTACCTTTTTTCACCTCTTCGGTGCTCCCTTCCAGCATCATGTCTTCCTTAGCCCATTGAAATTGATATTCCTCATAGGAGATGAGATCTACACTCAGAGATTGTCCATGGGAGCTGGCGGACAAATCGTAGGCGAAGCTTCTCCCAAAGACACGCTTTACACCGGGAATTTTCCGGATCTCTTCCGGGAGATCCGCATCGACTGAGAGAGTATTGTCCTGACTGATTATGGACAGATCCGGAGCATAGGGTTTCAGGGGCTGAAAAGCGTGATTCATGAAATCCACTACCGTTGTGAAGGATAAAAACAAAATAATACTGAAGGCGAAAGAGGCGGAAATCAGGAAGAAGTTCTTCTTGTTTCCTTTTGCTCTGTGGATTCCCAAGGAGACATCGATCGGCCAGAACCGGATAGGGACAGCCTTGTTGATTTTCGAATGATGTGAAAAATTTCCCGACAAAGCAGTTAACGGGGAGACTTTGGCGGCGTGCTGTGCCGGGGAGTGGGCAGCGATCAAAACGGTGAGGACTCCAAGTGCCAAGCTCAGGAAAATGGCAGGCCAACTGACACCGAACACAGGGAGAGATGAGAAAATCCCAGGGCTGATAAATCTTAAGACCGCGCATAAAACCCAGCATATCAAAATGCTCAGAAGGATTGCTGACGGTATGGCAAGTCTGCACCATCCAAGCGCTTCTTTGCGGACAAATTTCCGGATTTGTTTCGGGGTGGCCCCCAGACAGCGGAGCATTCCGAAGAATTCCGTCCGCTGGGTGATACTGGTGTTCAGACTGCTGGTGATCATCAGTACACCTGCCAGGATCACCAGACCTGCCAGGAGCAGAACCATCAGGTATAGTTGTATCATATAGGAATCCAGACTTTGAAACATCATGCCCAACAGAGCAGTGTTCTGACTGATCTGATTTTTATCCAGATGGAACTGAGACTGAATCTTGGAGAGGTTTTTCTGGATATTACAGTAAGGGACGAATTGGACAAAAAGCTGAGAATCCAATTTCTCTGTGCCGGATGAGAAATACATCTGGTAAGTGTCAATTCCAAAGAAAAGTCCAAAGGCGTCCTTCTGTGTGAGCATAGAGCTGTCCCCGGTAAAACCGCTGATTGTAAAAGTTAAGGCTTGACCGTCCGGCGTCGTAAGATGGAGGGGGTCTCCGATCTGGACATGCAGCCGGTCACGGATTCCTTTCGTGGCAACAACTTGATCGGCTTTGACGGGAAAACTTCCTTCCACAATTTCATTGGCAGGGAAAAAACTGAGAAAATTTTCTTCCATTCCGCACAGAACGGTCTGGGTTCCCTGTATGGTATATCCCTCATCCAGCTGGTAATTGGTTACGTCATACCAGGCGGAAGCTTTGATCTCAGGACGTGAGCGGATGATGGAGGCCTGCTCCTGGGTAATGCCATTGAAGGCGGCGTGCCAGGTACCGTCGTGGTATGCAGAGCGTATCTTCTGTGACTGAAGCTGCATATCTGCCATGCCAAAGATACCAGCGATAAGCAAAACGGCCAGAAAAATACAGATTCGCGTCATGCGGCTGCTTCGCCGGTTCACTTTTGCGGTGAGGGGAACCAGATCCAGATAGTTTTTCATGGCTGCATCCCTCCCAGGTCGGTCACGACTCCGTCTGACACACGAAGAATTCTGTCAGCAGAGGAAGTGAGATGAATGTTGTGGGTAATCATCAGGATGGTTTGTTGATACTGGCGGGATGCGCAGGTCAGCAGGTCGATGACATCCTGACTGTTTTTGGAATCCAGGTTGCCGGTAGGTTCGTCGGCCAGTATGATGGCAGGACGCATGATCAGGGCACGCCCGATGGCCACCCGCTGCTGCTGTCCCCCCGAGAGCTGGCTTGGAAGATGACGGCGGCGGTCCTTCAGGCCTAGCAGCTCCAGCAGTTCTTCCACCTGGCTGGGCTCTGGCTTCCGGTGATCCAGAAGGAGCGGGAAGATCAGATTCTGTTCCACGTTCAGTTCCGAGATCAGGTGAAAAGACTGGAAGATAAAACCGATATGACGGCGGCGGAAAATGGTTCTTTTGGGCTCGCCCAGAGCAAAAAGGTCTTCACCGTCCAGATAGACTTTGCCGGACGTAGGATTATCCAGACCGCCGATACAGTTTAACAGTGTGCTTTTTCCGGATCCGGATTCTCCCACAACGGCGGCGAACTCTCCTTTTTCCAGGGAAAAGGAGACATTCTGAAGGGCTTTGACCAGGGCATCTCCGGAACCATAATTCTTACAGAGGTTTTCAACTCTCAATAATTCCATAGTTTCTGACTTCCTTTCTCATATTTTTCAGAATATCCAAGATCAGGTACTTTGTGATGATCGATCGGATATTCTGGAATTTATCCTACCAGGGGAACCTTACAGTACGGTGAATCTGAGATTACGATTTTGTAAGAAAGGAAAGAGTGAAGATGGAACCTTTGCCAAGAGTGCTTTGCACACAGAGCGAACCGCCCTGTCCTTCCATGATTGCTTTTGCCAGAGGAAGTCCCAGGCCGACTCCTTGTGCATCCGGGGAAGATTTACTGCGGTAAAACCGTTTGAAAATGTGGTGAATATCTTCAGGGGCAATTCCCTCTCCATTGTCAGAGACGGACAGACGGAGCATCAGAGGGGAGAGATCACAGGAGATTTTGATTTTTCCTCCGGGGTCTGTGTGATCCAGGGCATTTTTAATCAAATTTCCCAGAGCTTCACGGGTCCACCTGAAATCACAGAAGATGGTGTTGTCTTGATTTGGAAGTAAAATTTCTTTTCCCTCTTGCAACGCGCGGGTCTGCAGCTCCGATAAAGCAGAATGAATGAGCTCCAAGACACTGCATGAGCGCATTTCAAAGGTAACGCTCCCTGCGTCCATTCGGGACATCTTGAGCAGTGTCTGAATCAGACTTTCTATTCGCAGGAGAGACTGAGTGGATTTCTGTGAAAAATGAAGTACCGTCTTTTGGTTCTCCGGCTCAGCCTGGATGATTTCCTGATACATGGAGAGAGCTGCCAGAGGTGTCTTTAGCTGGTGGGAAATATCTGAGAGCATATTTTTTAAAAATTCTCTGGACTTATGTTCTGTCTCACTTTTGGATTTCAGAGCCGTTGCCAGCTGGTCTGTCTTGGAGAAAAGCTGATAAAGGGTTCCGGCCTGGCTGTCTGACAGGCGGGGCGAGAAATCTCCCTCCGAAAATCGGGTGACAATGGAAAGAGCCTGTTGATAGAGATTTTCTCTTTTTTGAAGAAAGAAAATTGAGACAGAAATCAGAATCAGACAGGGGATGAGCAGGAGAAGAAAGAGGATCAGGAAAAAGAAGGCCGTGTCTGCGAGGGAATACCCGGGGAAAATCCAGGGTAAGGTATCTTCTGTGTGATTCACTTTTTCCATAAGACGGAGTCCCTCCGGGGACACACCGGTATCGTTCAGGGAGGAGGCCAGGAGCTCTTCAGAGATTCCATGTTCCAGAAGACTGGAGACAAGGGTTTGCTCACGCTGCAGAATCAGATGATTGGATTCCTGGAGATGAAACAGAGTGAAACATGCCGGGAGGAGAAGAATGACCAGGCAGAGTATGAGAAGTGTTTGAAAATAGTTGTGTGATTGTTTTTCCGAAAGAAATTCCATGAATGTTACTCCTTCCATACGTATCCAAAGCCGCGGGCTGTCAACAAGTGTTCCGGGTGGGAGGGATTTTGCTCGATTTTTTCGCGGAGACGGCGGATATAGACAGACAGGGTATTGTCGTCCACAAAGTTACCGTTGCCGTCCCACAGTTGATCCAGGATCCAGGCACGGGTCAGAATCTGTCCGGGATTTTGAAGAAAAAGGCTTAGAAGACGGTATTCAGCGCTGGTAAGTTCCAATGGCTCTCCGTGCAGACAGACTTTGCAGGACATGGGATCCAGGAACAAGTCCCCGGAACGCAGGCAGGAGGGAGACTTCTCGGGGTGAATACCGCTGCGGCGCAGCAAAGCCCGGATGCGGGAACACAGCTCTCCTAACTTGAATGGTTTGGTAATGTAGTCGTCTCCGCCGCTGTCCAGTCCACGGATAATATTCGTCTCCTCATCAGAAGCGGTGAGAAAAATAATCGGTGTGAGATCACCTCTGGCACGAACTTCTTCACAGATCTGAAAACCTGTCCCATCTGGAAGCGTCACGTCCAGAAGCAACAGATCATAAGAAGTGCTGCCGGCGAGAACTTTTCTGGCATCTTCCACGGTGCGGACAATATCTAATACGAAATGATTTTTTTCAAGAGAATAGCGAAGCCCTTCGATCAGGCTAAAATCATCTTCTAACAAAAGCAGCCGATTCAAAATAATTCCTCCTACTACAATATATTTATGGTTAATAGCCCTTACAGCCAGTAAGGAATTACCCATCTTGTTGCTTAAGCTGTTAGAATGATAAGAGCAATCGGTATAGCGGATACCTCCTTGGGCTTCGCACCCGT